>CAYNFJ010000018.1:9779-24951 GCA_964396505.1 uncultured Polaribacter sp. | reverse complement strand
AACACTACATTTGCACCGATTTTTTAGCACGTTTATAAATTTAGAATGCGAACAAAAATACTATACATATTGGCCGTTTTAAGTATCAGTTTCACCTCATGGGCACAACATGATACAAGTCCGAAAGAATCAGACCATGCATCCACCACGGAAGAACATGCTACTGAAAGCATTCGGGATGAAATTAAGGAAGGGATTCAACATCACCTTAGGGATTCGCATGAATTTGTATTTTTCTCTGATTCTGATACGAATGAGCATTACGGTTTTTCCCTACCGGTAATCCTCTGGGATAAGGGCTTGAAAGTCTTTATGGCGTCTAAATTTCACCACGGTGAAAAAGTTGTAAAAGCCGGAAATGACTACTACAAGTTACACCATGGAAAAATATACAAAACAGACGCCAAAGGGACACTAACGTTTGACGAACACCATTATCCCACCAATGAACAGCCCTTGGATTTTTCTATTACCAAAAATGTTTTTAGTATTTTTCTGTTAGGTATTTTTATGCTTTGGTTATTCTCAAAAATAGCTAAATCATACAAGAAAAATAATGGTATTCCTACCGGAGTTGCCGGTTTTCTGGAACCCATTATTCTCTTTATACGAGATGATATTGCCAAACCGAATATTGGTGAGAAACACTATGCCAGGTATATGAATTATCTGTTGACGGTTTTCTTTTTTGTTTGGTTTTTTAATTTAATAGGGTTGACTCCTTTAGGAATCAATATTACCGGAAACATTACCATTACCCTTGCTTTGGCATTGGTTACTTTTATTATCACACAGTTTTCCGGAAATAAAAATTATTGGAAACACATATTTTGGATGCCGGGAGTCCCTTGGCCGATGAAAATCATATTAGCTCCCATAGAATTATTGGGTGTGTTTATCAAGCCCTTTGCCCTGATGATACGTTTGTACGCCAATATTTTCGCCGGACATACTGTATTGATGAGTTTGATAGGTTTGATGTTTATATTTCATAATTGGTTAGGTAGCGGATTGAGTTTTTTCTTATCCTTTGCTATTTCGCTAATTGAATTATTAGTTGCCTTGTTACAGGCATATATTTTTACGATGTTATCGGCTCTTTATTTCGGCTTTGCCGTAGAAGAACACGATGACCATTAATTTGAATGTTTAATTTTTAATATATATATTATGGATATTCCAAAAATTGTAGGTGCAGGTTTAGTAGTAATAGGTGCCGGTATCGGTATCGGTAGAATTGGTGGTTCCGCAATGGACGCCATTGCTCGTCAACCAGAAGCTTACGGAAAAATTCAAACCGCTATGCTTATTGCAGCAGCGCTTATTGAAGGTATTGGTTTTGCAGCCTTATTTGCTGTTTAATCACAACAACAAACCAACAGTGGTAAGGGTTGCTTATCACTGTTGGTTAATTAATATAGTATTTAAATAAATATAGAATGGAAAAATTACTTAATGACTTTTCTTTTGGATTGTTCTTTTGGCAATTGATTTTATTTATAGGATTGTTACTCCTGTTGAGAAAATTTGCCTGGAAACCCATATTAGATGCGGTAAACGAACGAGAAGAAGGAATTCGTAATTCTTTGGAAGAAGCTAAAAATGCACGCAAAGAGATGCAAAATCTCAAAGCTGACAATGAGCGTATCTTAAAAGAAGCCCGTAACCAACGTGAAGAATTACTAAAAGAAGCCCGCCAAATGCGCGAAAAGATGATTGAAGAAGCTAAAGGAGATGCCCAATTGGAAGCAGATAAATTAATTGCTAAAGCCAAAGAAGGAATTGAAACTGAAAAAATAGCCGCTATTGCCGATTTAAAAAGTCAAGTGGCAGATTTATCTGTAGGAATTGCCGAAAAATTACTCAAAGATCAATTGGCTTCTAAAGACAATCAAGTAAAATTGATTGAAAAAATGTTGAAAGACGTAAAACTAAACTAATGAATACCAGAGCCGCCAATCGTTACGCAAAAGCATTATTGGATTTAGCTTTAGATCAAAAACTAGAAGACCTTGTATATAATGATATGCAAGTTATTCAAAGCAGTATTAAAGGAAGTGCTGATTTGCAGATGATGCTCCACAATCCTATTATTACCAATGCTACCAAAAAAAATGCGTTGGAAAGTGTCTTTGATCAATTGAATCCACTTTCCAAAAAACTCTTGGATTTATTAGCAGAAAACAAACGATTAGCTTTGTTACAAGCCGTAGCAGGACAATACAGTGTGCTTTACAACCAATTCAAAGGAATTGTCAAAGCTACTGTTACAACAGCAATTGCTATTGACGATACTATGCGTAAAGAAGTTTTGGATAAAGCAAGCGATTTGGCAAAAGGCAAAAAAATAGATTTGGAAAATAAAATAGACGAATCAATACTAGGAGGTTTTATCCTACGCGTAGGAGATATTCAAATAGATGCGAGTATCGCCAACAAATTGAATAAACTCAAAAGAAATTTTAAAGAAAATATTTTTATATCATAAAGAAATAATAACCAATAACGTATCTCCCTTTTTTGAGATACATTAACAGTAAATTATGGCAGCAGTAAAACCCGCTGAAATATCAGCAATCTTAAAACAACAATTGGCAGGATTTGAAGGAAAAGAATCCTTGGACGAAGTAGGAACCGTACTGGAAATAGGAGACGGTATTGCCCGTATCTATGGCTTGGCCAACGCAGAATACGGTGAATTGGTTCAATTTGAAAACGGATTGGAAGCCATCGTGTTAAACTTAGAAGAAGATAACGTAGGTGTTGTGCTTTTAGGACCTGTAGAAGATATTAAAGAAGGATCAACCGTAAAACGTACCAAACGTATTGCCTCTATCAATGTAGGTGAAGGGATTGTAGGACGTGTAGTTGATACACTGGGTTCTCCTATAGACGGTAAAGGACCCATTTCAGGAAAACTTTACGAAATGCCCTTGGAGCGCAAAGCACCGGGTGTATTGTTTCGTCAACCGGTGAATGAACCACTTCAAACCGGTATCAAGGCAGTAGATGCTATGATTCCAATCGGTCGTGGTCAACGGGAATTGATCATTGGTGACCGTCAAACAGGAAAATCTACCGTGGCTGTTGATACCATTCTGAATCAAAAAGAATTCTACGATGCCGGTGAGCCTGTATATTGTATTTATGTAGCTATTGGACAAAAAGCCTCTACGGTAGCGGCGCTAGTAAACCTTTTTGAAGAAAGAGGTGCGATGGCTTATACCACCGTGGTAGCTGCTAATGCCTCTGACCCGGCTGCCATGCAAGTGTATGCACCGATGGCCGGAGCTTCTATTGGTGAATATTTCCGCGATTCCGGTCGTCCGGCTTTAATCGTGTACGATGATTTATCAAAGCAAGCCGTAGCCTATCGTGAAATTTCCTTGTTATTGAGAAGACCTCCGGGACGTGAAGCCTATCCGGGTGACGTTTTCTACTTGCACTCCCGTTTATTGGAACGTGCAGCAAAAATTACAACAGACGATACCATTGCCGCTAAAATGAATGATGTACCGGATTCGCTAAAAGGAATGGTAAAAGGTGGTGGCTCTTTAACGGCTTTACCGATTATCGAAACTCAAGCCGGTGACGTGTCTGCTTATATTCCTACCAATGTAATTTCCATTACAGACGGTCAAATTTTCTTAGACGGTGATTTGTTTAACTCCGGTGTACGTCCTGCTATTAACGTGGGTATTTCCGTATCCCGTGTAGGAGGATCGGCTCAGGTTAAATCGATGAAAAAAGTGGCGGGAACACTTAAATTAGACCAAGCTCAATTCCGTGAATTGGAAGCTTTTGCCAAATTTGGTTCCGATCTAGATGCCGCTACATTGAATGTGATCGAAAAAGGAAAACGCAATGTGGAAATATTAAAACAAAACCTGAGTTCACCTTTCAAAGTAGAAGATCAGGTTGCTATTATTTTTGCAGGAAGTAGAAACCTATTGCGTAAAGTGCCTTTGGATAAAGTAAAAGAATTTGAAAATCACTACTTGGAAATGTTAAATGCCAAGCATCGGGATATGTTGGATGAACTAAAAGCCGGAAAATTAACCGATGCGGCTATTGAAACTATGACTAAAGTAGCTGCTGAAATTGCGGATACATTTTAGTTTGAGCAGTAAGATTTTTTATTAAGCAACGAGAGTATGGCAAATTTAAAAGAAATACGTAACAGGATAGTCTCCATCGGATCAACCATGAAGATTACCAGCGCCATGAAAATGGTTTCTGCAGCCAAGTTAAAAAAGGCACAAGACGCTATTACCAATATGCGCCCTTATGCAAACAAATTGACCGAATTGTTACAAAATTTAAGTGCTACGCTGGAAGGAGATGCCGGAAGTGTTTTTGCCGAAAAAAGAGCGGTTAATAAAGTGTTGTTAATAGCTATCACCTCTAATCGGGGGCTTTGCGGTGCTTTTAACACCAATATTATTAAAGAAACCATCCGTATTGCCGAAAACGATTATCAAGATGCTGAAGTTTCCATCTTCACAATCGGTAAAAAAGGGAATGATATCTTAGGTAAAAACCATACGATTTACGCCAATGACAATGCTATTTTTGATGCTTTGAGCTTTGAAAATGTCGCTGAGATTACGCAAAAAATCATGGATGCCTATACCGAAGGGGCATTTGATAAAATTGATTTGATTTACAATCGTTTTAAGAATGCCGCCACGCAAATTCCAACACACGAGAATTTCTTGCCTATTCAATCTAAAAAAACAGCAACCGGAGGCCATACCGATTATATTTTTGAACCTTCAAAAGAGGTGATTGTCGAGCAATTGATTCCGAAGTCATTAAAGATGCAATTGTACAAAGCCATTCGAGATTCTTATGCGGCAGAACACGGTGCACGGATGACGGCTATGCACAAAGCAACAGATAATGCCGGTGAAATGAAAGAAGAATTGACCTTGATCTACAACAAAGCACGTCAAGCTGCCATTACCGGAGAAATACTGGAAATTGTAGGTGGCGCCGAAGCATTGAACAACTAGAATACGTTATTAATAACTATACAATCCAAACAGGTTTATTCTTGTTTGGATTTTTTTATGGCCTGATATTCCTGAAAGGTATTGACGTTTTGGAGTGTATCGTCAGAGATGGATAGGGTTTTTACTGCTAATTGTTTTAAGACCTGAATAGGACGATAATTCTCTTGCTTTTTAAAAGATTGAAGCATTGCAAAAGCAGAAGGTTCCCAGATACAAACCAGTGGTTCGGGATAATCTTTGGATTCGGCCTTAAAAGCCGTAGCATCTTGGGTCGTATCTCGAGCGAGAATCAATTTTTGAATGGCATCAGAATCCAATCGAGGAACATCTACGGCAAGGACTAGAAAAGCCTCTTTAGGATATTTTTCCAAAGCCGAATAAATAGCTCCAAAAGGTCCTAAACCGGCTATTTTATCCTCGATGGTATCCGGATAATCTATGATCTGATCCTTTCGGACTGCAAGATATACTTTATGAACCAAGGGCTTTAAAAAAGAGACAAGATGTTTCCACTGAGGTTGATTATAATACACCAATTGGCTTTTGTCCATACCCATTCTGGTGCTTTTTCCTCCAAGTAATACCAGCGCGTTGAGTTTGGGTTTTGATGTACTATTATCGGACATATATCCTTATTTTACGACTATTTTTTTCTAAAATAAATAACGATAGGAACCCCTTTAAAATCGAATGCTTCACGCAATTTATTTTCAACAAAACGTTTATATGGGTCTTTGATATATTGTGGCAAATTGGCAAAAAAAGCAAATTGAGGTGTTTGAGTAGGCAATTGTGTACAAAACTTGATTTTGATATATTTTCCCTTGTTAGCCGGTGGTGGATTGTTTTCGATAATCGGTAGCATTACATCGTTTAATTTACGTGTGCTAACTCTTTTCTTTCGTTTTTCAAACACATCTACGGCTGTTTCAATAGCTTTGTAAACACGTTGTTTGGTCAATGCGGATATAAACAGAATAGGCACATCTGTAAAAGGTGCAGTTTCTCGTCGCACCATAGCCTCAAAGTCCCGCAACGTATTGGTTTCTTTTTGTATTAAATCCCACTTATTGATCAGAATTACAATCCCTTTTTTGTTTTTTTCGGCCAACCAAAAGATGTTTTTATCCTGTCCTTCAAACCCCCTGGTAGCATCGACCAATAGCAGAATCACATCAGAATGTTCAATAGCACGAACGGCTCGCATTACAGAATAAAACTCCAAGTCTTCCTTCACCTTGGATTTTTTACGAATACCGGCTGTATCGACCAGATTGAATTCAAACCCAAATCGGTTGTATTTCGTGTCGATGGCATCTCGGGTCGTTCCGGCTATATTGGTCACGATATTCCGTTCTTCACCCACCAACGCATTGATAAAAGATGATTTTCCGGCATTGGGACGTCCTACTACGGCAAAACGGGGCAGTTCATCCGGAGCTGTTATATTTTCATCCGGAATTTCTTTGACAACAGCATCCAGCAAGTCACCGGTGCCACTTCCATTGATAGAAGAGATAGAATAGTAAGTTCCCAATCCCAAACTGTAAAACTCTACGGCATCGTTTTCTCGCATGGCATTATCCACTTTATTGACAGCCAAAAAAATGGGTTTTTGAATCTTGCGTAACAAACCGGCTATAATAGAATCCGTAGGGGTAATACCGCTCTCTACATCGACTAAAAAGATGATGATATCGGCTTCTTCAATCGCTAATTGTACTTGTTTGCGGATTTCTTCTTCAAAAATATCATCAGAACCTACCTCATATCCACCGGTATCAATCAAGGAAAACTCCTTTCCATTCCAATCGCTCTTTCCATAATGCCGATCGCGGGTAACCCCACTTACGGCATCCACTATGGCATCTCTTCGTTTGACCATTCTATTAAATAAGGTGGATTTTCCGACATTAGGTCTTCCTACTATGGCTACAATACTATTCACTTTTGTTATACAATTAAATTAAATCCGATGGGACAAAGATAAGATATATTTACCAGCCTGAAGGAGTGCCTGTAAAAAAACAAAATACAATATAATTGGTTATGTACACTGCAAAAGATTTCTTAAAAACATAATGTGATTGTTTAAGGTTTCTATTCAAGGAAACAAATATCAATAAAATGTATCCTCCTTCCATTTCTTAGGATTATTTTTAATATAATTTGAAATAGTATCAAATGATTTTTTATCCCGAACAATATGATCATAAAATCGTGATTGCCACGCAAAATCAAAACCCAATCGGCGGGCGTGTTTGGTTACCGCCGATTTATATCCGCCAATAATTGATGCTGTAATATTATATTTTTCTATTGGCTTTATACGCCCTATTCTTTGATGTGCTTTGTTATTATATGTATTCCTATATATAAACCAATCCTGTTATCAGTGAGGGACGAGTCATTTTTTAAACGGATTGTAAAAAAATAAATGCATTCAATCCTTTTTTGTACTTTTACCATCCAATCCAATGATAATAAACAGATGAAAATTGAAGTATCCAACGGTGAAATAACCGACAAATTAAGTATCATAGAAATCAAGCTCAAGCATATTCAAGATCCCGATAAGAGGAAGAATTTACAAAAAGAATATGAGGTGCTCGATAAGGCGGTAGCCACGATTATTAAAAAAGATCATCCGCTGTATCAAGAACTTTTACAAATCAATCAAGAATTATGGGATATTGAAGATCGTATCCGCGATTTGGAACGAGCCCAAGATTTTGGAGCAGATTTTGTCAAAACTGCCCGAGCGGTCTATTTTACCAATGACAAACGATCTGAGGTAAAACGTCAGATCAATGAATTGACCGGATCCAATCTGGTCGAAGAAAAATCGTACCAAAAATATGATTAATAAATAATTGTTTTACAAACTATTATAAATCATTTATTAAAGTTAATATTAACTTTAAATATTTTTGTATTTGAAGCTTATTTTGTGAAAAAAACACCCCAAAATATCGTCCTTATCCGGTTCTCTGCTATGGGCGATGTAGTGCTTACGGTTCCGGTGATCAAAAATTTGATACAGCAGTATCCGGATGTGCAAATTACGCTGCTCACCAAGCCCTTTTTTAGTCCGTTCTTTCAAGGAATTCCTAATCTGGAAATCTATCCGGTGGATTTAAAGGGAACACACAAAGGGGTCAAGGGTTTATATACTTTGGTTGATGAATTGTACAAAAAACAGCAATATGATGCGATAATAGACTTACACGATGTGTTGAGAAGCAGGCTTATTGCTTTATTCTTTAAACTCAAACAGGTTCCGGTATATCGTATTGACAAGGGACGAAAAGAAAAACGCGCCTTTGTAAAACAAAAAAATCGTACTCCGTTGACTCATACCACAGAAAGATATCAATCGGTATTTCAAAAAGCCGGTTTTGATATTTCTCTTCATAAAGAACTATTGCAGGTTCCGGACACCCCGGATACGGACGTAAATACCCTCTTGGCCCCCGGAAGAACTCCCATTGCCATCGCCCCTTTTGCTGCACATAAAACCAAAGAATGGGGTTTGGATAAGATTCAATCTTTAATTAAAGAAATCAATGATAAATATTTGGTACAGTTTTACTTATTAGGAGGTGGGTCTAAAGAAATAAGCCTGTTAAATTCTCTTTCCGATCAGTATGAGAATGTTACCAATCTAGCCGGTAGGTTTTCATTGACACAAGAGCTATTCTTAATCCAAAAAATGGCGGTACTGATAGCTATGGATTCCGGAAATATGCATATTGCCAGTTTATTAGGTGTTCCGGTTGTGTCTATTTGGGGCGGGACACATCCTGATTTGGGTTTTAAAGCTTTATACCAACCAGAGGAAAACAGCCTTCAAATACCCGTTGCAGTGCTCCCTTGCAGACCTTGTTCAGTTTATGGAACACGTGATTGCAGCTTAACGGAAAACCCCTTTGCTTGTATGAAAACAATCGCTCCTTATGCGGTATTAGAACGTTTGGAAGCCATCGGCGTATTAAGCGGTAATTTATAGTTCCGTGACACCAAATTCCAAAACAGCATAAGGCTTGTCGGTGGATAATTGAACGAATTTGGTATGGGCTTTTTCCAGTAAATCAGCCGGAATATAATCTTCATAATCTTCGCCTTCTTGAAAGGGTCCGTAGGTGCTGACTCCCAACCAATCGATGTAAGCATCTCCCGGGTAATAATAAACGGGATCATTCCACCATTCATCCGGATCGTTATGGACGTCAAAATGAAAAAACCAGGTCAAATTATCGGCACCTGCTTGGTCACATAGATCGATGATATGACGATAGGCATCTCTAAAAATTTCGGGACCGTCCGGATACGTACTATCGCCATATTGGTCAGTAGTGCCGGCACCGTAATAACGCCCGTTCCAAGAAAACCAAAATCCGTTCATCTCCGTGCCAAATTCGACCAAGATTGGATGTGCGATTGCTTTGGCTGCAATAGCCCAATTGGTAATGGCCGTATCGTGCATTCCATTGATAATATCGGTGAGTTTCCAGATAGGATCTTGACGATATACTTCAAATTCGCTTCGAGGCATCAGACGGATAAAAGGTGTTTTGCCGGCATTGATAATGGTCATAACCTGACTTTGTGGAAATGCAATGGATTGGTTCCAATTATTGGAAAAATAAGCCCAAGCAATGGGTTTGTCAATTAGATTTTCATAATCTGTAATGCGTTGGGTACTCACACAATCTTCTTCGCCGCAAAAATCGGGAAATGAACCAAAATATTTTTTGCCGGTTACCGGTTTTAAATGATTGTTGTCAAACTGGCAAGTACTGATATAATTGGGATTAGCCACCAAGGATTTAAAAGTTTCCAATGTAGTTGCTGATGAATTTACTTTTAAATAGGTTTGGTCAAAATCTTCATTCCAATAGGCAATAGCATATATATCCTCATAAGAAGATGCTGCCGAAAAAAAATCAGTAAGCCATTCTGATTTAGTATGTTGTGTATCCTTAATTGAATGATTGCAAGAGGATAGCACAAGGAGTAAGATAGAAAGGAAGATGCTGTTTTTTTTCATTGGGTTTATATTGTTCTATATAGATAACGATACTATTTACAATTCCGTATCCGGAGATAATTGTTTTCCAATGGTACAAACCCTCTCGATAATATGCTGCAGCTGTTTTGCGGTAAACATCGGGTCTAAAAGGACACATCGTAAATAGATTTTTTGGTTTAACTCAGCATAGTTAAAGATGATTTTTCCTTCTAAAAACAGTGTATCACGGATTTTTTTATTCAAAAGATTTTCATTTTTGTCTGTCATTGAGGGATTGACATATCTAAAACAAACAATAGAGGCTTCCGGAGGAGCAAAAAGCTCCAAATGGGAGGTTTTTCGAACCAATTGTGCCATTGTTTCAGCGGCTTTACAGAGTTTTTCTACATGTTGTTGCAAACCATTGGTTCCTAGATATTTCCAAGTAAGCCACAGTTTAAACGCATCGGGTCGTCTGCCACCTTGTAACGATTTTTGTCCTAAATCATAGTCGTAATCATCTTGATGAAACAGGTATCCGGCTTGGACATTAAAGGCTTTGTTGAGCAAGCCTTTTTCACGGGTCAAAAAAGAAGCGGTGGAAAGGGTCATTCCCATTACTTTATGAAAATTCCAAGTCACGGAATCTGCTTGGTTTATTCCTTTAAGGCGACTGTTATAAGTTTCTGAAAATAAAAGAGAACCACCATAAGCTGCATCTACATGAAACCACATTTTATGTTCTTTTGCAATACGTGCCAAGGATTCCAGATCATCAAAAGAACCGGATACGGTCGTTCCGGCAATGCCGATAAGCATCATAGGAACACGTCCTTGCGCTTTGCTCTCCAAAATAGCTTTTTGAAGTGCCTCAATATCTATACGTGCATTGGAGGTACTCGGTATTTTAATCAAAGCATCCAGCCCAAAGCCTAAAAAATTAACCCCTTTGGTGAAAGAGTAATGCGCTTGTTCCGATACAAAAATGGCTAAGGGTTTCTCATTGCATAAGCCCTTTTGTTTCGCTTGAGAAACAAGATGTTGTCTAGCCAAAAACAAGGCATTCATATTAGACATACTGCCTCCGGCGGTAAACACGCCGTCGCCAGTATCTTTTCCCCAGATTTTAGCACCTAATTGAGTAATTACTTCTTTTTCTATTAAACTTAAAGCCGGTGCTACTTCATAGGTGTACATCGAGGTGTTCAGCATAGCGATAAGGATGTCGGCTATAAATGCAATAGGTTGTGTCTTTCCAAACATTTGATTCATAAAATATGGATGATTGGTCAACACGCTGGCATCGATAATTCTTTCTAAAATTTCTTTGATTGCTGCGGTGTTTTGTTTTTTGTTTCGTAAAGAAATAGGAAGTTCACGTAATAAATCTTGTGGGGCTATATCTTTTCGTAAAAGCTCAGGGGTATCCACTTCGGATAGTACTCTTTTTTTTACAAAAGAAATAACATATTGTACCAAGTCTTCAAATTGTTGATCCATAATTTTTTAAAAAATAAAAGGTAAAAGTACTAAAGAAAAACAACATAAAATAGCCAAAAAAAGTCTTAATCGTTCTTATAAATAAGAAAATCTATAGTATCTTTGCGTACATTTTTAACCCTATTGTGATGTTTTTTACTAAAAATAACATTCTCTATAACAAAATAATCATTGGGTCTCTTATTCTGATTTTTATTGTATATAATTGGGTCGTCTATACAGATGGAGCCTTTATCAAAAAAGAAAAACTATCCCCTCAAGCTCTTACCGGACAACTATTATGGCAAGATAACAATTGTACGGCTTGCCATCAAATGTACGGATTGGGAGGTTATTTAGGCCCTGATTTAACCAATATAGCTTCGGATAGTTTAAAGTCTGATTTGTATATCAAAGCGATGATCAATGCGGGCAAGAATGCTATGCCTCAATATCATTTTAGTGAGAAGGATTTAAACGCCTTTATCGCCTTCTTTAAAGCTGTGGACAGAACCGGATATTTTCCCAATAAAACAGCCAAAACGAGTTTGTCAGGCTGGGTTGAATTAACTAAAAAAAACGGATCGGATGAAAAATAAATACGCACTTAATTTTGTAATATTAGCCTTGTTATCTTTGCTGGTCAGTGTTACTATCGGCGTGCTAATCAGTATTCAATATTTGTATCCTGATTTTTTAAAGAGCAGTTTGCATTTTGCTAAATTAAGACCCATTCATGTGGTTTCTTCTGTGTCTTGGATTATTTTGGGTGCTATAGGGAGTGTGTATTATTACGTTAATAACCAAGAGAGTATTCCATTGTATTCCAAACGATTGACACGGGTACATTTCTTTCTGTTCTTATTGACGGGAATTGCTATTTATGCCTCTATCTTAATTGGTAAAATCGGTGGAAGAGAATTTTTTGTTTTTGCGCCGGCATTGATGATTCCTGTATTAATAGGTTGGGTATTGTTTGCGATTAATTATTTTAAAAGTATTCGTCACCATATCAGTAATTGGCCGGTATATTATTGGATGTGGGGAACCGGTACGGTCTTTATGATTTTTCATCTTATGGAAGCTCATTTTTGGTTGATTCCGGCATTTAGAGAAAATTATATAAGAGATTTGGTAGTACAATGGAAATCTGTAGGGTCTTTTGTAGGATCTTGGAACCAGTTGGTGTATGGAATTTCCATTTATCTGATGACTAAAATAAAAGCAGATCCTAGTTTTGCCAAAGGTAAATTGGTTTTTTTCTTTTACTTTTTAGGTTTGGCCAATTTAATGTTCGGATGGGCGCATCACACCTATATCATTCCGTCACAACCTTGGGTTCGTATTCTCGCTTATTCTATCAGCATGACCGAATGGATTATTTTTATCCGGATTATTTATAATTTTCTCCGGTCACTGTCCAAAGAAAAACGAAAAGAAAATACGATGGCATACCGTTTTATGGTTGCCGCAGATGTTTGGATTTTTTTAAACCTTTTATTAGCCTTGTTATTGTCTATTCCCGCCATTAATTATCACACGCATGGAACTCATATAACCGTGATGCACACTATGGGCACTATGATTGGAATTAATACGATGATATTAATGGCTTCGGTATGGTATATTATATCAAAATTACATCCTAATTGTGCACCTCCCAGATGGGGTATTTATTGGTACAAGACCTTGCAAGTTTCCCTGTTATTATTTCTGATTAGTTTGGCTGTAGCCGGTATCCACCGCAGTAAGTGGATGTATGACAATCAAGGTATCAGTTTTAGTGAGATGCAACAAAATTTACGCGGAGTCTATTGGGCTATACTTATTGCCGGAACTGGAATTTTTACAGCGCTATCCGGACTCATTATTTTGGCGATTAAAAAAATTAGACAGAAAATCTAGTTCGTTTTATTAATCGTACTGTAGATTTGTGTCTCTCCCTGCGTATCTATATAGATAAAAAACACAGAAAGATTTGGGTGTTCTTTTAGAAATTGAAGGCTTTTATCAAAACCCATTACCATAAAAGAGGTAGCATATCCATCTACATCGGCACAATCTATTGGGGCAATAACCGTACTGCTCAACAAATCATTTTGTGCTGTCAAACCGGTTTTAGGATTGATGGTATGAACAAATTTCTTGCCATGTGCATCGATTTTAAACTTGCGGTAATTTCCCGAAGTTGCCATAGACTTATTTTGCAATTCAACGGTTGTTTCAAGAGCACTAGTACCATCTGTCAGTGGTTTTTCTATGCCTATTTTCCAATATTTATTTTCAGAATTGACCCCTCTGGCACGTATTTCGCCTCCCACTTCTACCATATAATTTGCAATGTTTTTACTTTCTAAAAACACACTGATCACATCAATGGCATAGCCCTTGGCAATGGCGTTAAAATCTAGGAAAATTTTAGGATCTTCTTTGTAAATATGATTCTCTTTTAATTGTACTTTATCAAAACCTACCCATTGCATCAAGCTGTCAATCTGTATGCTGTCTAAATTGTTTATCGCTTTTCCCGGACCAAATCCGTACGCATTTACCAGGGATCCTACGGTAGGGTCAAACAGGCCGTCGGTCTCCTTATAGATCCGTTTTGCTTTGGTAAAAACTTTTATAAAATGCGCATCAACCACAATGGAAGAATCTCCTTTATTAATTTGTGAAATCAGCGAATTCGGATGGTAAGTAGAGAGCGAATGATTGACTACCTGAAACAAACTGTCAACCGATTGATCAAATAAAAAATCTCCTTGATAGATAATTGAAAAGGTAGTTCCTAACGCATTTCCTCTCAACACTTTATAAGGTGTGGTATGTTTGCAAGAAAACAGCGTAAGTACCGTGATAATACTCCCGAAAAAATAGCTTCGCATCATCTAGTTGTTGTGTTTGGCATAATAATCATCTATGATCTTTTGGATGACAGATTCGGTCAATAGATGTCCTTCCAATAGGGGGTAACCTTCCCATTGGACAATACCTTCCGGGTCAATCAAAACTGAATGAGGAATTCCGGTAACTTGATAGGTGTTTTTCAGCCTTTTCTGTGGATCGGTAGCGTGATAATACTGAATATTTGAATTAAAAAGTTCCAATGCTTGGGCATTTTGGTCACTTAATCCAATCACTACCAGATCATCACTAAAAACCTCTTGAAAGTGATTTAATTTAGGGATTACTCGCCGGCAAGGACCACACCAAGTAGCCCAAAAATCGAGTAGAATGAATTTACCTTTTGTATCGGGTTTTTTATTAATCCATTGGGCTACTACAATTTCAGGTGCTTTTTTATGCAAAAAAGATTTTGCCCAAATACGTTTGTGTGTTTGCGCATTGCTAACAGAAGCAAGCGTGATTAAAACTAAAAATAGAAATTTCTTATACATCATTCTGTTACTATCAAAAACGGTTCCAAAAGTACATTAATTTTTTTATTTGAAATCGTATGTCGAACCATTCAAATTAACAAACAAAAAACCCTGTGACAAAAAAATTATCACAGGGAAAATATAAAAAACAGTATTTATTATCGGTTTCTTGCTGCAACTTGTGCATCTACTACTGCTATGGTAGTCATATTGACAATTTCATCAACACTAGCGCCTAATTGTAATATATGAATGGGTTTTTTAAGTCCCATAATAATAGGTCCGAC
>CAYNFJ010000018.1:0-9679 GCA_964396505.1 uncultured Polaribacter sp. | reverse complement strand
GAACCAAAATTAGAAAAAGAAAGCATTGCCATTCTAGGTTTAATTCCAAACATTTGCATCGCCTTAGAAGTCAAGGTTGCTATATCGACCAGTTCTTCAGCAGTAGGTGTTTCATTGATTGCCGTATCAGAGAAAAACATAGGTCCTTTATCGGTTAGCATTAAGTTACTAGCTGCTATTTTTTTCACGCCTTCTTTACGTCCAATCAGTTCCAACATAGGTTTTACAACTGTAGGATAACTTCTGGAATAACCGGAAACCAAACTATCTGCTTCCCCTGCATTGACCATCATAGCGGCAAAATAATTGCGTTCACGCATCCATTTTTGTGCATCTAATAATTTAATTCCTTTGCGTTGTCTTTTTTCCCAATACGATTGTGCGTATTGCAATCGGCGTTCTTTTTGGTCATTTGCTTTTGGATCGATAATAAGAACTTCGTCATCCTGAACTTCAAAATTGATCTCTTCCATCAATTCCATGATAATATCCTTATCTCCTAATAATATAGGTTTAGCAATACCTTCGTCATATACAATTTGGGCGGCTTTTAACACATCCATTTGATCGGCTTCGGCAAAAATCACTTTTTTAGGATTGCGTTTGGCACGTATGGTTAATTTTTTCATCCATTTACTACCGGAACCCAACCTTTCGGATAATTCTTCAGCGTATTTATCCCAATCTTCAATGGGGGCTTGTGCTACTCCCGATGCAACGGCGGCTTTGGCAACGGCTACCGGAATCACTTCCATTAAACGGAGATCAAAGGGTTTAGGAATAATATAATCTCTACCGAATTCCAAGTGTTTTTCGTTGTAGGTGATATTCACCTGTTCCGGAACACTTTCTTTGGCTAGGTTTGCCAAAGCATATACTGCGGCAATTTTCATCTCTTCATTAATAGCTGTAGCCCGTACATCTAATGCGCCTCTAAAAATATATGGAAATCCCAATACATTATTGACTTGATTGGGATAATCGGAACGACCGGTTGCCATCAGTACATCTTTACGGGTTTTTACTGCTAATTTGTATTCAATTTCAGGATTGGGATTGGCCAAGGCAAAAACAATCGGATTTTTTGCCATTGATTTAAGCATTTTTGGGGTTACTATATCGGCTACCGATAATCCCAAAAACATATCTGCTCCTTTTAGGGCATCTTCCAGTGTGTGCAAATCTTTACCGGTGGCAAATTCGCGTTTGGTTTCGTTTAGATTTTCTCTGTCGGTACGGATAACCCCTTTGCTATCGCACATGACAATATTTTCGGGTTTTACGCCTACTTTTTTATATAATCTGGTACAAGATACCGCTGCGGCACCGGCACCACTGACGACTAATTTGATTTTGTCAATCTTCTTTCCGGTAACTTCAGCTGCATTGATCAAGGCAGCGGCAGAAATAATAGCCGTACCGTGTTGGTCATCGTGCATAACCGGAATATCCAATTCTTCCTTAAGGCGTTGTTCTATTTCAAAAGCTTCGGGTGCTTTGATATCTTCTAGGTTGATGCCACCAAAAGTAGGGGCAATGGCTTTGACCACTTCAATAAATTTTTTGGGATCTTTTTCATTGACTTCAATATCGAAAACATCGATATCTGCGAATATTTTAAACAGTAATCCCTTTCCTTCCATAACGGGTTTAGAGGCTTCAGCTCCAATATCTCCCAGTCCCAATACAGCGGTCCCATTGGATATTACAGCGACCAAGTTTCCCTTGGAGGTATATTTATAGATATCGCTGGGTTCTTTTTCTATTTCGAGGCAGGGTATGGCAACTCCCGGAGAATAAGCGAGACCTAAGTCTCGTTGAGTAGAATGTTTTTTAGTGGGAACTACTTGTATTTTTCCCGGTGTTGGTTTTGCATGATAGGCTAATGCAGCCTGGTCTTTTCTGGATTGTGACATTTTATAAATCCTTTTTAAGTTTTTAAGTGTGCAAAGGTAGGCTAATTAAATCTTTGAAAAAACTGATAATTATCATTTTTCAATAATAAAGTTAAGTCGATAGAAAATTGATATTACGGCTTAATCCCGAAAATTTAGTGCGTTTGACAGCAGATTTCTTAAAAATACTACGAAAAACATCTTCGGTAATCTCTATCCAATCTTTTTTGGACATGGTCAATAGTTCAGGATGTGGGTCAAATAGGTTTTCATTGTGTGGCAAAGAGAAACTGTTCCAAGGACATACATCCTGACAAATATCGCAACCAAAAATCCAGTCGCCAAACCGACCTTGCATCTCTTGTGGGAGTTCTTTTTTTAATTCAATGGTAAAATAAGAAATACATTGGCTTCCATTAATAGTAGCGTCGGGTAAGATGGCTTGTGTAGGGCAGGCATCGATGCAACGGGTACAATTACCACAATGATTTGTTTTAAAAGGGGTATCGTATGCCAATTCAATATCTAAAAAAAGTTCAGCTAAAAAGAAGAAGGAGCCTTTTCCCTTTTGTAATAACAAGCTGTTTTTTCCTTGCCAGCCCAATCCTGATCTACTTGCCCAAGCCCGTTCCATAACCGGAGCAGAATCAGTAAACGCCCGACCGTGTACGGTTCCTATCTTGTCTTGGATAAAGTGCATTAACTCTCTTAATTTATCCTTTATAACATAATGATAATCTTGCCCATAAGCATATTTAGCTATTTTATAAGTTGAATCTTTTTGTCGTTTTTCAGGATAGTAATTGTAGGTAAATGAGATAATAGAGCGGGTCCCTTCTACTAACAACCGAGGGTCTAAACGTTTGTCAAAATTATTCTCTAAATACTGCATCTCACCCTGATAACCGGATTGCAACCAAGCTTCCAATTTAGGGGCTTCTTCTTCTAAAAAGGTGGCCTTTGCAATACCCACAGACGAAAAACCCAAACGCAAAGCTTCGGCTTTAATAAGTTGAGAATATTTTAATTTATTTGACAAATATAATAGTATTTTGTAGGCAAAAATAAGCAATATAGCATTGAGCGATAAAGTATTTAAGGAAAGTTTTATGGTTTGGTATCACTTTTGTAGCTTTGAGGCTGATAAACCAACCTGTTGTATGAACTTTTTATTTAGATTTCTTTTTTTCTTTTTTATAACGATTGTCCACGCTCAAGAATTGGTGTTACCGCCGGATTATATCAAAACAATTCAGTTGCGTTCTTCCGGAAAAGCCAATTTTGCGCCTATTTTTCCATTGAATGGAAGTTTTGAATTGTCATTTGACGATTTAGAAGCCGACGAAAAAGATTATTATTACAAAATAGAACATTGTGACCGTTTTTGGAAGACAACGGATTTGATTACAACAGAATTTGTAGCAGGTTATGCCGAAGAACAATTGTATGAGTACGAAAACTCCTTTAACACCTTGCAATTTTACACCCATTACCGCATACAATTTCCTAATGCAAATACACGTTTGTTGTTAAGTGGTAATTATAGGATTAGTATTTTGGATGAAGATGAGAACATCATCTTTACCCGTTATTTTACCTTATATGAATCCCTTACAACGGTAGGTGTGTCGGTGCATCGTAGTAGAGATGTCGCTTATATCAATTCACAACAATCCGTGCAATTTAGTATCAATCATCCGGGGTTTTTAATCAATAATCCAACAGAAGAAATTCATCCGGTTATTTTACAAAACAATGACTATGCAACGGCAGTAACCGGTTTGCAACCTCAGTTTATTCGTGGGGACCAGTTGTTATATAAATACGATGCCGAAACTGCTTTTTGGGGTGGCAATGAATTTTTGAATTTTGATACCAAAGAAATCAGGTTGTCCAATATGAATGTAGCCCGTGTAGTGTCTGGTAAAGACTTGTATCACACCTATTTATATTCGGATAAAATACGGGCGTATGATCCTTATACCTATTATCCGGACGCCGACGGAGCTTTTGTAATACGCAATGCCACAAGCAATAATGCCGCATTGGAGGCAGATTACTCTTGGGTGCATTTTACCTTGCAAGTAGCCGAGCCATTTGATCACAAAGCGGTTTATGTATATGGCCGTTTTAACAACTACCAACTGACCGATGAAAACAAAATGACGTACCATCCCGAAACCCATGCTTATGAAGTCGCTATTTTGTTAAAACAGGGCTTTTATAATTATACCTATGCCACCTTAGATGACAAGAACGTCATGAACCTAACCGAAATAAATGGAAGTTTTGAGGAAACTGAAAATGAATACAGTGTGTTGGTGTATTACTCCAAATTTGGCAGCACCTATGACCGTGTAATCGGTTATGGAAAGGGAAATTCCAAAAATCTGCAACAATAAGGTTTTCGGGAAAGTTTGAATTAGGATGTGTTGTTAAAATAAAAATTGTATTTTTATCACATCGTGAAATCAACACAACATTTTGATAAAAATAAAAAGAGTTTAGAGTGTCTGAACTGTGGGCATCCATTAAGAGGTGATGAAAATTTTTGTCCGGAATGTGCCCAAGTAAATGATGTCCGTCGTTTAAGTTTAAAAGACTATTTATCCGGATTTTTTGCCAATTTTTTTTCTTTTGATTCCCGTTTGTATCGCACCCTTATGCCACTGCTTTTAAAACCCGGAAAAGTGGCGATAGAATACATTGAAGGGAAACGAAAAAAATATGCAAATCCCTTTCAATTATTACTCCATATCGTGATTGTTTACTTTTTACTGTTGGGATTTATCCAGACCTTTCAAAAATTTACTACTCCCATTAGTCAGCAAAATGACACGCGTCGAGATATAGTCAGCATCTCAGAAGATTCTGTTTTAATCAAAAAGACATATTCCTCTACGAGCCTGAGCATAAGTAGTAAAGAGAAGAATTTTGAATCCATTTATCAACAAAAATTGGATTCGGTGTTTCAAAAAGAAAATCTTATCAACTTTTTGAATAATGATTCCATTTCCAACATACAAAAAGATACGCTTATAAATCGTTTGCACGAAATGGGAGTGCAAATAATGCATCCTGAATTTTCAAGAACAAAGACTTTCTTTAAGAAATCCCCTGATGCCGTTCTTTATATAGCCGATGATATGGTAAAAACAGCTGTTTTTTTACAAAAATATTTAGATAATCAAGGTGTTGCATACCGTTTAGATTCCAGTTTTTTTAAAGATCCATTTATAGAGATGAAAGAAAAATCTCTAGGCTTAAAATTAGGTAGATTAGTGCGTTTTACAAAAGAGAATAAAGAAGTAAAAGCCCCTGAGGGATTGGATAGTCTGGGAATGAAAAAGACCCATCTCAACCTCTTTTTATACGACAAATCCTTAGAATTAAATCATATTTTCAGCAATGAGAAATCGTTGCAAAAATTTTGGGATACGATAGTGTCAAAAGTCAGTATTTCTCTCTTTTTCTTATTACCATTGTTTACCTTGCTTTTTAGTCTGTTGTATTGGCGACATCCCTATCAATATTCCGAACACTTGGTAGTGGTATTCTATTTACAAATTGCTTTTTTCTTGATATTAATTGCAGGTTTGATAATAGATGCTATTTTACCTATTGATTTTGTTGGGATTATTCTAAAAATAAGTTTTGTATTCTATATATACAAAAGCTTGAGAAATGTGTATAAACAAAAAAGATTTATAACTTTGATAAAACTCTTGGTACTCAATCTAGCTTTCTTTTTACTTTCATTAATAGGTTTTATAGTAATCTCATTCATTGTCTTTTTACTGTAGGTTGAAGCCAAAAAATAACAAAGTTTTAATGCTGTACTTTCGGGGAATTCGCTAACTTTGTGCAACTTTTTTAAACACTAAAATATAACAATATGGCAAACGGATTTTATAAAGTACCCAAAGCGGTCAATGAACCGGTAAGAAGTTATGCACCAGGCAGTACTGAGCGTGAAAATTTATTGGCTATGTACAAAAAGATGTACCATGAGACCGTCGATATTCCCGTATATATAGGAGCAGAAGAAATACGTACCGGAAAAACCGGTAATATTCATCCGCCACACGATATTAAACACAGCTTGGGGCAATTTCACCAAGCCGAAAAAGAACATATTAAAAAAGCCGTACAAGTGGCTTTGGAAGCCCGTAAAAAATGGGCAGCAACACCTTGGGAAGAGCGCGCTGCCATTTTCTTAAAAGCCGCTGAACTCTTGGCAGGCCCTTATCGGGATAAGATGAATGCCGCTACGATGTTAGCACAATCTAAGAACGTATTCCAAGCCGAGATAGATGCCGCTTGTGAATTGATTGATTTTTTCCGTTTTAATGTGGAATTTATGGTAGATATTTATCAAAACCAACCCGAATCGGCTCCCGGACTTTGGAACCGGATGGAATACCGTCCTTTAGAAGGTTTTGTATATGCCATAACCCCATTTAATTTCACATCCATAGCCGGAAATCTACCGGCAGCTCCTGCCTTGATGGGGAATGTGGTAATCTGGAAACCGGCGCGTACACAAATGTTTTCTGCCAATATTATTATGAAACTCTTTAAAGAAGCCGGTTTACCCGATGGAGTTATCAACATGGTTACCGGTCGTTCCAGTATGATTACCGAAGTGGTGATGAAACACCCGGAATTTGCAGGTGTGCATTTTACCGGATCTACACAGGTGTTCAAAAGTTTCTGGAAACTCATCGGAAACAATATGAAAGATTATAAATACTATCCGCGTATCGTAGGAGAAACCGGAGGAAAAGATTTTGTATGGGCACATCCATCAGCCAATCCTTTGCAGGTTGCTACTGCCTTATCTCGTGGTGCCTTTGAATACCAAGGACAAAAATGTTCGGCGGCTTCTAGGGCATATATTCCTAAATCTTTGTGGAATGAGGTACATCAAGTGCTGAAAGAACAAATCGAATCTATGAAAATGGGAAGTCCTGAAGATACGAGCAACTTTATCAATGCGGTAATAGACCGTAGCTCGTTTGAGAACTTAACCGGTTTTATTGATAGGGCTAAAAAAGATACCGATGCCGAGGTAATTATCGGAGGAGAATATGATGACAGTAAAGGATATTTTATACGTCCCACAGTGATCTTAACGACCAATCCGCATTATGTGACTATGGAAGAAGAATTGTTCGGACCGGTACTGACCATATATGTTTATGAAGATGAAGAATGGGAAAGTATCTTGGATACGCTGAATGAAACCAGTCCTTATGCGCTTACGGGTGCAATCTTTAGCAAGGATAGATATGCAGCAGAAATAGCCACCAAAAAATTGGTAGATGCTGCCGGAAACTTCTATATCAATGATAAACCTACCGGAGCCGTAGTAGGTCAACAACCTTTTGGTGGTGCCAGAGGTTCGGGAACCAATGACAAAGCCGGTTCGGTATGGAATTTATTGCGATGGGTCAATACCAGAACTATCAAAGAAACCTTTAATCCACCTATCGATTACCGGTATCCGTTTTTAGGATAAACGTGTTTATACAGCATTATTTGAAGCCGTTTCTTTCTGAAACGGCTTTTTTATTGGTATTTTTTATAATTTAGCCTCATCAAATCTTCTCACATATGAAATCATTTTACAAGCTGATATTTAGTGTTTTATTATATAGCAATTTTGTGATTGCGCAAGGCAATCCAGGTGATGTAGGAACCCTAACCGGTATAGATTCTTATACAAGTTTTCAAGGTTATGATGAGGATGCACCCCATTTAGGACAAGGAGAATATCAGATTTTTTATGATAATGTAGATGGGGTTCTCGATAAACCCATTATTATCTGTGACGGATTTGACCCGGAAGACACCCGCGACATCAGCACCATATATGGTATTGGTGATTTTGGAAATCCGACTCAAAACATTTTTGATAATTTGAGAGATTTAGGAGCCGATATTGTCGTACTTAATTTTCCTAATTACACCCGTTCCGATGACGGAGCAGAGATTCAGGGAGGAGCCGATTATATAGAACGAAACGGATTAGTATTGGTCAATTTAATAGAGACTATTAATACTGATAAAACCGGTAATAACGAACTGATTGTCGTAGGACCCAGTATGGGTGGTCTAATTACCCGTTACGCCCTGACGTATATGGAACAAAATGCAATGGATCATCAAACGGGTATTTGGTTGTCTTTTGATTCGCCACATAGAGGCGCTAATGTTCCTATCAGTTTTCAATACGCCGTCAATTACCTAGCCGAATATACCGGCGATGCCGATATGGCTGCATTGCGTGATGTACAGCTCAACAGTGCCGCAGCCAAACAAATGTTATTAGATCATTACACCTCTCATTTACAAGATGGAGAAGCCTATGATCAAGACACTTCCCTACAACTTCCTCTTCCCAATGCTTATAGAAATACATTTATGAATACGATGGATGCCATGGGCTTTCCAACTCAAACCCGTAATCTGGCTATTATCAATGGAAGTATAACCGGTGCAACCGTTGCAAGTCCCGGCACCTTGTTAATGGATGGTGAAATAGATCCCGACGGAATCGGTGCTGCCGATGTAAATTTGCATTTTACGCCGGCATCCGGTGTATCTGATTTTAATATAGATCATATTGTTATTACAGCGGCCTCTTATCCCATTGATACATTTGATGCCGTGGCAGCCAGTCCTTCAGAAAGCTCCGGATTGGATAGTTGCCCGGGAGGTATTATCCTTTTTGACAGTTTTTTTGGAGATGACCCATCCGATGTAGAACAACAAGTTCAAGACGCTTTATTGGTCGATGCATTCTCTTTTATTCCAACGATGAGTAGTATGGCTATTGATCAATCCGATTGGTATCATGTAGTTAATGGAAGTGAATCAACTCCCTTTGATAATTATATTGGTGGAAGTGAAAACCAGCCCCACCTTACCCTTACAGAAGACTATGCCAACTTTATGATGGATGAATTTTCAGCTCTATACCTCGGTATTTCTTCAGAATTATTAGCCGATAGCTTTCAATTGTTACAGAATCCGGTGCAACAGGCCATTCGCGTGCGGGTAAATTCAAATCATCTCTTTAATAAAGTATCGTTCCAATTATTTACCGTTTCGGGACAAATGATAGGATCTTACCGAACCGAGCATCCGGAGGGATTGATTTCTTTACCGGCACCTTCAACCAGTGGTTTGTATTTATTAAGAATTTCCAGTGGCGATTCTTTTGTTGTAAAAAAAGTCTTGGTTCAGTAGGGTGAAAATCTTTTTGGTATAATATAAACACACGCCTGGCCCCTCTCCAGAGGAGAGCTGGGAGACTGCTTTTGCGCCGGTGCACCGTTTGGACATTGCCTACGCTTTTTTAATGATGTATAAAAGTAACTTGAAAAAATGAATGAATCCATCATATAGTAAAAGTCCTCTTTTTCCTGTTTTCGACACTTTTTCAGTCCTACAACCCCATAACATATTGATAATTAGCTATTTTTAATTTCACAAGCTTGATTTTGGGTGACCCGGAGTTGATTATTATGGTATTTTTAGCACCATTTATAAAGTAAAATAGAACCATGTAAGACTAAATGGTATAAATAAAATACTTTTTAAAAAGTAATACCGAACGAATCGGCATTAGATTAATAATCTAATAAACATAACGTATCATATATTTTACTTTTTTCCATCGCCGAAAAAAGTAAGAAAAAAGTCTAGGCTTACTAAATTTTGTCTAAATTTTATTTTAAAAAACTAAAATATAAGAACTCGCCTCTTTGGTTTTTTTT
>CAYNFJ010000017.1:0-25082 GCA_964396505.1 uncultured Polaribacter sp. | reverse complement strand
ACAATCCACAAGATATACAACGGCTTGCCTCTCTTCGTGCTTCTTCTTCATTGTATCCCAATAGTACTTCAGCAAATGATTTGATCCGTTCATCCGGATTTAATTCACGCATTGGAACCCGGTCAAACACATTCAATGAGCTATCTAGATCAGCCGTAAAACTGATTTTTTCTTTTGCTTCGGGATTATCTTTTCCGGGTGTTAATAAGAATTCATAAGGGTTGTTGGTGACTTGAATAAAATCTTTGGTCATATTAAGAGAGCCGGTAGGGCACACATCTACGCAAAGCGCACAATAGCAGCAACGTCCGTAATCTACTCTGGGACGTAATCCGGAATCGCCTTTGCCACCTTCTATTTCAGCTAGCGCCACCATATCAATGGCTTCATTCATACAAATAGTGCTACAATTACCGCAACCAATACAATCTTCTAAATTATTGTGATGGAAACCTCTATACCTATCAGAGATATTTTTTTCTTCATCCGGAAAGTTGATGGTATGCGGGTGTTTTCCCATTTGTTTTAAAGCCCCTATGGGAACTAATAATCCTTTTAAATCAAGAATGCTCATCGTTTTCTTATTATATTACACTGTTACTGATTTAACGATCGTTTGAGTGTGTTTTTATCAATTAATTATCGTTCAATTTCAGGAGGACATACGCCCAATGAATTTAGAATAAAAGAGACATCAGCTATGTTTTGTCCCGGTAATATTTTTTCTAATACCGTTACACCGTGTGCATATGCCGCTCCTTTTAGATGTACTCTTCTGGGTTTGTTACTTCCGTCACTTACTACGTAAAAACCTACTTCGCCGCGTACACTTTCTGTTTTTACCCAAGCTTCGCCGGCAGGTACTGTCCATTTCATAGGATTGGGTATCCGGTTGTAATAACTTCCACCGGGTAATTTATCCAAGGCCTGTCTAATAATGCGGATCGATTGCTTTATTTCATCTCTTCGTACCAAAGCTCTAGCCCATACATCGCCACCTTCATAAGTGGGTACCACAAAATCCAATTGATCATAAGCTTCATAGGGTTCATCTATACGTACATCGTGTTTGATTCCGGTACCTCTTAGCGGTGCACCTACCACGCCCCATTCCAGTGCTTTTTCTTTTGGGATAATCCCGACTCCTTGTGCTCTTTTCTGAAAAATAGCGTTATCAAATAGCAATTGATTGTAATCGACTAGTCTTTTTTCAAGATAATCCATTGTTTTATAAGCTTTGTCAATCCAACCTTTGGGTAAATCTCTACGAACACCACCTGGCCACATATACATATGATAGATACGTGCTCCTGTCAGATCTTCAAACAAGTCCAAAATATAGTTTCTATCTCCTACACTCCATTGTCCCAAGGTGTATAAACCACTGGAACCCGACTGTCCGCCATACCATAATAGAAAGGCTTGAATACGAGCCAGTTCCGATACAATAGTCCGGATGTACTTGGCTCTTTCGGGGACTTCTCTGCCTTCTAATTGTTCTACCGCACGAGCATAGGTCAATTCCATTGGATCCGGTTCCGGCACACAGAATCGACACAAAAGGGTAAAGGACTGTAACCAGTTTCTGTTTTCAATTAATTTTTCAAAAGCGCGGTGCAAATAACCCACATGCGTTTCTGCCTTGATGACGGTATCTCCTTTGATCTTCAATTTGATCATCATATTTCCCGTAATACCGGGATGCTGCGGTCCTAAATATAAGGTGGTTTCTTGTTCTCTAATCATCTCTAATCTCTTGAATATTTTTTGGCAAAATCAGGTACTGTTTCACCGCTTCGTTTTTGGATGGCTTCTCTTACATTTTGCGCATTTTCTCTACCCGGTCGTGTAGAATAGGTATCTATGGCATATTGTTGTGAGTTAAAATCTTTACGCATCGGAGGGAGATTATCCCAATCTTCCAATATAAATTCTTTGGCACCGACTAATCCGGGAAATTCTATACCAAACATTTCTCTAAATTCTCTTTCGTAGGTATTGGCTTGATCCCAAATCGTATCAATATTTTCCATCACAGGTTTTTCTCTATCAATACGCGTATGAACCAGTACCGTAATTTTAGTTTTAGGATTCCACACGATATATACCAATTCAAATTCGTTTGCTTCTATCCAATCCACACAGGATATGTGATTTAGATGCTGAAATCCTTTTTGATTTTTTAGATACAATAGAATACTGGATACATTCTTTTTATCAGCCTGAATGCTGACTCTTTTTTTGGATTGTACCGTACCGGTTATTTCAAAAACATCGTGGAGTTTTTCTAAAATCGTATTTTCTTTTTTTAATTTACTCATAGTTAAGCTGTCTTTTGATTACCAATTGTAATTTTCAGGAAAATCCCAGTTTTTGATGACTTTTTGCTGGTTTTCCCGGTACCAATCTAAGTTTTCTCTATAACATTCTCCATTACCCGCATTGCCATTTTGAATCAATTCCTGTAATTTTACAAAACCACGTATTACACTTTCAGGTCGAGGCATGCAACCAGCAATGTACACATCTACCGGTAAATAACGATCTAAGGTTTTGATGGTGTTATACGAGTCAAAATACATACCACCATTAATGGTACATGAACCAAAACCAATTACATATTTTGGATCTTGCATCTGTTCGTAAACCCGGATCACTCTTTTGAGTGTTTTAGTCGATAAATATCCTGTAATCATCAAAATATCGGCTTGTCTGGGAGTTGCCGCCCCTCTTATCCCAAATCGTTCTGCATCATAACGTGAAGTCATAGTAGCGGGTATTTCTATAGCACCACATCCGGTACCGTAAGCCAATACAAACAAGGAGTGTTTACGGGCAAAGTTAAGGATATAATCCACCATCTTTTGTGTTTCCTTATCGTTGACTCTTCCTGCAGAAGTACAACGTGGAGAGAAATCAATCTGTGCTTGTTTGATTGCTTCCGGTGTGGGGATTCCTATTGTATTTTTATTTGACATGTCTTTGTTATTATTTTGTTTTTAGCTAATATCTATCCGATAACTCCGGTTTTATACAATGCCCAAAAGATGGCTAACAAACCAAACAATGAAGGCCATTTCCAGAAGAAACGAATGGCTTGTTCTGTCCTAAATCGAGGACTCACCAATCCGATAAAGACAGGAATCATATAGAATAAAAAAGTTTTGATTAACAATTCGAGTAAGCCTAAAGCAGTGCCACCTATTCCAGCTACCGTGTTATTACCGGCACCTCCTAGAAATAGATCTACAAATAACACCAATTTGATAAAAGCAAAAACAGCACCACCGGTCATCATGGTTCCCAAATATTTTCCACCAAATTCAGACATAGGACCTGAAGCCAATTCAGCAGGTGCTCCTACAATATCAAAAGGAGAGTAGCGAAACATCCCTAGAGAAGATAGGAGGGCTGCCAAGAAAGCAAATGGGTTTTCCAATATTATCCAATGTCCGGAAGCAGATTGAAAATGCATTAAATCGGCAATAGAGGTTGTTTTAAATTGTAACATCAGTGCTACCAACGCCATTACAAACGGTATTTCAAAACCTACCATCTGGCTCAATCCTCTGCTTACACCGATGGCTGAATTTGGATTTCCTGTTTGACCGGCACCCAATGCCATGCCCAGACTGCCAAATACCATCATATACAGTAGAAAAATCAAATCGCCTTTAAGGGTTAAATTGCTAAACCATAAGTTGTTTTGTAAAATGGGGATAAACATCAATACGGTCATCGCAGCAATGATGATCCATATAGGAGCCATATGTCCCATAAATCCGTGTGCTACGTTGGTTCTTTTGGATTGCAATTTTAACAAATCCAAAAAGTTTTGATAAATGGGAGGTCCTACGCGATTTTGAACTCTTGCCGTAATTTTTCTTCGTAAACCGGCATAAAGCATCCCGACGGTAAAAGCGAGAACAGCGGTTATAAATGCGCCACCTATTTTAAATATAATTTCGTTCATTTCTATGAAAATATTACGTCTTTAAATAATAATAACAGTACTAAAAATATAACTACGTACAAGGCGTAGGTTTGACCGTTTCCGGTATATAGTTTTCTAAAAAAACCGAAGAAAGCCTCCATGTTTTTCCCCATATCTTTCCAGAATTTATTCATATTGAGGCGGTATAGTGGGGCAGCGGCTCTTTCAAAGGGCTTAAAAAAATCGTGTTGAAAAGTGAAATTTTCCCATTCCTTAGGCAACTCACCAGATGTAGATATTTCCTTAGTTCCTACATATCTTGTCTTTTTAAGGCCTTTTAAAGTCAAGAAAAGAAAAGCGATGATAAGCACGGCAAATATGAGCATGCTTATCAAGAATAGATGCGTTGTATTGCCCCATATATTGGTTAATGAAGACATCTGCCAAGTTACATTTGTAAAGCCAATAGCTTCCATAGCTTTAGCAGCCGGTTTAAACACCAATCCCGGATAACTACCGGTTATTAAAGATAATAAACCTAACAGCACCATAGGAATAAGCATTGTAACCGGCGCTTCTTTCACGTGGGCGGTTTCTTTTTCTTCTTGTCCTAGAAATAATCCGAATAAGAATCGATAAGAATATAAAAATGCAGCGGTAGATGAAAAGAAGACAACAATAACTAATATATAATTATTACTTTCAGTAATCAATGATTCGTAGAGTAACCATTTTCCTACAAAACCACCAATGGGAGGAATCCCTGCCAAAGCTATAATTGAAATCAATGCTACAAAGAAAGTCCAAGGCATCCTACGAATCAAACCGGATACTTTTCGCATATCGGTTGTTCCCGCTTGTCTTTCTACCGCACCGGCAACCATAAACAAGGCGCCTTTAAAAATAGCGTGCAATACAGCCAAATACAAGGCAGCCATTACGCCCAGTTTAGTTCCGGTAGATAAACCTACCACAATATAACCTAACTGTGCAATGGAGGAATAGGCCAAAAGTTTTTTAGCATCGTATTGAATCAGAGCATAGATAGTACCCATAACTGCCGTGATACCACCGAGCCATCCCAAAATGAGTTTTACCCAATAAAAATGTTCCGGATTAGCTTGTAAATAAAATGATGAAAAGACCAATCCAATACCGAATACACCCATTTTTGACATAGCACCTGAAAAAATTGTTGTAAAGGACATCGGACTTTTGGAATAAGCCGCCGGCGCCCATACGTGGAAAGGCATTACAGCTGCTTTAATTCCAAATCCTAGCAGTAGAAAAATAGGAATAAAACTATAATGTTCAAAATTAAAAGCTCCTTTTTCAATCGCTTCGGAAATGATAAACGTACCATAATACTCCTTTATAAAAACAATGGCAGTCAACATAGCATAAGCGCCAATAGCGCTAAATATCATATATTTAATACCTTTTGTCTTTACCTTGTAATACGCATTGTAAATGATGAGTAAAAACGAAGCCCAAGTCATAATCTCCCAAAAAATGAATAAGGATATAAAATCCTGACTCATCACCACACCCAACATACCTAATAGGGTCAGTAAAAAACTCGAATAAAAATAACCCAAACGTGCCTTACCTTCCATATACTTAATAGAATAGAGTAGCGCTAACACACCCAATCCTAAAATAATATATACAAAGTAATAGGAATAATCATTAAAACCCCAATGCAAGTCAAAGCCTCCTATTTTAAATGTAAAAGTAGCTCCGGAATGTATTTTTGAAAAAAATACGACTGCCGCAATTAATGAAAAAATAAAGGCCGTGATTCCGGTTATTTTCCGGCTAATACTGTCTATGAAATAGGTGACAATAGCACCGGTTAATAGTATGAGTAGTATGCTTGATATGAGTTCCATTCTGACTTAGTTTAAAGATAGAATTTGATTGATATAATGTGTCTTGTCCAGTAAAGAAGCGGCTGCCCGATCCAAGGTTTGCGTGATGAAATCCGGATAGATACCTATAATAATGATAAATAGTGTCAAGGATGCCATTGCTATAAGTGCATTGATTGAGGGTTTATGCGAAGCAGGTTCGCCCTCTTGTTTGGCAAAATAGATACGACCTACCACACGTAGATAATAAGTCACTTCTATGATAGTAACCAATAAGATTCCAACAATTAGATAAAAATGTCGGCTATCTCCGGCTGCCAACAAGATGTAAAATTTACTCCAAAATCCTGAAAAAGGAGGAAAACCTACAATGGCAAGAGCCCCTACAGAAAAGAAGAAAGAAACAACCGGTAATTTTTTGTGAATACCGTTGAGTGATTTTAACTTTTTATCATCGGTGTTGTAGATAAAATAACTACCTGTCATAAACAACAAGGCTTTGATAACCGCATGATTAAGCATTAGAAACAAAGCTCCGAAAACCGCTAGTTTAGTGCCAATTCCAAAAGCGATTAAAGCCAATCCCACCTGTCCTATACTGGAATATGCCAACATTCTTTTTAAGTCTTTTTGTGAGATAGCGGCTATTTCTGCAACCGTCATGGTCACAAAACCCATCACCATTAAATAATTGCCGACCGGCACATCAAATAAGGTAAACAATACTCTGATTAATGCATATACACCGGCTATAGAAACAACGGCGGCAAATGTAGCACTGGTAGGTGAAGGAGCTTGAGAGTAAGCATCCGGTGTCCAACCATTTAAGGGGAACATTTCAGCTTCAATTCCCAAAGAAATTAAAAAGAAAATCAGGGCAATAATTTTCATATTCTGAGGGACATCGTGCATGCGTTCGGCTATTTGAGCCATATTCAAGGTACCGGTTTGTGTATAGATGATAAGAATTCCCAATAATAAGAACGTAGAGGCAAAACTACCGATTAACAGGTATTTAAAACTAGCTTCAGCACCATCTCTACCACGATAAAATGCCGTAAGAGAATAAGCTGAGATTCCTACTATTTCTATAAAAACAAACATATTGAACAAATCTCCGGTAATGATTACGCCAATGGATCCGGCAATCATCATCATCTGTAATATTTCATAATACTTGACCAATCCTCCTTTAAGGGTTCTTTTAAAACGGAATCCGTACAGCCAGATGATAAATCCTAAGACAGAAACCATAGTAGCTAAAAATCCTGTAAAAGGAGTGATAACCAGATTAATACCCCACGGAGCTTGCCATCCCGCAATTACTTCGCTAATCATTCCATGGTCATTTACCTGTTTGAGTAGATAAGAAGAAACAATCACATTGTATAACAATACGATACCCGGAACAATTCTGGCAGCATCTTTATAAATTTTCGTCAGCAGGGGAATAGCAAAGGCTGCTAATAATGGAACGACGATATAGTGTACAGGTGTTATTACCATTTTAATGATTTTAATTGATCAATATTTGCTGTATGATGATGTTTGTATAACCGGATTACCAACGAAAGTGCCAATGCTGTAACTGCAAATCCAATTACAATAGCCGTAAGTACCAATGCTTGCGGCACCGGATCTACCATACGTGTGGCAGCCTGTTCATTGCCCGGTGAAAAAATAGGAGCTGTTCCACCGGAGATAAAGCCTACGGCTACAAATAATAAATTAATTCCGGCATCCATAATGGATAATCCTATGACGATTTTTACCAAGTGTTTTTTCAATAGAACAGCATAGAACCCTATGATGATAAGAAAAATAGCCGTACCGTAAACGGCTATGGTAATCACGTCTTTATATTGTTCAAATATGGTATGAAAATCTATCATTTTTTTCGCGGTTTAATATTCAATAAAGTATCCAAAACATTGGTCAATTCCGTAGCTACTTTTATACCGATGAAAATATAAATCAAAGGAATAAATCCGCCACTTACCAAATCGTTTAAATCTCCTGTCCAACCCGTGTTTTGCAGAAAAGATCCATAGGCAAAGAGACCGTACAAACCGACTCCTACAAATCCCAACCCGGCGATACTTTCCAGCCATACCATTACATTGTGATTGGTTGTAAAGCCTTTGTATGAAATAAGCATTAATAAAAATCCGGTGGCAATAATAGCGCCACCTTGGAAGCCTCCACCCGGCGTTAAATGACCGTGCACAAATACATAGATTCCCAATAAAAGAATTAATGGAAATAAAATTTTGGCTCCGGTTCGTATCAAGCTGGAAGAAGGTATGTTGAGACGGTGTGATATGTGGTGCTTGTCTTCCTCTTCTTCCTCATCGTCTTTTTTACGGTACAGAATACTTGCCAAGCCGGTAGCGGCTAGAAACAGTACGGTAACTTCTCCTAAAGTATCAAAACCTCTGAAATTAACAACGATGGCGGTTATGGAATTGGCTACCTTTAATACATTGGGTGACTTATCGAGGTAATAAGCTGATACACTTGTCGGATTTTCTATATCTCCAACTCTATTTTCACCTAACGGAATACGGTTGAAAGTTGCTACAAGGTAGTAGCCTATGGTAAATAATAATATAAAAACAAATAACTTCTTAAGCATCTTTATCGGTTTTAAACTTGTTTATATGGTCATCGTTGTATTTGTTTTCATCTCTGGTCGTATTACGAATGGTAATGATAAAGATGATGGTAGTCAATGCTATACCTATCGCCGCTTCTGTAATAGCTACATCGGGAGCTTGAAGAATGTAGAAAAATACAGAGAGTATTAAACTGACAACTCCGGTTCCCAGCACGGCAAATAGCAAGTCTTCTTGTAAAATAGAATAGACTGCGGCTGCGATAAGAATAATTGCCATAGCTATAAGAAAAATGAGTAGTACCATAATTAATTATGTAATTTTTGAAGTTTTTTTTGAAGTTTCTTGAGTTGCTTTTCGACGGCTTTGGCATAACTGTCCATTTCTTTTTTAAAGAAAGGTTTGATTCCGGAACGATAAGAAGCCCGAGCCAATGCATGAGAGCTCAACGGATTGGCAAAACCTATAAAAAGGATAATGATAATCAGTTTAATAAGCCAATTGGGTTGTAAGAGACCAATACCCAATACTACGCTCATAGCCCCTAAAGTAGAGGCTTTGGTTCCGGCTTGCAACCGATTGTATAAATCCGGCATTCTGTAAATACCTAAAGCTCCTAAAAACAGGAAGATACTTCCTAATAAAATAAAAGCCAAACCTAAATATTGTACTATTTTGTGTATAATTTCCATTAGAGTGCTTTTTCAATAAAACGTGCGATAACTATTATTCCAATAAAACCCAGTACAGCATAAACCAATGCCAAATCGATGTAAATATATCTTTTATAAAGATAACCCAAAACGACTAAGGCGGCAATACCGATAACAGATAAGGTGTCCAAGGCAATAGCCCTGTCGGCAGCGGTAGGACCTTTGATAAATCGTATAAAACTCAATAGCGATCCCAAGGCAATCAGCACAATGGATATATAAATAATGATCATCATAATTAATTGTATATTTTTAGTAAAATTCGTTCAAAAGGTTCCGCAATTTCTTTATAAACCTCTTCCGGATCTTCTGTGGTAACATCAATCCAGTGTACATAAAAGTCATTTTTTATCACATCGACCATCAATGTGCCGGGCGTTAAAGTTATGCTGTTGGCCAAGACCATTTTTGCAAAATCATTGGTCAATTTTGTCTTAAAAGTAACAATCCCCGGATTAATCGGTAAGTCGGGCGTCAATACCCGGCGGGCTACATCAAAATTTGCCTTGATTAAAGCGCCTAAAAACACAAAGAAATACCGGATGAAATAAAGGATGTGCGAAGGGGTGATTAAGATAGGGTCACAACAATTAAAATTCTTTACACTGATATAAGCAATCAACAGGCTGATAACAATACCGGTGATGATTTCTGCGGGTTGCAAGGAAGTTGTAAAACCATACCAAATCAACAACACAATAATAAATGTGTAGGTGAACTTTTTAAATGAAAAATGATGTGTGTGCATACTTCTTAAAATTTCACAGCAAAGGAAAGATTAGATAACTAATTATTTTATGAAAAATGTCAGGTTTTTGTAATTTTCTTAAAAAAAATGTAATAAAATTCTATGATCAGCTGTCTTTGTTGTAGATACCGTAAACATGCTTTATTAATTTATCACTATTTTTTATCTTTCGACTTTATTTTGTTTCTTTGTTAGCCACTAACACCGGTAATTACTAATGATACATTTAAGCATTATGATTCAATATGATTTCCAATAATAAATACGTCTAATCCAATCAAAAAATAGAAATTTAATTTATGAATGCAAGCTATATTCTTTTACTCATTGCCGGATATTTTGGCGTATTATTACTGATATCATATCTCACCGGTCAGGATGATAGCAATGACACTTTTTTTAAAGCCAATAAGCAATCTCCTTGGTATGTCGTCGCTTTTGGTATGATTGGCGCTACACTTTCGGGTGTAACCTTTATCTCGGTGCCCGGATGGGTAGGAAGCACCCAATTTGGTTATATGCAGGCGGTTTTTGGTTTTTTTGTAGGTACCATGTTTATCATCTTTGTGTTATTACCTTTGTATTATAAATTGAATGTTACTTCTATCTACCAATACTTGGAACAACGCTTTGGAACGGTTAGTTATAAAACGGGTGCTTTTTTCTTTATGCTATCTCGGGTAATGGGGGCTTCTTTTCGATTATTTTTAGTTTCACTTACTCTGCAATACGTGGTTTTTCAATCTTTGGGAGTTCCTTTTTGGGTTACGGTTGTTTTTTCTATTCTATTAATATGGATTTACACCTTTAGAAGCGGTATAAAAACCATTGTTTGGACCGATACCTTACAGACCTTTTTTATGCTTTTTGCCGTAGGAGCAGCTATTTATTTAATCGATAGAAAAATAGGATGGAGTTTTACAGAATTTTTACAATCATCTGATTTTCAAAAATATAACAAAGTGTTTTATTGGGATGATCCCAATGCAAAGATTTATTTTTGGAAGTATTTTATAGGCGGTATTTTTATTGCGATTACGATGACCGGATTGGATCAAGATATGATGCAAAAAAACCTGACTTGTAAAAACAAAAAAGAAGCACAAAAAAACATGTTAACCATGATTAGTTTATTGGTATTTGTCAACTTTATCTTTCTGTCATTAGGCGCCTTACTCTATATTTATGCTGATAAATTCGGTGTACAGATTCCCATAGTGGATGGGAGAACCCGTACCGATTTATTATTTCCCGAAATAGCCTTAAATAGTGGATTGGGAACTAGTTTGGGTATCGTTTTTATTTTGGGTTTGATTGCAGCAGCTTATTCCAGTGCCGATTCGGCATTGACATCTTTAACCACTTCTTTTTCTGTCGATTTTATGAATATTGAGAAAAGACCGCTATCAGAGCAAAAACCCCTTCGAAAAAAAGTGCATATCGGTATTTCCATTCTCTTGATGTTTGTCGTGATTTTATTTAATAAATTAGATGGAAATGTGGTTAGCAACCTCTTTACCTTTGCATCATTTACTTACGGGCCGCTGTTGGGATTGTTTGCCTTTGGAATTTTCACAACACGTATAATCAATGATTCCTTATCTTGGTTGGTTGCTTTGATTGCTATTTTATTGAGTATTGGAATTACTTATTTGCCTGCAAGCATCATAGGAGCCTATCAATTTCATTGGGAAATACTGCCTATCAACGGTTTGATTACCTATCTGGGTTTATGGCTTATCAGTTCTAAAAATAATATAAAATAACACACAATACGATGAAAACCACTGTAGAAATCAGCAAATATCCATTGGATAAAAACTATAAAAAACCTATAAAAGATTTTATAGCTCGAGTCAATGCTTATCCCAATATTACGGTACTGACCAGCGGTACTAATACACAAATATCGGGTGATTATGAGGCCGTTTTAAGCCTGATTCAAAAAGAGATGAAAAACTCTTTTGAAAAATATGGGAAAGTGGTTTTTGTGATGAAAATATTTAATGGTGATTTGTTAAACAAATAAGGATGAAGATTAATAAAGATTTAAGCGATAAAAGGCAAGTTTATACCAAAAATGAATTATTGGAAAGCAATATTCCCGATAATCCGATGGAATTATTCAGAGATTGGTATGCCGAAGCAGAAGAGGAGGAACAAGGGGAAGTCAACGCCTTTACATTAGCGACTGTCGGTAAAGATTTAATGCCTTATAGCAGGGTGGTATTGCTCAAACGTTTTACTTGGGAAGGTTTTGTCTTTTATACCAATTACCAAAGCAAAAAAGGGCGCCAAATAGCTGCAAACAATCAAGTAGCTTTATCGTTTTTTTGGGATAAATTAGAACGGCAAGTGATCATTAATGGCTTAGCTGAAAAACAACTGGAAAACTTATCCGACGGCTATTTCGAAAGCCGCCCCAGAGGCAGTAGGTTAGGGGCGCTGGCTTCTGATCAAAGCCAACCTATTGTTTCAAGAGAAGCTTTAGATGAGAAGTTGCAAAAACTTGAAAATCAATATAAAGGAAAGGAAATACTACGGCCAAAACATTGGGGAGGTTACTTGGTAAAACCGGTTCGTATCGAGTTTTGGCAAGGACGTCCCAACAGAATGCACGACCGGATATGTTATACTTTACAAGATGATTATAACTGGAAAATAGAACGTTTACAACCTTAGATTAACTCCTAAAAATAACACTATGTTTACACTAGAGAATAAACAAAATCCATCATAAAATATGACATTTAGTATCTATAAAAATATTGTTTTTTTCGGATTACTCATTGCATTGGCTTATCCGGTACAGGCACAATTTTCAGAGCATCATGCCATTTATACTACTACAGAATTATCTATTGGAAATTATCTGGGTATAGATTTGAATCTTAATTATATTTACGAAGAACGCTATTCTTTTAAAATAGGCTATGCCGGTCAATTGCGCAAACCACGAACACAACCTACTGATTTTAGTTCGGGATTAAGCGGTGTGTTTCTTTTTGGTTTATTGAACCCGTATGATAAGATGGATACGTACCAATTGGGAGTAGGGAAAATATATATGCTGAATCCGGCAAAAACCATCCGGTTGAATTTTTCTGTCGGATTGGGTTATACGATTATACGTGAGCCTGAAAATTGGCAATCTGCCGCAAGCGATGGAGTAGGAAGTAACTATACTTGGGATCTAGACAAAGTAAAAACGCTCAGTTTTATCATCAATCCCAAAATAGAATTTCCTTTACTTAATGTAGTGGGTTTTACCGTTTCACCCGTCTTACAAGTGAATAAGCAACGGGTCTATGTGGGAATTGGATTGGGGGATATGTTTGGTTTATTGAGGAAGTAAGCAACTACCTCATTTACAATTCTTTAGTCAAAGATTTGACAATTTTATTTTCAGATAAAAATTCCTTTAAAATAACCTTTATAGCGGTATAAGTAGGCACTGCCAGTACCATACCGGCTATTCCAAACAAGAGTCCGCCTATGATGATAATTAAAAAAATCTCTAAAGGATGTGACTTGACACTTTTGGAAAAGATAAAAGGCTGACTAAAGAAATTATCGACCAATTGGGCAATTAAATAACCCAACATAGCCCACAACATCGTGGGGAGGATTTGGGTTTGAAAATCTTGTCCCAGATTGTCTGTCATCGTTAAGAACATAATCAATAAAGCACCAATCATCGGACCTATATAAGGAATTAAATTGAGTAAAGCGGCTAAAAATGCAATGACAAAAGCACTTTCCACACCCAAAAGAAGTAGGGTGATTGTGTAGATGATAAATAAAATTAATATTTGGAAAACCAAACCTATAAAATATCGGGAAAGCAGGTCTTTGATTTTTTCAAAAGACTTGGTAAAACGTTTTTCACTGCTGTTGGGAACCAGTGTGATCAAGGCTTTGTTGAGTAAAGTCTTGTCTTTCATTAAGAAAAAGCTGATAAACAATACCGAAAACAAGCCCACCGTAAAACTGCCAAAAGTAGAGACCACGGCATTTAATAAATTGGGAATTTGTTTAAATGTGGAAGAAAAATCCAAATGCCTGATTTCATCAAACAAATTGATATTTTTAGACAGTAAGTAGTTGTTGAATTGGTTGAATATTTGTTCCAAATTGGATTTAAATTCCTGAGAATTAAGGAGCGATAGATTTTCTCCTTGTTTGATAATCAATGGGATAAACATACCACCCAATCCAAATAACAGGAACAAAAACAACAACATAGTAGTAATAACCGCTAGGGTATTACCAAATTTTAAGCGATTTTTAAGAAAACGAATCAAAGGGCGTGCTATTAAGGTTACTACAGCTGCAATAGCTATATAAATAATAACCGATTGTATTTTATATAAAAAATAAAGTAGCACCAGTATTCCAACTAGTATGGCAACAGCACGTAATATACCGTTTGATATTGTTTTTGAATTCATGTTGTAAAGCTATGTTTTGAATATAATTTACTTGTGTTTCAGCCCAAAAATACAAAAAAATAAGCTTTAATACATTTTAATCGTATAAATCCTGCGTTTGTCAAAGCAGCAGTGTTGTAATAAAATAACAAAAGAATAGTCAAAGAGCATTCACAAAAATTTTCATTATATTTGCTTAATAAATAATGGCTTATGGATACTAAAACATTAAAAATCAGCTTGGCGCAGCGTATTTTATCCGTTGCAGATATAAATATTTTAAAACAAATAGACACCTTGTTACGAAAGAAAAATATTATCGGGTTTGATACACTTGGAAATCCTGTTACAGAAGAGGAATATATCAACGATTTAGATAACATAAATAAAGAAATAGATATGGGTTCGGCTCAACTATTTACTTCTAACGATGTGATACAAAAAATAAAAGATGAAAATTCTTTGGCATAGCAAAGCAAGCCATGATTTGCAAAATATTATTGCATACATTGCCTCACAAAGTCCCGAAAATGCAGTCAAGGTTTTAAATTTATTTATTGAATTGACCAATTCACTTAGCTTTTTTCCTTATAAATATCCAAAAGAGCCTTTTTATAACAAAGAAAATATTCGTTTTTTATCTAAATGGTCTTATAAAATAATCTATCGTGTGGATAGAGATACCATTATTATTTTGAGGATTTTCAACACAAATCAACATCCGGAACGTATTTTAGGTTAGTTAAATTCACAATTTACACTCTGTGAATGTATCCTGACTTCACAATACAATAAAAGTTCAGCATCTTTGTTTTAGATTTATGACTATATTGAAGTAGGGAAACTTTGCATAGAAAGAGGAAACACCGTTTCAGTTATTTTCCCACACAAAAGTTAGCAAAAATATTTCCCAACAAATCCCGATCTACATCAAAATCGCCGGTAATACTGCCCAGATGTCGCAAACTATCCCGAATATCAATGGCAAGCAAGTCAGACGGCAATTCATTTTCCAATCCTGCTTGCACTTCTGTTAAAGAAGTAAATGCTTTTCTAAGTGCTTCATAATGACGTGCATTGCTTACAATAGTTTGATTGTTACTCAAACTTCCTGTTGCGACCAAACCGGCTAGTATTTTGGTCAGTTTGTCCAATCCGGTCTTATCTCTGGCAGAAAGACTGATTAATTCGGGAATATCAGATTGCACGTTTGTAAGGCGATCTTTTGTCAATAAATCTGTTTTGTTTAGAATCGGGAGTATTTTTTTATCCGGATAATCGCTTTGTAATTGCACTATCCGTTTTTGAATAGGCGCTAGGGATTGATTTTCTTTTAAATCCTGTCCGTCCATAATATAAAGTACCAACTGCGCTTTATCTATATTTTCAAAAGTTTTTTGAATCCCGATATTCTCTACAAAATCCTGAGTATCTCGTATTCCGGCCGTGTCTATAAATCTAAAAACGACCCCATTTATACTGATTTCATCTTCAATAGCGTCTCGTGTAGTCCCCGGAATCTCAGATACAATGGCTTTCTCTTCATTTAATAAAGCGTTGAGTAAGGTAGATTTACCCACATTGGGCGCTCCTATAAGGGCTACGGGAATCCCATTTTTAAATACATTTCCCATCGTAAAAGAGTCCAATAATACTTTGATATTTGTTATTAGCTTGTGAATTAAATCTTTGAGTTGTTTGCGATTGGCAAATTCCACATCTTCTTCAGAAAAATCCAATTCCAATTCAATTAAAGAAGCAAAATCCAACAATTGTTGACGCAATAAGGATAAGTCTTTAGAAAAACCGCCCCGCATCTGCTGAATGGCTATCTGATGGGCAGCATCGGACTTGGCTGCAATTAAATCTGCAACGGCTTCTGCTTGTGAAAGGTCTATTTTTCCATTTAAAAATGCCCGTAGGGTAAATTCACCACCTTCGGCTTGGCGGGCACCTTTTTTTATAAAAAGTTCTATAATCTTTTGTTGGATATACAGTGAACCATGGCAATTGATTTCTATCAAATCCTCACCGGTATAAGAGTTTGGATTCTTAAAAACCGCCACAAGTACTTCATCGATAATATGTTTGTCATCAAAAATATTTCCTAAATGCAAGGTGTGAGAGGGGACTTGCATCAAGTCTTTTGTGGCAAATTTTGGTTTGAAATGTGCATTGACCAGTGCAATAGCTTCTGGACCGGATAGACGAATAATGGCAATGGCGCCGATACCAGCGGGAGTGGCTAGTGCTATAATAGTATCCGTATGAATTGCTTGCATTTTTCGATAAATTAGATGACAAAGATACATGGCTTTTCGTAATGTAGAATACTTTTTTCTGAATTTGAAATAAGAGGTTTTGCATCTTTTTAACGTATATTTTACAAATATTGGGAACTAACATGAATATTTTAATTAATTTTGTATCCTATTTTTACAAAACGATAATTTTAAACAAATATATAAATGAGAAATTTTAAATTTTTATTAAGTCTATTCATTGGCATTGTGGCGATGAACTTACAAGCCCAAGATAAGAAAGTACCGGCAACTACCGATTATCCTGCGATTACATTTGAAACCAATACGCATGATTTTGGGACTATTCACGAAAAAGATGTGGTAAAATACACCTTTAAATTCAAAAATACCGGAACCGCTCCATTACTTATCAGTAAGATTAAAGCCAGTTGTGGTTGTACTGTACCTAGTAATTGGTCTAAAGAACCTATTATGCCCGGAGAAAGTAGCCAATTTACCGTGCAATTCAATTCCCGAAACAAGCCCAATAAACAACACAAACGTATTACGATTACTTGTAATACCAAAGCAGGAAGAGAATATGCCAATATTACCGCCAATGTAATTCCTGATCCCGAATTGGAGAAAGCGCGCCAAGAACGTTATAAAAAAATAAGAGAACAACAAGCTGCCCGTAGAGCGGCACAAGCTAAGAAAAGGGCAGAAGAGGCCAAACTAAAATCGGCTAAAGAAGGTGCTTTAAAACAAAAAGTAGCCCCTAAAAAAACCTTGGAATTAAACAAAGCTAAACCGGTTAAAAAAGAAGCAGCTAAAAAAGTAAGTTTGGATACCAAAACTCAAAAATCTGCTGATAAAGCTGCTAAAAAGATAGAAAAAAACGCAGCGAAAGCTAAAAAACTATCTGCTAAAATGGCTAAGATAAACAAGCAAATAGCTAAAAACCAAGCGGCTATTAAGAAAATGAAAAAGAAGCTTGCCAAGTTGGAAAAAAAATTAAAAAAATTGGATTAAATAGTGCCTTAAGGTATTAATTAAAAGAGCCGTCTAGCTAGCTAGACGGCTCTTTTTTTATAATGTAGTGTTAATTTATTTTACAACATTGATTTTTTCAAGATGTAAATTTATAGATTTTTCTTTTCTATTGTAATCCATTATAAGGACGTGTCCTAATTTAGCCGGAGTCACTTTTATTGAGTGTCTTCTTTTTGTTTTAATTCCTATTCTATCAATACTTAATGCTCCATTGTCAATAACAGCAGAGATATAAGATAATTGTCCTTTTTTATCTTTGTCAGTACGGTTATAGTCTAAAAAATTAGCATAAAATCTATCTTTATCCGGATCTGTTTGTAGATTCATAAAATCAAATGCGCCAAGAGCTTTTAAAGCATGGGCATTTAATTGTGGACTACCAAAATCACTCACACTGGGAGCTGTTGATTTTCCCTTTGGAATTACTTTAAGATCTTTTAAATTGAAATCTTTATCAAATTTGTAAATAACTGCATCTGTAATCGTTAATTGTGTTAATGGCACAGTCGACGAGTTTCTCCCACCGCTGGCAATACTTAAAGCAGCTCCTGCAATACCCAATGCACTCGCTGTTTTTTTATACAGTTCACCAATGGCAAAATAATCTCCATTTTTAGTTTTAACAATTTCATGGAAATAAGTATAAACTCTTTTGGAATGTTTTTTACCCTTTGAGTTCAGTTTGGCGAGAAGCTGATTTTTATGATCAATTTTTTTCTCATTTATTAATTTTCCGGATTTATCCAGGCTATTTATAAACAACCCAAGACTTTTAGAAGACAATACATTATCATCTTTTTTGAAATATTCACCTAATAGGACGATGTTATCATTATCTATAAAGGCATTGGTGACTAGTTTAGGAGTATTTCCTGTTGTAAATGGTTTTGTAAAAAGCTTTTTACCGGTAGCAACATCAATTGCAATGACATTCATATCCATTCTCTTAGATAATTTTGATTTTTTAGTGGCTTCTAATCCAATAATATAGTGTTCATCGACTTTTATTGGTTTTATAGTAAATATCTTTTTGGCTTCAAGAGGAGATTCAATGGTCCAAGATTTTAAATTATCAACACTGGGCAAAAATTCAATTTTATACCCCATCTTCTTATTTTTTATTGCCGTAGTTAATAAAAAACCTTTGTTGTCAACAGGCAGTAATATATCATCATAACCCACATCACGGAGTAATAATAGCCATTTTAATTCTTTTTTGCTAATAGCAAATTTAGTGTCACGTGATTTATTGCCTTTTCTGTCAAAACCTACCAATCTGTATTGTTTGTCCTTATAATTGATGAACATAAACAAAATTTCTTTATTATTGTAGGCACTGGCAACCAGATAAGCATATTTTTTGCCAATAAGGCTCTTGGTTGCAACCAGATTCAGTTCATTATCTAAAATTTTAATGGCATACTCAACATTTCCTTTTTTGAGTTTATCCACTTGATAAAAAATATAATATCCATCAACATTATTGTTGGTGTCAGTAATTGTCCCTGAATTACGAAGATTAAAATGGACAATGTTGTTAAAATTCTTTTCTTGAGCAACTAACATATTGCTAATAAACAAGAAACTAAAAGTGATTAAAAGTAATTTTTTCATTCAATTATGGTTTAAAAATGTTAATAAATGTATTAAAAGTATTATCCTTTAATTTATCTTTGTTATAAAGTGTAAAATAATAGCCGATACTTTTAAGGTCTTTCAATTCGGTTTTATGGAAAAATAATCTAATTTGATTTAGATATTTTTCATTTGAAAAAGGGCTAGGTCTGAAAATAAGTTCCCCTATTGTATGTTCTTTTTTACTTATATACACCTCGTTTAGAATATGAAGTACTCTGGAGTAATCCATATCAGATGCCGTATTTTCTTGTATATTTTTTAATGAATAGTATAGTAATAAATCATAAGATTTGGTGTCTTCTAGATTTTTGAAAGTAACTTTTTTAGCTATCTTTTTTAATGGATTGATAGCCCCTTTGGCTTGAATAACAGAAACGGTATCAATGTTGTATTTGCTATGTAAAGATTTAATTCTTTTATCAACATTAGGATGTGAACGTAAAGAATCTTTATTGATTTCATAATCATCGATTATTTCATCACTATCAAAAAGACTGCTTTTTTTTGTTATCCAATGATTGTCAAAAGGGTATTCTTTAAAGTTAAAAAAATCATTTAAGTGGATGGGTTTGTTAAATACAATTTCTTCCAATCTCCCAAGTTTATTCAAAATGCTAATAGCGGCATTTTCTGAGTAGGGAGTTTTTTTATAGAATTGATATCCTAATAGATCGGCGTTGATTTCCTTTTCTCGAGAATAACGAAACATATCAAAGCCCAATTCTTTAAAAAATTCCATTCCTGCTTTATTTTTTCCGTATTTTTTATTCTTGATAGCTCTGATTTTGGAATTAATTTCTTTGGAATTAATCTTTTCAATGTATTGATCTATTTGCTTATTGATGTCTTCATTGATATAATGTGCTATTTCATGACATATAATAAAAGCCAGTTCATCATCAGAAGCTACAAAATCAAATAAACCGAGGTTTATGATAAAATTTCCATCACCGTATGCAGCGGCATTGGGTATGAGAGATCGATGGATAAAAAAAGAAAAATGATATTGTTTTAGTGCAGGATTACTACTATATATCACATTGAGAATCTTTTTTAGTTGTAAATTCAAATCAGATGAAAAAAGAAATATACTATCTTTAAGTTGCTTTTTAATAAGGGTTAAACGCTTCTTAAGAATTTTTTCTTTTTGTCTGAAGTGCGTATGGTTTAATCGGTCAATCTGCAAAGCAGTAGTATTATCAAAATGATGATATAAGGAATCTAATTTATTTGCTTTGAGATAAATTTCTTGACCATAAAATTGAAATGAAGTGAAAAATAATATGGCTAAAGCAATTTTTATTTTTGGGTGTATTAAAAATTTCAATTGGTAAGGATATATTATATTAAAAATTGATTCAAATTTACAAATTATTTCTTTAATTCAACACTTAACAGGGTGTTTTTTAACAACATCGTAATAGTCATCGGACCCACACCTCCGGGAACCGGAGTTATATAGGATGCTTTTTTACTGACATTTTTAAAGTCAACATCGCCGGACAAACGATATCCGTTCTTTTTACTAGAATCAGCAATACGGGTTATACCCACATCTATAATAACCACGCCTTCTTGTACCATATCGGCGGTTAAAAATTCCGGTTGTCCGATGGCTACAATAATAATATCGGCTTGTCGGGTGATTTGTTTTATGTTTTTAGAACGACTATGAACCAGCGTTACCGTAGCATTGCCTTTTTTTCTCTTTTGACTTAATAATATACTGACCGGGCGTCCCACAATATGACTTCTGCCTATCACTACTATATTTTTTCCGGAAGTTTCTATTTGGTAGCTATCCAATAGTTCCATTATACCATAAGGAGTAGCGGGAAGAAATGTGGGTAACTCCAGGGTCATTTTACCGACATTGACCGGATGAAATCCATCTACATCTTTGTTTGGATTTACTGCCATCAGTACTTTCTGTTCATCAATATGTTGGGGTAGGGGTAGTTGTACTATAAAACCATCTATATCGGCATCTTGGTTTAAGTGTGCGATTTTATCTAACAATTGTGTTTCACTGGTGTCTTCGGGTAAATGGATTAAGGTAGAATGAAAACCCACTCTTTTACAAGCCTTTACTTTGCTATTTACATAAGATAGACTGGCTCCGTCATTTCCAACCAAAACAGCAGCCAAATGCGGTATTTTCAATCCGTTCTCTTTGCGTTCTTTTACTTTCTCAGCAATTTCGTTTTGTATTCGCTTGGCTACAGCTTTCCCGTCAATTAACACCATTAGTTTTCATTTATATCCATTATTTCAGTCCTTTCATCATCTGCATCATCCTGCTTTTGCCTTGTGGTCCCTGCATCATTTTCATCATTTTACTCATTTGTGTAAATTGTTTCATCAATTGATTTACTTCTTGTACACTACTTCCGGCTCCTTTGGCAATTCGTTTCTTTCTGCTGGCATTCAATAGAGAAGGTTCCCGGCGTTCTTGTGGTGTCATAGAATGAATAATGGCTTCTATCCCTTTAAAAGCATCATCATCAATATCTACATCTTTCATCATTTTTCCGGCACCGGGTATCATCCCGACCAAATCTTTCATATTCCCCATCTTTTTAATCTGATTGATTTGCTTTAAGAAATCATCAAACCCAAATTGATTTTTGGCTATTTTTCGGGATATTTTACGTGCTTCTTCTTCATCGTACTGTTCTTGCGCCCGTTCTACAAGTGATACCACATCACCCATTCCTAAAATACGGTTTGCCATCCTATCGGGATGAAAGACGTCAATGGCTTCCATCTTTTCACCGGTTCCGATAAATTTGATAGGCTTATTGACTACAGATTTAATAGTCAAGGCAGCACCACCTCTAGTATCACCATCTAATTTGGTCAATATAACGCCTTCAAAATCAAGAATGTCATTAAAGGCTTTGGCGGTATTCACGGCATCTTGACCGGTCATAGCATCTACCACAAATAATGTTTCTTGCGGTTGTACCGCTTGGTGAATGTTGGCAATCTCGGTCATCATTTCTTCATCAATCGCCAAACGACCTGCCGTATCCAGAATCACTACATTTTTACCATTTGCTTTGGCATATTTTATAGCATTTTGCGCTATGGATACCGGATTTTTATTTTCCGGTTCACTATATACTTCTACTCCTATTTGTTCTCCTACAACTTGTAATTGGTCTATCGCAGCCGGACGATACACATCACAAGCCACTAATAGAGGTTGTTTGGTTTTCTTAGTTTTAAGATAATTGGCTAATTTACCGGAAAAAGTGGTTTTACCGGAACCTTGCAAACCGGACATTAGAATAACACTGGGTGTTCCGGAGAGATTTATACCGGCAGCATCGCCTCCCATTAATTCGGTCAGTTCATCCTTGACAATTTTAACCAGCAACTGACTGGGATTTAAGGTGGTCAATACGTTGGCACCTATGGCTTTGTCTTTTACTTTTTTGGTAAACTCTTTGGCAATCTTAAAATTAACGTCGGCATCCAGCAAGGCTCTACGTACTTCTTTTAAAGTTTCGGCAACATTTACTTCGGTAATTTTGCCGTGTCCTTTCAGCACATGAAGGGCTTTGTCTAATTTGTCACTTAAATTATTAAACATAGTTAAGATTCTGTTTTAAAAGTGCGCACAACAGGATTTGAACCTGCACGTCCTAAACGGACACTAGCCCCTCAAGCTAGCGTGTCTACCAATTCCACCATGTGCGCTTTAATTTGAGTTCGCAAAATTACATAATTTTATTCATATTTGCACTCTCAAACAACAGGTATGAAACAATCCATAAAAATTGTATTAATCGGCTATATGGCTAGTGGTAAAACAGTGGTTGCTAAAGAATTAGCCTTGCGGGTGAACTTGCCCTTTATTGATTTAGACGATTATATTGCTAAAAAAGAAAAATTGCGCATTCCTGAAATTTTTGCCCAAAAGGGCGAATCCTATTTTCGTAAAATGGAATATAAGTACCTTATTGAACTGTTGAATCAAGACCAATCAGTTGTATTATCGGTAGGAGGGGGGACACCCACTTATGAAGATGCAATGGATATAATCAATCAAAAAGCAAGTAGTGTTTACTTGAAATCCGGTGTGCAGACCCTCTATAATCGACTAGCAAAATCAGAAAAATCAGAGCGTCCAATATTGGAATATATTGATACGGATTTGCTGAAAGAATATATAGCAATGCACTTGTCAGAAAGGGAAATCTATTATACAAAAGCCCATTTTACAATTGCGGTAGATGAGTTAACGATACCCGAAATTGCTGAAAAGATTACTGAAAAAATCAATTATTCCAAATAAGCCAGATCTTTATCAGCTGAAAATACCACTTCTACATGATCTTGTAATGAAGTGGATAATGAGATGCCCTTAAAATCAACTTTGACAGGAAATTTTTTGTGATTTCTATCTACCAGAACAACTGTTTTTAACTGTTTTAACGGCACGGCTAAAAAATGTCTGACGGCATACATCAGAGTGCTTCCCGAATGTAAGACATCATCTACCAATACTACAGATTTATGAATGTATTCCGTAGCATCTAAAGAGGCAGTAATGGAATTCAAAGGATTTTTTTTATCGATTGTAAGCGTACATACTTTGATTTTCAAAGGGCTGATTTGTTTTAAAACACCCGCAATTTTTTCTGCCAATACAGCACCATTTACCGCAATTCCTGCTAGAATAAGCTCTTTTTCATCACTATTTACTTCATATATCTGATATGCGATACGTCTAATTCTATTTTGGATAGCAATGTCTGATAAGATGATAGTTTTGGACATAAGATTATTTTTTTTCAAAGATAATAAACAATTCGTTATTAGCTCTGGGTTTTATAGAGTTGTATGCTGTTGCTAATGTTTTGATAATAAATTGATTTTCAAAAAGTTGTATATAGGTGTCCCTATCACCGCCAAAGGGTGGGTAGGGTTTATTGAATTTTTTATCAAATAACAGTCCCACTAATTTTCCGGAAGCTTTCAACAAATTGGCTATTTTATCCACATATTCTTTACGAGTTTCCGGAACTAATGAACTGAAAAAAGTGTGTTCAATAATCAAATCGTACTGCCCTAAATGTTTAAAAAAATCGGTTTTAAGAATATGATCTGTAGGAAAATCAGGAAAACGTTCCAAAAGATTTTGAATGGGAGCTGCTGCGAATTCCAATAAATACGTATTCTTGAATCCTTTTTTGATTAGATATTCCGCTTCATACGCATTTCCGGCACCGGGAATTAAGATTCGAATAGATTTATCAGTCAATTGATCTATATATTCCTTGATAGGAGGTGTGATATATCCAATATCCCAACCGGTTTTGCGTTGTTGATATTGTTGTTCCCAATACGATTTTGTGTAATACATTTCTATAATTTAGCTGTCATCGGATAAATAGTCATCGATATCTCTTCGATCTTTTTTGGTAGGGCGTCCTACGCCTTTTTTACGGTAATAGTCTTTGGCATAGCGCAGTAATTCATTGGTTTCAAAAGCTTCTTTGGGAGTTTTGTCTTTTCTGTATAAATCTACCAATTTAGCACCGACACGATGAGTAGGGATTCCAATGATTTCCAGTTCATAGTTGATTTGATTTTTGCGAACCACTATTTGATCACCCGCAAATACCTCTTTGGAGGGTTTTACCTTTGCGCCATTGTAACTAATGTGCCCTTTCTTACAAGCCTCTGTAGCCAGACTCCTGGTTTTAAAATAGCGAACTGTCCAAAGGTATTTATCAATGCGCATTGTCAAGTGTGTTAATTAAGCGTTAAAGTAGATGACAAAAATAGGAAAAATTGTATCTTGCGCACCAGAAAATAATTATAGA
>CAYNFJ010000016.1:23982-25824 GCA_964396505.1 uncultured Polaribacter sp. | reverse complement strand
GAAATAAATCAAAGAAATATAGGACATATATATGCTGTAAAATTGAACGATGAAATAATAGCTATGGCATTGATGATTATTCACAATGGAAGAATTCTTCATCTATATTCAACTTCCAATAGTCAGGGAAGAAAAAAAGCTGCAATATCTTATTTGTTTAATAAATTAATTTGGGAATATAGTGGTCAAGAAATGATTTTTGATTTCGAAGGTTCCATAGTAGCATCAATAGCTCATTTTTATAAAAGCTTTGGGGCAAAGAAAAAAATCTTTTTTGCTTATAGCAAATAATTATTATTTAAAATTTGCTCTTGAAAATAGATTCCAGAACTAATTCTTCATTCTCCCAACACAATTCTTTAGAAGCCTTTTTTAGATTTTCATCCCATCCGGAACCACTGTGAATTTTGTTCAACATATATTTAATTTTTTCAGCGATATGTTTTGGATTGTGATTGTCGATAAAACAACCTATTTTATAGTTGTTAATGATTTTTTCTATTTCCGGTAATCGAGAAGCCAAAATGGGAACTTCTGCTCTGATATAATCAAAAAATTTATTAGGTAAAGAATAGTAATAGTTTAGCCCTAAATTTTCTTCTAAAGAAATACCGATAGAGGCTAATTTAGTGTACGAAAAAATCTCATTAAAAGGTAATCTGCCCACAAGAATAATCCTTTCATTATACTTGCAATTTTTTATCTTTGAGACAATAGCATCTTTATTATCACCATCACCAATAATAACAAAAGTGGCCTCTTCTATATATTGCATAGCATCTATCATTTGTTCTATTCCTCGACCAATATTTAAGGAACCTTGATATAATATAATGTTTGAATTCTTTAAATTTAATAAAAGTTTTTTGCTCTTTATTTGAGAAATATTACATAATGGAATATTTCTTATGACGCTCATTTTAATACCGTATTTCTGATAATAAATATCTGCGATGGATTGACATACAGTGTAAGCATATTGTATATTTGGAAGCATAAAACGTTCAATAGTTTCCCAAAACCATTTAACATTTTTCCTATTGATTAATTCGGGAACCTCAGTAAAATACTCGTGACTATCATAAACCAATTTTTTACGTTTGATTATTGATGCTATATAATTTGCCGGTAGAGTATCAAGATCATTTGATAAATAAATATTCGCGCTATTAAATAGCAAATAAAAAAATAATCGAATATTGTATTCAGCGTAAAAGAGAAACCCTGTATTAAAAAAAAGTTTCAATCGCTTTGTAGGATAGGTTCTATTTATGGATAAACTATTTGGTAAGATTCGACCGACTAAAATGATGTCATATCCCAGTCTAATTAATGAAATAACTATTTTATGAACACGCTGATCTGTCACCAAATCATTGGTAACTGAAATAATTACTCTTTGTTTATTAATGGGCATATTATAAGCGCAAATGTATTCATTTTTTCTTATCTAGAAGCTTTTTGAGATATTTTTCTATTGCTAACCTATAATTTTTAAATTAATATTTTACAATAACAAATGGATTTATGGTTTGTTGAATAATTTTTAAATATGTTTTTTATTGATAATGAACAATTTAACTAGATAAATTAACAAAGTATTTTAATTTTTAGCCAAGTTGAAGTCATATAATAATTATGATATTTTTTATAGAAATAATTTAGATAATTTGTGGAGTAAAATTGTGATGAGAAATACTTGATTATGTAAAATCAAGAGAAGAATTTCTATAAACTTTTTTGAATTACTTAATAGATTTAGGAAGATACTGTTAAATGAAAAATCCAAAAGGAAATTCCATTTATAAATGTATTACTCAGGCATTCTTAAGTTTTTTTTCT
>CAYNFJ010000016.1:1365-23882 GCA_964396505.1 uncultured Polaribacter sp. | reverse complement strand
AAAAGGAAATTCCATTTATAAATGTATTACTCAGGCATTCTTAAGTTTTTTTTCTAAATTATTTTGAAAATTCATTTATTTTTTTTCTTTGACATGGGTTTCATAATCAAGTTAGAGAAAAGTTAGTTAAGATTATTTTTCTACTTATTGGAATATTTTTTTGAATTTTATTAATCGGTTTCGTGAAAAACGAAATGTAAATTTTTATTATTATGAAAAGAAAAATATTTTTCTTGTTTTTTATTTTGTTTTTGTTTGTTGTTAAGACTAAAGCACAGTTTAGAGTTAGAAACGATGCTTTAATTCAGATAGGTTATGATGATTATAGAGCATTGACTTTTGGGAATAGTGCGTATGGACAATATGGCATGGAGTATTGGGCAGATGCAGGAGGTTTTAATTTTTGGAAGCCTTGGGGAAATACCACAGGACCTTGGGGAAATTATATTTTATTTCTTAGAGATGACCATAATGTAGCGATAGGTAGTTCAGGATCGAGTTTCTATAAACTTTATGTTTCTGGTAAAGTTTGGGCAACAGAATATGTTGTTGGGTCTGATAATAGTTTTAAGAAAAACATTTCAACTATTGATGATAGTCTTAATAAAATATTGTCTTTAAATGGTGTGACCTATGATTTGGATTTTTCTTTTGACAAATACTCAAACCTATCAAATAATTTACAATTGAATAATTTGAAAGAAAAAACAATGGAGGCTGATAGAAAAGTTAATATAAATGAAAAAAATAGAATTGGTTTTATTGCTCAAGATGTTAGAAAAATTTTACCTCAAATAGTTCGAGAAGATGAAAATGGAAAATTGGGTGTTTCTTATATAGATCTTATCCCAGTTTTAGTTGAAGCAATTAAAGAACAGCAAAGGATAATTGATGAACTAAGAGTTGAGGTTGAAAATTTAAAGAAAAAAAATGAATAGTATTATGAAGCATTTATTTAAATTTATTCTATTATTCTTAATATTGAATGGTTTATCGATGAAAGCTCAATATCAAAATGCCAATTGGTATTTTGGTGAAGGTGCAGGGATTAATTTTAATAGTATTACCCCTACAGTTTTAAATGACGGACAAACATCTGAACAGTTTGTTGCAACAGCGAGTGTTAGTGACATACAGGGTAATTTAATATTTTATACCGATGGTAGATCTGTATTTGATATGAATCATAATTTGATGCAAAATGGTGATAATTCAATTTTGTGTTCTCAAGGTAAGCAATCCGTTGTGATTGTGCCAATACCTAATGTAAATAAATATTATATTTTTACTGAAAATGCGGATAATAGTGACCAATCTACTCATTACTATTTTAGTATAGTGGATATGGACGTTAATTCTGGTTTGGGATCTGTAGTATTATTAAATCAAAGTTTGTTAAATGTTCCTTTTATGGATTCTAATACTGGTGAGTATTTTTATTGTGCTTATTTTCATAATATGACGGCATCAGTAGCTAATGACGGAGAAACATATTGGTTGATAATTAAACCCTATCATAAGTTTTATGCATTTCATATAACTGAGAATATTATGAATCCATTTCCACCTTATGTTGAATCAACTTATGGAAATTTTAATTATGATTGTAATGTATATGATCCAAATAGTACTTCTGGATGTTCAACTGATGGTGTTTCGAGTCTAAAGGTATCAAGTAATGGTAATAAGATAGCAACAACATTTAATCAATATGGATGCTTATCTTCTGCGGGTGCTCTGTTATATGATTTTGATAATTCTACAGGTATTATTAGTAATGAGGATTATGTGGGAAGTTCTTTAAATGCAGTTCAATATTTTTCAGTTGATTTTTCAGCCAATTCTCAATATTTGTATTGTGTAGGTAATGACCCAATGTCTTCTAGAGAATTGGTAATCGACAGGTATTATATTCCATCTGGTTCAAATACTCCTGAAACAATTTACATTACAAATGGTCAAAATGATCAAGTTTCTTACTCATTACAAAGAGCCTTAGACGGTAAATTGTATATTGGTAACAGTAATCAATCTTTTTTATCTTGTATTTTAAATCCTAATGATGTAGATGATGTTGTTTTTCAAAATAATTTTGTAGATTTGGGAAATAATATTAGTGGAAATTTTTTACCTCAATTAATACCATATTTTGAACAAGATTGTCCTTATAATGTTTTTGTTTACAATAATTTTGTTGGTGGTGATGATGTGACAATTGAAGCAAGTAATAAAGTATTTGCTACTAATACAATTAATTACGGGGCAAATGTAATATTTAATGGTGGTAATAGTGTTGTGTTAGGTGAATTTTTTAAAGTTGAAAATGATTCTTTTCTTGAAATTCATACTACAGGTTGTTCTATATTACCTCCAGAACATAGGAAATTAACTTCAACAGATTCAAGTAGTAAATTAGTCGCCAATTCTTTTGATAATGATTTTATTCAATTGTATCCTAATCCGAATAGCGGATTGCTCAACTATGATGTTAAGACAGACGCTTTGATATCAATTTCAATAATTGATTATAAATCGGGAATAGTCGTAAAAGAAATTCCAAATATAGAAAATAAAGGGGTTCTTGATTTAACAAGTTTAAATTCCGGATTGTTTTATATTAAGATTATTGTAAATAGAGATATTTATACGAGAAAAATTGTCATTAAATAAGTTACTGTTAATAAACTCTTGTGATAATAGATGTCAATTGAAATTATAGACTTCCCTTTCCATAAAAAATCCTAAATAAAACCCACGAAACTATTCCGGATAACCACATAATACTAGCAGAGGTGATGGCGGCTCCCAATATCCCGTATTTGGGGATAAAATAATAATTGGAAACCAAGTTTACACTTAGTGATACCAAGGCAATCCATAGATTTACAGAGGCTTTCCCAATGGCAGATAATAGATTGCCAAATAAGCCCCGTAACAAAAGAATTCCCAAAACGCCAATGATAAGAACCCTGAATGTGCTCACAAATACGCTGTATTCCGGTTTGAATAATGCTAATATATTCTTGGTAAAGCCAAAACCAATGATACCAATCCCCAGACTAATCAAACTAAAAAGGCTCCAATAGTTTTTGATATATTGATCAATGTCTTTCTTGTGCTGTATTTGTTCAGTTATTTTAACAAAATCAGTTGTCATCAGTACTTGTGGTAAAAAAAGCAGACTAAAAGGGATGAGTGAAACATATTTGTATTGCGTAACCGCCTCGGTATTACTCAGCAATACTCCGATTAAAATCAAATCCAATGCAAATAATAACTGGGTAGCAACATTGGCCAAACTAGCGGAAAAACCGTATTGCCAAAATCTAAAATTTACCATTTTGGGTTTGATATCTCTTGATCTTTTCAGGATAACATCCGGTATAAAAAAGACAACAGCGACCAAGGGTGCCAATACCAGCGCAATACTATAGCCCATAGCTGCATAAAAATAACTCAAAAGCCCTACCAGAACAACCAAAATCACCGAAAATGAAATAACCAAATACGCAAAACGCTTGTTTTGATGCTTGACCCTGTAATAATTTTGAAACATCCCTAAGATAAAATGAGCGAGTAAACTAAAGGACAGAATCATAAAATAAATACGTGACGAATCGGGTATAAAAGGAGCTAAATAACCGATTATTGCCAGTAGTAATGAAAATAAACCTGCTAGTAGCAGCCCTTTTTTAAAAGTGTAGCGAAAAAGTTGTTCTTTCTCAGTAGCATCCTTACTGACGGCAGCATATCTTATATAGCTTTGTTCCAAGCCAAAACCCCCAATGGGAATTAAAAAAACAATAAAACTAAAAGCAAAAATAACCGTACCCAATGCTTGTTCAGAGACCAATTGTAGCACCAACCACGAGGCGGTAAATGAGAGTAATCTGGCTAACATACTCGCCACAAACACATACGAACCACTGCGGGATAAAAATCCGGATAGTATGTCTTTTACACCTTTCAATTCAATGTTTTTTTGTATAATGTATCAAAATCTGCTGCTATTTTTTTTGGGCTGAAATTTGCCAAAGCATATTGGTGCATCGCATCGGGAGTTGCCCATTGTTTGGTAGAGACACTTTGAATAGCCAGTGCCAATTTTTTTTCGTCATTGGCAGGAATCAAGATCCCAAAATCATCAGGAAAATACTCAGATATTCCTCCTACATTGGTGGCAATAACCGGTAATCCACTGGAAAATGCCTCTAGAATAACACAAGGTAAATTTTCGTAATGGCTAAATAACAGTAAGGCATCCGATTGTTGAAGATAGGGTGCCAAGTCTTTTTGGGAAACAAAATCGATAAATTGAATGTCTTTGCCATTCAAATTATTTTTTTGAATTGTTTTTTTAAATGTCGTATCGGGACCTCCAACAAAATAAGTGAAAAAATCAAAGCCCTGTTTTTTTAAGTTTCCCAGTGTGTTCAGTATGCCGGTTATATTTTTTACTTCGTCATACAGGCTGGAAACATGCAATAAAGTCAGGCGATGTTGCTTTTTTCTTTTAGGAACAAAAATATTGGTCATCACCACATTTGGGACAGGTTGATACCGTCCTTTCAGCCCAAAGGCTCGCATAGATTCCCCCAAATGAGCACTGACCGGACATATATAAGAAGCCTTTTTAGCAATTAATTTTGAAATGCTTTTTTCTATCAAGGGTATTTGAGAACATTGGGGTTGTTGGTAACCACTCCAATGTTCGGTTATTAAAAAGGATTTACTACGAAAAAATTTCATTACTAAAGCCACTATACCCGATGGATATAATTTATTGACGTGAATCAAATCGTAAGGGTCTATCTTCTTGAAAATACGTGTATATACTTGAAAGAACAGGTATAGTTTATAAAAAGGATTGAGCGTTTTTTTTATAAATCCAATGTATTCTGTAAGGCTATCCGTATGATTAATCTGTATTTCATAAGGAGTTTGCAGGGATGGATCGGTAATGACATGGACTACACTTACCCGGTGTTGCGTAGCTACAGCCTCGGCATGGCGTTGCACAAAATCACCGTTAATGGGCAAAACCCGCGATGGATACCAACCGGTTAAGAAAAGAATATGTAATTTTTTATTACTCAAATACCTCTATTAATTCTGATACCACAAAGTAATAAAAAAAATTACATTAATAAGGATAAGTTTGTAAGTTTGCCTATGCAAATAAAACACGTCTTTTTTGATCTGGATCACACCCTATGGGATTTTGAAACAAATTCTGATAAAGCCTATCTTTCTTGTTTTGAAAACCACCGAATAACGGTTGATTTCAATCGGTTTATGCTAAAATACAAGCCTATAAATGAAGCGTATTGGAAGCGATATAGAGAAAACCAAGTAAGCAAAGACGACTTGAAATACGGACGTCTTAAAGATGCTTTCAATGCGTTAAATTACGCTATATCAGATGATTTGATTTTTAAAATAGCCGAAGAATACCTGGAATTACTACCGCAATACAATCATTTGTTTGATGGAACCATCGAAATATTGGAGTATTTGAAACCCAAATACCAACTTCATATTATCACCAATGGTTTTAGTGAAATCCAGAACCATAAATTATTTAATTCGGGATTACACCACTATTTTGATAAAATAATAACCTCAGAAAATGCAGGCGTCAAAAAACCCAACCCTTTGATTTTTGAATATGCTTTGCAAATTACACAAGCAAAAGCTACTGAAAGTATGATGATAGGAGATAATCTGGAAGCAGACGTCAATGGAGCTTTACAAGTAGGTTTTAGTGCTTTGCATTTTGTACCCGAACAAGATAAACTGCAGAAGAATCAGATAAACCAACTCCGGCAAATCGTAAATTATCTTTAGTTTTACAAATAATTCAATAGATTATGAAACTACCACATAAAATAGGTCTATTTTTTGTCTTGTTTGTAATGAGTTCTTGTGTTAAAGATGTCAATTTTTCACAAATAGATGATTTGTATGCGCACACTCCTTTGGTCGTTCCTTTTTTTTCATTTGAATTATCGCAACAACATTTTATAGATGATTCCAATAATTTGATCTCAGAAATAACCGATGAATCCATTTTAAGAATTACTGATTTGGTAAATCACAGTGCCAATTCACAGTTTTCAATCAATATGATTATGGACAATCATATCAATCGGGCTTTTATTATTACCTTTGATTTTAATGATTCACAAGAAAACACCCTTTTTACCAAAGTAATTCCCGTGCAAGCCTCAATTTTGCATCAAGAACATTCAATACTCATAGCAGACAGTGATTTTAATAATTTTTTAATTACAGACCACATTACAATGCATATTACATTGCTGGATGGCACTTCTTTTATCAATCCGGCAGATCCTTGGTTGGTGTTACAATCTTCAATTAGCTTGGATTATGTCTTTTAGAAAAAGCCTTTTATTGGGACTATTGATTGTGAGTTTTTTACCATTAAATGCTCAAAACAGCATTAATACGTATGATTTTTCCGCCTTACCACAATCTTTGTGCAACAACCCTGCTTATGACATGCCACGTGATTTTTATGTGAGTTTTCCTTTAACGCATCTTTCTGTAGATGCCGGTTCTTCCGGTGTAACTTTATGGGATGTGTTTCAAGATAACAATATCCCTATTGATACCAAATTAAAAGAAGCGGTTTATCAAATGACTTCAAAAGATGCCTTTTTAATGAATCAAAAAAACGAATTATTCAATGTTGGATACCGTATACATAATGGTGTGTTTCTGTCTTTTGGTTTTTATGAAGAATTGGATTTATATGCTATTTTCCTAAAAGCATTGCTCAATTGTACTATGAAGGAACTACCTATTTGGATAGACGGTATACTCTAAACCCTTTTGCTTTCCAAATGGATTTGGTAGGAGTTTATCATATTGGTATTCAAAAAAAATTAGATGATAAAATACAGATTGGAGGAAGATTTAAATTGTATTCCGGAGTATTTAACCTTAAGAGTAGCCATAATACCGGTTCTTTTGTAACTGGCGAAGGTAGGTCAAATACCTATTATCAAGCGATTCAATCCTTGGATGCCCGCTTGCAAACATCGGGAGTTGTCTATGAAAATTACGATATTATCGACAAAAAAGATATTGTAAACAAACTCTTATTTAAAGGTAATAAAGGAATAGGTATTGATTTGGGTTTTACATATCATTACGATGAAAATCTAAGTATTTCCGGTAGTATCAATGATTTGGGAATTATCTTTAATTCCAAAGATGTTACAACTTATCAAGTTCAAGGAAGCTATCTTACCGAAGGAATCAATCTCAATTTTGATCCGGATCATCCGATGGATTATTGGCAAAGTCTAGAAGATGATTTTAATGAAAACATTCATTATTCTACAGATGATACATCGTATATATCTTGGCGACCCTTGAAACTCAACGCATTTATTCAATACGGTTTTGGCAGAAAAAGATATGCATCTTGTACGTATGATGCACAAAGACAATTTGATTTCAAGACCAATGCTGTTGGGGCTTTATTGCAATTACAGAAAAGACCGCAAATGGTGTTGCCGGCTATCAGTGTTTTTTATGAAAAGAATTTTAATAATGTATTACAAACACGATTGAGTTATACAGCTGATAAATTTAGCCAGACGAATATTGGGGTGGCTTTGTCATTTCAATTATGGAAACTGAACTTTTTTGCCGGAATGAACCATCTTTTAGCCTTTTCCAATTTAGCAAAAGCCCATACTGCTTCACTTCAATTTGGTCTTACAATAAATTCGATGCAATCAGGAAAGTAGGATCAATAGCCATACTTATCTTTCCAACGTTTTTTTAGAAAATCTTTAAACTTGTTTTCTCTTGCATTGTTTCCGGGTTCGTAGAGTCTGGTATGGGTTATGGCATCGGGTAAAAACTCTTGATCGACAAAATTGTTGTCAAAATTATGAGCGTATTGGTAATTTTTTCCATAATCTAATTCTTTCATCAATTTACTAGGTGCATTTCTTAGATGCAATGGCACCGGTAGATCTCCTGTTTTCTTAACCCATTCCAGGGCGGTATCTATTGCTTTGTACGCACTGTTGCTTTTGGGCGAATTGGCCAGATAGATAGCGCATTGGCTCAATATAATACGCGCTTCGGGATACCCTACGGTAGCTACAGCCTGAAAAGTGTTGTTGGCCATGATCAATGCCGTTGGATTGGCATTACCAATATCTTCAGAAGCGAGAATGAGCATCCGACGGGCAATAAATTTGACATCTTCGCCACCGGCTATCATTCGTGCCAACCAATATACGGCAGCATTTGGGTCGCTACCGCGTATGGATTTGATAAAAGCCGAAATAATGTCATAATGCTGTTCGCCGGTTTTGTCATATCTAGCCGGATTGGCTTGTACTTTTTCTGATACTAATTGCTCTGAAATACGTATGGGTTCTTTTTCTGATGAAATAATCAACTCAAAGATATTGAGTAATTTTCTAGCATCTCCACCCGAAAGACGTAGCAAGGCATCGGTTTCCTGTAGTTCAATTTCTTTCCGAGCGATAATCTCGTCTTTTTCCATAGCAATTTGTAGCAATTTTAATAAATGCTCTTTAGAAAAAGATTGCAACACATACACTTGACAGCGAGAGAGTAGGGCAGGGATTACCTCAAAACTAGGATTTTCAGTGGTGGCTCCTATTAAGGTAATCCATCCTTTTTCTACAGCACCCAACAAGGAATCTTGCTGTGATTTGCTAAACCGGTGAATCTCATCAATAAACAAAATCGGATTTTTGGTCGTAAACAGTCCGGTATTTTTTTTGGCTTTTTCAATGACTTCCCGTACATCTTTAACCCCGGAATTGATAGCGCTTAGGGCAAAAAACGGGCGTTTACTTTCGTGAGCTATAATATGTGCCAGAGTAGTTTTTCCGGTGCCGGGAGGTCCCCACAATATAAGCGATGGAATCATCCCTTGACGGAGACTTTGCGTAAGCGTCCCTTTTTCTCCGACAATAGGGTCTTGTCCTATATAATCTTTTAAACTTTTAGGCCGGATACGTTCTGCTAATGGAATATTCATTTGGTAAAAGTAAAGAAACAATCTATGTTTACCAATATTGACAGCCTAAATTACAAAAATGTCATTATATTTGGAATGGAGTAATTATTGAATGGCTTTACCGGTATGATTACAGATAATTCAACAAAGGAGGTTCCTTTTAAATACGATGCTTTAGTGTATTTGATTCCATTGCTTTTGGTTTTTAGCTTGTGGTCGGTCTATTGGGTGGAGTATGCTTTTGGGTTTAACTTTAACAGATGGGGTATTTATCCCAGAACGCTTAAAGGTTTACGCGGGGTCTTGTTCAGTCCGTTTATTCACTCCGGTATTGCCCATTTGTTTAACAATTCAGTACCGGTATTTGTATTACTTGCCAGTTTGCTTTATTTTTATAGAAAGGTGGCTTATAAAATATTCTTTTATGGGATGCTCTTAACGGGCTTACTGACTTGGATAATAGCCCGTCCTGCCTATCATATCGGGATAAGCGGCGTTATTTACATGCTGTTTAGTTTTATTTTTTTTAGTGGAATTATCCGGAAGTACTATCGTTTGGTCGCTTTGTCCTTGGTGGTCGTTTTTCTATATGGCGGTATGGTTTGGTATCTTTTTCCTATCAAAACGGATATTTCCTGGGAAGGTCACCTATCGGGTTTTATAGTAGGATTGTTTTTTGTTTTTTATTATAGAAATCAAGGGCCCCAAGCACAGAAATATGTATTCCACAAAACAGAATTTGATACTTATTTTGATGAAGACGGTAATTTTGTGCCCCCACAACCGGAGGAAGAAGAATTGGAAGAAAACAGCACCTTACCCACCGAGAATAAGCGAGTTGTTAACTATATTCTAAAAAAAGAAGAGCCGGATTAAAGCCTTCTTTGTCTTACAATTTCGTACAAAAATGCCCCGCAAGCTACCGATACATTTAAGGATTCAATAGTTCCCAACAGTGGTAGTTTTGCTTTGTAATCAACGAGTTTTAGAATAGATGGATTAATACCCCGATCTTCAGATCCCATGATTAATGCAAGGGGTTGATTAAGTGGAGTTTCATACAGTGTGGTATGGGTTTTTTCAGTTGCCGCCACCGTACGGATATCTACACTTTGTAAGTGAAATAATGCATCTTTAAGGTGATTAACTCTAGCAATAGGAACTTTAAAAGCGGCACCGGCAGAGGTTTTAATTGTAGCTGCGGTAATAGGAGCAGAGCCGGTTTCCGGAATAATGATACCATCTACACCGGTACATTCTGCAGTTCGAATTATGGCACCGAAATTTCTCACATCCGTAATATGATCCAGCAATAAAAAAAGAGGTGTTTTTTCAGAAGCCAAGGTCGTTTCAATCAATGTTTCCAGATCTACGTATTTTATTGGAGAAATACGTGCAGCAACACCTTGATGGTTTTGAAATCTTGACAAGTGTTCTAATTTTTCAACCGGTACAAAGCTGCTGGTTATCTTGTGTGCTTTTATCAAGCTATTCAGTTCGCTATACAAATGTCCTTGTAAGCCTTTTTGTAAAAAAACTTTTTCAATATTTTTTCCGGCTTGTATAGCTTCAATGATGGCACGTATGCCGAAAATTATATTATTGTCCATTTGAGGTATTAATATTAAAATAATAAATATATTTGTAGCTATCTAAAACAAATATACCATGAATTACAAAAGTATTACTTTAACTTTAGCAATAGCAATCTTATCTCTTTTTTTATTAACAAAGAGAAGCGATCAAGATATGAAACAAAAAAGAGATAAACATGTAGCCTTTTTGTCTAACAACAGAATGACTCATAAATTTCAACTCTCTGACAAAGAAAAAGCTTCTTTAGGCGTTCCTCCAAATAAATATTTTGAGCAACAATGGCTTTTAAAGATGAATCCGGAGTTGGGATATCCTACCCCTCAAAAATTATATCAATTAGAAAAAGAATTACGAATGAACCGACAACAGTCCGCTACTATGAGAGTGCCGGGAGATGCTTCTGATAACAATTGGGAAGAAAGAGGTCCTAACAATGTGGGGGGTAGAACCAAAGCATTGTTATTTGATCCGAACGATGCTTCTCAAAAAACAGTTTTTGCCGGTGGTGTAAGTGGAGGATTATGGAAAAACAGTGATATTACAGATGCAAATTCTCCGTGGGTATTGATGGATATTCCGGAAAATTTATCTGTTACTTCTATAAAAGTTGATCCGAATGATTCCAATACTTTTTATGTTGGAACCGGTGAATCCTATTTAGCCGGTGATGTCAATGGAAGTGGAGTTTGGAAATCTACCGATGGTGGTAATACGTGGTTTAATGTATTGGAGGGAATTACCGGCGATTCGTATTTTGATACCGATGCAGAAGTGGTTGTAACAGCTCCGGGGAGTATTGCCGGAACCTATGCAGCAGTTGCAGCGGCTTTTGGACCGGAACTTACTTCATTTTCAGGTGAATTGGTAATAGTGGATGATGGATCAGCCCTTCCGACAGAAGGATGTAATGCTCTGGTGAATACGGCGCAGGTTAATGGAAAAATTGCTGTTATTGATCGGGGTAATTGTAATTTTACCGTAAAAGTTAAAAATGCTCAAGATGCCGGTGCCATCGGTGTGATAATGGTTAATAACGTTTCCGGAAATCCGATTATTCAGGGTGGAACCGACAACACTATTACGATTCCTTCTGTTATGGTTTCCAAAACAGATGGCGCTATATTTAAACAGGAAATCAATGCCGGAAATACTGTTCAAGTAACCATAAATCCGAAAGAAGCTACTACTCCGGGTGCTTATATGGTTCCCGGTAATATCTTTATCAACGACATTGCCATCAGGAATAATGCCGGAGTATCCGAAATTTTTGTGGCAGTGGGGGATTCATTTTATGCTGCAGGTGCTAATGCGACTTATATGGGTGGTTCCAATATGGGATTGTATAAATCAATAGATGGCGGTGCTACTTGGACAAATATTTCTTTATCCCCAACAGCTTCAGGAAATCCTATTTGCCCGAACGATTTGGAAATCGCAGCTGATAATTCTATTTATTTGAGCAGTACCTACAGTTTTACATATGATGATGGAGGAGGCTATTTATATCGTTCTACCGATGGTACCAATTTTGTTTACAAAAGAAGGGTAACACAAGCAAGAAGAACAGAAATTGCTTGTTCTGCTTCCAATGCAAACAAAGTATATGTATTATGTGCGACCTCATCTACTACCGAACCGGTCAAAATGTTTAAGACATCCGATGGTTTTGATACGGATTTAACCGCTTTGCTTTTGCCAAACGATGCTGACTCGGGAATTCCATCCAATGATTTTACAAGAGGTCAAGCTTTTTATGATTTGACAATAGAGGTAGATCCAACCAATGACAACACGCTTTATGTGGGAGGTATAGACTTGTTTAAATCTATTAACTCCGGTGGTTTTTGGACGCAAATTTCCCATTGGTCAGGCTCTTATGGATATAATTATGTGCATTCTGATCAACATGGGATGGCATTTTCATCAGATGGAAAAATGGTTTGTGGTTGCGATGGAGGTGTTTTCTATTCGGATGATAATGGTAGTACCATTGAAGAAAGAAATAACAACTACAATGTAACGCAATTTTACAAAGTTGCGGTACCCCCTTCTTCTGCTTTTTCAGTAGAAAAGATATTGGCTGGGGCGCAAGATAATGGTTCCTTAATAATGGAGAGTGCATCACCGGGAATAAATTCTGCTACACTAGCTTCAGGTGGTGACGGCGGTTTCTGTTTCTTTGACCAAGATGGATCTGATAGATACTATATTACCAATTATGTTTATAATCAGAGTATTCAGTTACATAATTATGTTAATGGATCTAGTACTTACATCAATAGTGAATCCGGAAGTAATGGTGATTTTATTAATGAATTGGCACTGGATTCAAATCTTAATATTTTGTATTCCAATTATTCTACTTCATCCTCCAATGCAATTATGCGTTACTCCAATTTATTAGGTAATGTATCTCAACTTAGCTTGACAAATGCTTTATTGGATAAACAACCATCAGCTCTAGTTGTATCACCTTATACGACCAGTAGGTCTTTGCTTTTTGTTGGTACTCGTAATTCTAAATTATTAAAAGTCAATAATGCCAATTCTTCTCCTCAATGGGAAGAGATTACCGGAGCTGATTTTTTAGGCAGTGTTTCTGACATTGAATTTGGTCAATCCGAGCCTGAAATGTTCGTTACCATGTATAATTATGGAGTTAATAATATTTTCTATACCAATGATGGAGGAACCTCCTGGTCTAAAAAAGATGGTGATTTACCGGATTTACCGGTGAACTGTATTCTACAAAATCCGCTTAATCCGGAACAGGTTATTATCGGTACTGATCTTGGTATTTGGTGGACACAAAACTTTAGCGATGCAAATCCTAATTGGATGCAGGCTGATAATGGTATGAGAAGTGTTAAGGTTACCGATTTGCAGTTAAAAGATGATAATAAAGTGTATGCATCTACCTACGGACGAGGTATTTTTTCCGGTACTTTTACAGCTGCTGACGGCACGGTTTCTATAGCTGATTATGAAACGATTCCAATTCGTATTTATCCCAATCCCGCTAATTCTCTCATACATTTGGTGCTTCCTATAGATACTGATGTTTCACCTATTACTTATACCATATATGATTTGAATGGTAAAATTGTTAATAATTCGATTATATATCCGGATAATAAAAATTTGAATTTAGATATTTCCGAATTAGCAGAGGGTTCATATTTTATTAAATTGGCTGTGAATGATAAATTATATAAAGCCCGCTTTCTTAAAAATTAACATCTTTTATTTGCTTTATAGAAGACAACCAATTTGATTTTTTTAAATTGGTTGTTTTTTTATGCCGTGATCTTGAGGATTTTTCCCTGTTTTCTGTACTCCTTTATATCTTACAATTCAATTTATAAATATAACAAAACCTCGCTTTACACACTTTTTGGGATAGTATCGATTTTTTTTAAATAACGAATATTGAACAAGGAATGATGATTTTAGAAGTAAGAAAAAACTTCAATATTCGTAAATCGATGTTCCTTGTTCTTAAATCCCATGCTGTCCTCTTAGAGGGGTTTGGGGTGTGTTTATCTAATGGTAACAACAACTATCATCATATCATTGTAGCTAGCTTTCAAACTAAATCAAAAAAAGAGTACGATGAAGCATCGTTTAGCTTGATTTTTTTTATTAAGCAAAAATAGAAAGAGTAAGTAATGATATTTGCTTTTTAATTTTGAGTGACCCAAGGTCGAAGACAGGAAAAAGATGTGTTATACTAAGTTTTAAACTATTTTTCAGAGATACACCCATACAATCAGCTAGACACATTCATAATGAGTATTATGAGATGTAAGTAACGGATACCTGTAGCGAATCACCTTCTGATAAAAGGAAAAAGTTCAAATATGTGCTTTTGCTTGATTAGCTGCTTTAGGTATATAATTTAGAAAAAACGACTCTTGAATATATTAAAAAAAAGAGGCTACTTAAAAAGCAACCTCTTTTTATACACATTTTTTGTGTACGTTAGAATTTATTCACTACTTACGGACAATCGTTAAATACTGTATATAGTTGTCCGGGGGTGATGTTTGGTCCTCCTTGAAGTACCATGGTTCCTGAAGGATCGTACAATTGGAATGTGTTTTCATCTTCCCAACTTCCGGATGTATAGCTAACAGTTAATTGTGCTTGATCTGTTACAGCTACAATTTCGGTATCTGCATCATCCGTACAACTATAATCAGTTTGTGTGCCTCCCACATCAAAGGTCAGGTATCCACCGTTCCAGCCGTCTCCATAGGCATCTTGCATCTCTAATCTCCAATCACAGGTCACACAAGTAGCACAGTTCTCAATGTTTATGGTATATTCTACAACATCTGAGTTTGGATTTATTGTATACATAGTATCTAAATCAAAAGCACCGATTTTAACATTCAATGTTTCTGTGTCTTCTACTATACCGTCTTCTTTTACAGACAGGGTAAATGTGGCATCATGTGTATATGGTTCAATTTTTGCAGCCGAAAATGTAAAATCATCTGCACTGGCATCACCACCGGTTTGAACAGCAGAAATCTTCACTTCGTGATCCAATAATTTATCCATATGAATAGTAAACGTAAACGCAGGAGATCCTTCTTCATTTACAGTACTACCACTAGGTGTATTAGGTGTAATAGTTACCATAGGGTAATCAGCGGGATTAGCCTCTTCGGCAGTTTCTGTTGTATTATCACAGGATATAAACGTAAATACCGCCAGCGTAAATACAACAGTAAAAAATTTATTTATTGTTTTCATATTTAAATTGTTTTATTGTTTAGTATAGGTAGATGGTGCGTTGGTAAAATCAAAACTCAAAACGCTGTAGTAAATCGTAAATGTTTCTAAAACTTCATCTCTATCAAACCATACGGCATTCATTTGGTAACCATTCTCGTCCAATTCACCACCATCGTAGGTTAATTGGTTACAATTGTCAATGATATAGTAATAGATAGGCGTTGTGCCACCCCATCCTAAGTAAGGTAAGGCACTTACTTTATATCTACCGTCACCAGCTTCTTCCAAAGTAGCTACACCGTTCGCGCCGGAGGGTAAGTCGGGATTGTCGTAATCACCGGCCATATCAGACGGGCAAATATATATAATCTCAATGGTGGCTACATCAGCTCTTCCATTTACCAAGATACTAGTATCTGAAATATCAGTTAGTTTTAATACAATTTTAGGATTTTCTGTAATGGTTAATGGGTCAATACCATCTGTCATTACAGAAACTTGTACTACGTCTAACAAGTTTTGACCGGGCGATAAAGTTACAATCGGATTATCAATTGTGAAATTAACACCTTCTACCGCAGTAGAAGAAGGATCAACACTAACCACAGCCGTTACATCATTTTTGATGTCATATTTCTGAGGTCCATCAATTCGTACGGGTATATTCACATTTTGAACCCCATTATCCACAAAAAGGGTCAATTTTTGAGAGGCTTGAGCGAAGCCCAATACACTCACGGAATCTCCGTATTGGTCTCCCGGGTCCTGATCCAGCAGACATGAACTAGTACTAATTAACAATAGTAAGCTAGCAAATATTAATTTAATTGTTTTCATTTTATTAATTTTAAGTTAGTATGTTATTAATTTTGCCAAAATATGGGACTACTAAAGGCATCACTACTAGTTTGAGCCGGAACATTAGCTGAATTATTAGATATTTCAGAGTTCGGGTATAATAGTCTTACAGGACGTGTAGTAGAAATAGCAGTAGAAGAGAATGGTAGATCATCAGGGAATCCGGTTCTGTTATACTCAAACCAAGTTTCCATTCCGTTAATTCCGGCTAAAGCGAAATATTTTTGTGTAATAATACACTTCATATGATTTCCAAGTGTCCAATTGACTGCGTCGTCTCCTGCGTTACCACTCAAATAACCATTGCTGTATAATGACGAGAAGCCATATTCTGCAAATGAAGCCTCTACACCGGCAACATATAAATCTTGAGCTACACCGGTCATATACATTTTATCTGCTGCCTCCGCTTGTAGTAAGTAAGATTCAGCTGCCGTAAAAATAATAGCATCTTGTTCTGAATCAATTAACTCGGGTTTCCAGTTGGGATTTCCCGAGAAAGAACCTCCGGATTTTTTTGCAATGCTGGAATAGTCCTCATTATTTTCGCCGGCAGTGGCAGCTCCTTGTGCAAATCCTTGCCAGAAACCATTTACTACAGCAAATTTACCATCTATACGGAAATCATTCCCACTAATCATCTTATCAATAATATAGTCGGTACCTTTTGTATATTTCCAGTTTAAAGTAACGTTATCACCGGTATCTTCACCATAACCTGCCCAGTGAGGACTTTGTTTACTACTAGTTTTAGTATATCCGGGGTTCGCATATACCGTTTCAGTTAAGAATCCGGAACCTTCAGCAGCAATGTCTGCAAAAACACCTTGAATGGTAGCCATATCCAGTGTGCTGGATTCACGAATGACCAATTTCATTTTTAGGGTATTGGCAAATTGTTTCCACTTGGTCATATCTCCGGCAAGCATAATATCTTGATTTCCGTTAGGAACAAGGGCAGATGCGGGTGCGTTGTTGATAAGCGCTAAGGCATCATCCAAATCAGTTAAGAGATTGGCATAAATCGAAGCGGCATTATCATAAGCAGGTCTGGTATTAGTGGCTCTTTTTAAAGCTTCAGTATAAGGAACATCCCCATACGCATCTACTAAAATCTGAAAATGATATACCATCATAATTTTAGCAATTGCATTAAAATATTCATAATTAGGTTGATCATAGTTGGCAACATAATTATAGTTTTTCAATATGCTTGCGTATGTAGTATTCCAAATTTCAGGATGGAAATTGGAAGTTACATTCAAAGCCATTTCATTGGTGTACCATACACCACCCGGACCGGAAGCCCAAATATACATAAATAAGTTCCCTACGGTATTCATAGAGTTATAACCACCCTGTACAATAGCTGCACTGGATACCTGAGCAACCGGTAAGGTTACCTCGGGAGTTGCTTCCGCAGGGTTATTAGGATCTGTATTCACATCCAGAAAATCCTGTCCACAAGAAACGAACAGTACTGATGCAAACAATAATATTATTAATTTTTTCATTTGTTATTGTATTAAAATTTAACATTTAATTTGAAACCATACGAACCGGTTGGAGGTGTTTGGTCTTGATTACCAAATCCTACGGCATTTGTACTACCACTATAGAATTCAGGATCTGTATATACATTTGATGCCGGTCTAAACATAAATAAGTCTCTTGCTATTACACCCACACTAATGGCTTTTATGGCAGTTTTACTTATCAATTTATTGGGCACTTCATAGGTCAATGCAATTTCTCTAATTTTAAGAGCAGATGCATCTGTTACGTAATTCTCATTAATATCTCCATATATTTCACCCCAGAACGCTTCATATAATCCGGTATTTCCGGCTTGTGATACTGGAATATTGGTGTTGGCTTCATATACCCCCGGTGTTACTTCGTAAGCAGAGTTAGGGAATACAAAAGGCTCTCTAGGTCTGTTGCCTAGACGACCGGTGAATTCCAAAGCACTTACAACAGAGTTGTAGAATACATGCCCTGTTTTGTAATCGGCTACCACAGATAATCTCAAGTTTTTATAGGCAAAGTCATTTCTCAATCCATAAATATTTGGAGCAACAGTTGTTCCAAATTCTTTGGTTTGAGCGGCTTTGATTGGGTTACCGGTGGCAGGATCGATCAATACTCTACCTTGATCATCTCTAGCATAAGCTGAGGCTTTCAATTGAGGGAAGGGTTTTCCTTTAATAGCGTACAATCCGGCAGAATCATCGGTATATCCATAAATTTTCAATTCATTGGCTCCATCACTAAGACTGACCACTTCGTTGGTATTATGTGCATAGTTAAAGGCCAAATCCCAAGTAAATCCTTCAGGATTTTCAAAAGGTCTCAATTTTAAATCTACTTCATATCCTGTATTTTGAACATCACCTACATTGGTTAATAACTGAGTTCCACCTGCGGCAGAAGATACTCCAGCAAACAAAGTTTGGTCAACAGATTGGGTTTTGTAATAAACAAAATCCAAACCAATTCTTTTCTTGAGGAATAATGTATTAATACCAATTTCTGTACTCTTTGTACGTTCCAAACTCAAATCGTCACTTACGATTGTATTCGGTAGGGTTAAACCAATAGTGCTTCCGTATGGGAAATTACCCGGAACGGAGAATGTTTCTTGGTTACTGTAAGCACCAATTACACCTTTTCCTCCCACTTCGGCGTAGTTGGCAAATAGTTTCATATAACTCAAGATAGAAGATTTATCTCCGGATCCTTTAAAAGCATCGGTTGGAACGAAAGACATCCCAACACTAGGATAAAAAATACTATTTTTAGGAGACTTTAATATAGAGAACCAGTCATTTCTGGCGGTAGCAGTCAAGAATAAGTAATCTTTATAAGAAAGTGTCATATCACCAAAAACTGCGTAGTTTCTAGTTTCTGATGTATATTCAGAACCATTGTATTCCCCAGTTAAAACACTGGAGTTATAAAAATCGGGTACAAATAAATCGCTACCACTTAAACTGATACTTTTTCCTTTATAGGTTTCTACGTGGTTACCTACGGTGAATTTTGTTGAAATATCATCATTAATATCAAAGTTGAAATTACCCATCAAGTCAGATTGAATTTCATTACTTCTACTTTCATAATCACCTACAGAAGGGGTAATATTACCTCTGGCAGAACTGGAAATATCATTTCTGACGTAATGTACTCCACCTCTGGTGTTTTTACTTTCGTAATTGTAGTTATTGGTACCCAACGTATAGCTTAAGTTGAACCAATCGGCTACATCATAAGACAGGTGCATATTAGCTCTTAATCTACTCAAGTCATTGGTGTTTCTGGCATTATCAATAATCCAGTAAGGATTTTCATAATAACCGTTGTAGTAATTGTCAGGAGTAGAATACAAGTCATTTTTCCAATCTTGATATTTGGTCAAATCTATCTCGGTTGGGGTGTTGAGTACATACCAATAGAGTGGACGTGTTTGTTTACCATGACGCCCTACGACGTTCTTATTACTTCTAAAATAGTTTGCTCCGATACGAACACTGAATTTATCACTTAATTTGTTAGTAATGTTTGCACGGAATGAATTTCTGTTGTATTTATCATCTTTTACAATACCGGCAACTCTAGCATCTGACGCAGAGAAGAAAAAAGAAGATTTTTTATTTCCGGTACTGACAGAAAGGCTATTGTTTATGGTAGAACCGGTGTTAAAGAAATCTGCAATATTGTTTTTTGCAGAGAAAGTTTCCATTTGTCTAGTTCCGGATAAAGCACCGTCAATGATTAATTCAGGCCCAATAGGTTTAACCTGTCCATCTAGTTGAGGTCCCCAGTTTGTGTTTTCAATAGGATCATAAGTTCCATTCCAACCACTACCATATTTTGTTTGAAGGTCCGGTAAGAATTTTACTTGTTCAAAGCTATAGCTTGAATTGAGGTTGATATCAAAACCACCTTCGCTTCCGGCACCGGATTTTGTGGTGATTATCAACGCACCGTTACTCGCTCTAGGTCCATATAAAGCAGCAGCACCCGCACCTTTTAATACGTTCACACTAGCTACATCATTAGGATTTAAAGCGCTTAACGCACTTTTAGGAGCAATAACCCCGTCGATAACAACAAGCGCCTCATTATTACCGGTTAAAGATCTGTTACCACGTAATACAATACGAGTGGTGGGTTCCACACCATTATTACCGGTAGCAATATCCATACCGGCTACTTTACCAACAAGTGCTGAAGTTACAGTAACAGGTGAGGTTTGTACTAATTGTTCTTTGGAAACATTTTCTGTTCCGGCCGCGATAGATTTGGCTTTTCTTTTGATACCCATCGCTCCTGTGATAACAACTTCTTCAAGAACCTCACTAGAGTCCTCAAGAGTTACATTGTACACACTGGCAGCACCCACTGTTACAGATTTGGTTTTTTTACCCATAAAAGAGTAAACCAATACATCCCCTTGATTGGCAGTAAGCGAATACTTACCATCAAAATCGGTTTCTGTACCTGTTTGAGTACCTTGAATTAATACACTTACTCCGGGAAGTGGTCCGGTTTCATCAGAAACAGTTCCCGAAACAGTCTTTTGTGCAAAAGCAAAATGCACGGTAAACGCTAGCAAGAGCGTTAAAATTCCATTAAACTTTGTTTTCATTGTATAATTATTTGAATTAATTAATTGCAAATATCTTAAAATAGCGTTAAAAACCAAAACATTTACCTAAAAATGTTCTAAAATTGTTAACTATACGTTAAGAGTATTGCTTCATTGTCCTTAAAAAGATGAAGATATTGCTAAAGGTTGCGTCTATAACTAGAAATATTGGGATAATTTCAAGTGTATTTTGGAATTATTGAATGAAAAATGAGTATTGGTGGTGTTTCCTATGGCATATTGAATTCCTATAAATCCAATTTTTGTTAGAGTAGTGTAACCGATACCAAAACTGTATAAGGCATATTTTAGTGTATCAATCTGATTATTGACAATACCTATATCTGAAAGTACAGAAAGATAGGTATGTGCGTTAATCAGGTAATTATAATCTAAATTGGTGTACACATATTTATCGACAAATATACTTTGTTCATCAAATCCACGAATAGAATTACTACCGCCTATACGATACATTTCGTTTATATAGTAGGTGTCAGATAGTAGTAATTTACTCCTACCCTTGATCGTAATCATATTTTTTTTGTTAACAGGAAGGAGTAGATCTATTTCAGCGCTAAGACTATTTTGTTTTTCTTTATTTCTTTTTCCTTTTAAAAAGGAGGTGTACACCCTCATTTTGGTTTTAAAAATCGGGTGATTGTACGTCTTTATATACCGGTAATATAGCCCGTAGTAATGTGCTGTAATATCTTGATAATCAGTTTGATTGTCTGTTAGTTTAATGCTGTTTGATTGTAGGTTTTTTATCGACACACCGGCTACTTGGCTCGTGTTTATGGCATAGTCCAGATTCAAGTTGTGAGTAATGGAGATAAAGCTGCTGTCTTTTTTAAAGATTGTAAAATGATAATTTGAACTCAAAGGTGTTTGAAACAAGTAGGGCAAGCTGGTTTTTACAGCTAAGTTCTGCGATTCTTGACCGTTTGACAGCCAGCTCAATTCAAAATCTTCTCCAAAATTCAATATGTTCAGCAGTTTTAAATTTAAATAACCTGTAAGCTGTATTTTTTTAGATTTTTCAGAAGACACCATCCCGATTAATCCATCAAATTTATTGCTTTTTACCTTCTTTAAATACAGATATAATAATGTGCTGTCTTTTTTAAATAACAATTCCGGTTTCTTAATTTCGCTGACAAAAGGAATTCCATTTATTTTTTCCGTAATCGTTTCAATTTGATCTTGATTGAATATTTTGGGTGGTTTTATCCCAAAATCATACCTGATAAATGATCTTGGAAAATTGGAATATCCCTTTACAAGTACTTTATTGATAAAACGTTTTTTATTTCTTATAATGATTAAATCTGCGTAAAGCAATTCGTCTTGAATGGAAAAATGATCGAGCTGTACCTTTACAAAAGGAAAACCGGTGTTTTGATAATATCGAACCAAATCTTGCAGAAAACCGGAGATGGCTGTAATAGGCAGTTGTAAAGTATGCGCGTCGGTTAATTTCAGATGAAATAATTGAGCAAATACATCGCTTTTAGGATGCAAAAGGAATACGTATTTTAGAGGCTTTCCTAAATAGTAATTAACAGTTATGAGTGAATCATTTTTAGTGATATGATGGATGTAATGACGGGAAAACCCCTTGGAATACAA
>CAYNFJ010000016.1:0-1265 GCA_964396505.1 uncultured Polaribacter sp. | reverse complement strand
TCTTCCTGTAAAATCAAAATACAAATGTACAGTTTAAAAAAACTAAAAAAAATTAATGAAAACTTATTTGAATATAAAATAAATTATCATACATTTGCAAACTCTTAAAAAGAGATAAGAAAGACAAGGCGTAATTTGTCGTGTCTAAGTAAAACGTAAATAATCACAACTTTAGTATGCCAACCATACAACAATTAGTACGCAAAGGAAGAACCAAAACAACTAAGAAGAGTAAATCGGCTGCGTTGAATTCTTGTCCACAGAGACGTGGGGTATGTACGCGTGTTTATACTACGACACCAAAGAAACCAAACTCTGCTATGCGTAAAGTAGCCAGGGTTCGTTTGACCAATGGTAACGAAGTAAATGCGTATATCCCGGGTGAAGGACATAATTTACAAGAGCACTCGATAGTATTAGTTAGAGGAGGAAGGGTGAAGGATTTGCCAGGAGTTAGATACCACATTGTACGTGGTGCGTTAGATACTGCCGGAGTAGAAGGTAGAACACAACGCAGATCTAAATACGGTGCGAAACGCCCTAAGAAGTAAAATAATTTTTAAACAAGTTTCGTAGTAGGATGATGTTGTTTTAAAGTTTTGAAATCCAAAACGTAACATTTGACCGCTACCATAACAATAATTTTTTTCAATAATGAGAAAAAGGAAAGCGAAAAAGAGGATTCTTTTACCGGATCCTAAATTCAATGACCAATTAGTTACAAGATTTGTAAATAATTTAATGTGGGATGGAAAAAAATCATTAGCATTTGATATTTTCTATTCAGCGATGGATATTGTAGATTCTAAAAATCAAGATGAAGAGAAAACAGCTCTTGATATTTGGAAAGAAGCATTGTCTAACGTGATGCCTCAAGTAGAGGTGCGTAGTAGAAGAATAGGAGGGGCAACTTTCCAAATTCCGATGCAAATCAGACCGGATAGAAAGGTCTCTATGGCTATTAAGTGGCTGATAGGTTATTCTAGAAAACGTAACGAAAAAACAATGGCTCAAAAATTAGCCGCAGAAATTCTTGCTGCTGCTAAAGAAGAAGGGGCTGCTGTAAAAAAACGTATGGATACGCATAAAATGGCCGAAGCTAACAAAGCTTTTTCACACTTTAGATTTTAAGAAATGGCAAGAGATTTAAAATACACACGAAATATTGGTATTGCCGCGCATATCGATGCCGGTAAAACGACGGTGACGGAACGTATTTTGTATTATACAGGTGTCAGTCATAAGATTGGTGAGGTACACGATGG
>CAYNFJ010000015.1:26189-26349 GCA_964396505.1 uncultured Polaribacter sp. | reverse complement strand
ATTACCAGTATCGCACGGGGTATTTCTGTGGGAGATGAACTGGAATATGCCGATGAAATAACCTTAGGACGAAGTATTATTAACCGGATTCCTTTTGAACACTCCTTAAAAAGATAATTTTATGAACGGTATTAGTTTAGTATTATAAGGATTTATTTAT
>CAYNFJ010000015.1:7508-26179 GCA_964396505.1 uncultured Polaribacter sp. | reverse complement strand
ACTATCCATCATCATTGTCAACTATAATGTCCGCTATTTTTTGCATCAATGCCTTTTGAGTGTACAAAGTGCTATGCGTGGTATTGACGGTGAAATTATCGTGGTAGATAACCTTTCTACCGATGCTAGTTGTGAGATGGTGAAAAAGCATTTTCCCGATGTAATACTTATTGAAAATGACAAAAACTTAGGTTTTTCCAAGGCTAATAATATCGGTGTGCAACAAGCTTCCGGTACGTATGTATTGATTCTCAATCCGGATACAGTTGTAGCAGAAGATACTTTTAGTAAAATATTGAATTTTGCCAACAAACAAAAAAATTTGGGTATTCTTGGGGTTAAATTGATAGACGGTACCGGTCATTTTTTACCGGAAAGTAAGAGAGCAGTACCTACACCCAAAATTGCCTTTAAAAAACTTTTTGCTTTCTCTAAAAAAGCTACTGACGCCTACTACGCCTCCAATCTGGCGGAAGATGAAATAGGAAATGTCCCTGTTTTTGTGGGAGCTTTTATGTTGATAAACAGAGAATTATATATCAAAGTTAAAGGCTTTGATGAAGATTATTTTATGTTTGGAGAAGACATCGATTTAAGTTATAAAATACTCAAAAAAGGCTACCAAAACAGCTATTTTCCCAAGACTCAAATCATCCATTACAAAGGTGAAAGCACGGTAAAAAACAGCACTTATCTCAATAATTTCTACGGTGCGATGCGTATTTTTTACCAAAAACATTTTAAGCTAAATCCATTGTTTGATATGGCTATGCGTATGGGTATCTGGTTATTACATACCTACAAATTACTGCAACTTCGTCAGAAAGTACAATTACATGCAAAACAACCTAAAAACATCTTATATATCGGTAATGAGAATCCGGTTTATGAAAGCCTTCAAAAGCAGTTTTTAGCCAGTGAAATTCATCTTTTTGCTGTTTGTAATACCCGCGTCATATCACGTTATGATGATTTGGAAAAAATACAGCAAATCATTGATAATAAACATATAGACAAAATTGTCTTTGACAATCAGTCCAATGAATTTTCCAAAATTATTTTTTATATGACTGCTTTAAAAGATCGGGCAATCCCCTACTCCATACGTCCTGCCAATTGTTCATTTATCATTGGAAGTGATGATAAAAACGGAAAGGGTGAAATTGTATTACTTAACTTATAATAAGTCCCCTATTTTTTAATTCGAATCCTGGCATCTACGGCATATATATCCTTTACATCTGCTATCAACGGATTGATATCCAGTTCTTCAATTTCGGGTAAATAGCTTACCAAATCAGAAACTTTTTTGATAATTGTCATATATTCTTTAATTGCAATTCCAGCCTGACCTCTATAACCTGTAAGTATGGGATAGGCTTTTAATTGAACAATCAAACGATTAATTTCAGCAATACTCAACGGAGCCAATCCTATTTGTATATCCTTAAGAATTTCAATCAGTACACCGCCCAGTCCAAAAACAATTGTATGTCCGAAATTTCCTTCTTTTTTTGCCCCGATATACAATTCTAATCCGGATATCATAGGTTGTACTAAAACACCACTTGCCTCTTTTATCTGCATCAATTCTTTGAAATGTTTTAACAAATCATCTGTGTTTTCAATATGTAATCGAACGCCTCCTACATCGGTCTTATGTACCGGACCAACCACTTTCATCACCACAGGATATGCTAAGCGCTGCGATAGTAGATCCAATTCTTTTGCATTTGTAATCACGTGTTCTGTAAGCTGAGGAATGTCAAGAATTGCAAATAATCGTTGAATTATTTCAGGTTTTAGATAACCTGATGCTTCCGTAGCAATACATTTTTGTAATTCGTTTCGTATGGCAGAATCCGATGGAACATCAATCATTTCCACTGGTTCTACAGCAAAAACTTTAGTCAAAGCCTTTCCGAAAAGTACTTCATCAAAAAAAGCAAAATGCCCATTTTTAATAAAGGTTTGTATTTCATTTTTTACATTGACCACTGATGGTAATACAGGAAAAATCGGTTTTTTACAAGTGTTTATTTTATGATCCAACACATCGTACACTTCCTGTACCCCGAATAATCCCGGACTACCGAATATAATGACCATCCCATCTATTTCGTCAAAAGTGTTTTCGCAATAATCTATGATAGTTTCTAGTTGTTCAGCCGTTCCGGTCGCCAAAAAATCAATCGGATTGGCAACCGATGAACCGGGATATAATTTTTCTAATAACTCTTGAGATTTTAAGTGCTTAATTTTAGGGACATGTAAACCATTTTTACTCAAAGCATCCGTCAGCATTACAGCCGGACCACCGGCATGCGTAATAATGGCTATATTTTTACCTTTTAATTTGGAATAGGTTAAGACTCCGGCGACATAGACTAATTCTTCCCGACCATAACAACGAATAATACCAGCTTTACGAAACAAGGCATCTACGGCGGTATCGGCATTGGCTATAGCACCGGTATGCGATGAAGCTGCCCTACTGCCCGCATCGGAACTACCTGCTTTTATGGCAGCAATACTACAACCATTATGGATTAAAGAACGGGCATGTTTGAGTAATTTTTGGGGATTTTGAATGCTTTCAATATACAACAGTTTTATGCGAGCACTATTTTTTGGATCAAAACTCTCGTCCAGATGTTCCAAGACCTCCTCTACGCCTATTTGTGCTGAATTTCCAACGGAATACACCGCATTGAAAGACAAACCTTTTTCCATAGCGGTCTCTATAATAAATACGGCAGTAGCCCCGGAACCGGAGATAAAATCGACACCAGAGGAACTTAATTTGGGTATTGGAGTTGTAAAAACACCCGAATAATGGGTGTTTAATAAACCTATGTTATTAGGTCCCAATAAACTACCGCCCACTTCATTTACTAAGTGTACAATTTCTGCCTCCATCTTGGCTCCTTCTTCATCCTGTTCACTAAATCCGGCTGAATATATAATAAAACCACGTGTGTTTTTTTCTTGGGTTAATTGCCGTACACTTGCTACACAATATTTTGCTGCAATGGCTATAATGGCCAGATCAACTTCGGGTAAATCATCTAGATTTTGAAAGCATTTAATACCCTGAACTTCTGTTAATTTAGGGTTTACACCATAAAGCTTTCCTTTAAAAGAAGAATCCAATAGGTTTTTCAATACTTTTCCGCCGGGAGAATGAATGTTATCCGAGGCGCCTAAAATTGCAATACTGGAAGGCTTAACCAATTTTTCGTGTAACATATAGGCTTTATTATTTTAGGACACTTTCCGGTTTTGTCACATATTGTTTCCCTGCTTCAAAAGCTTTTAGATTCAGTGCAATGATACGTTCTCCTTTGGCTTGAAACAATGATTTGATAGCTGCTTTAAGCGCCCTTTCTTTAATAGGGATATAATGAGAAGCCGCTCCTAGTAACACCATATTTCCGGCTTTGGCACTTCCTAATTTTTTAGCGATATGTGCCGCCTCTATAAGCAAATGGTTGGGAAATGAGGTAATCTTCTTATACACCTTACCCAAGTCAGGATAATCATCGACATTTACAAAAGGAGTTTTCTCGGTAATAATCCAAGCTTTCTTCTTTAAATAAGGAATGTAGCGAAGTGCTTCCATAGGCTCTGTTCCAATAATCATATCGGCTTCTCCCATCGGAATTAAATCAGAATAAATCTGTCCATCAGAAATGCGAAGATGTGACTGTACCGCTCCTCCTCTTTGGCTCATACCGTGAACTTCAGATTGTTTGAAAAACAAACCGTTATTCAATGATGCGGTATCTAGTGTTGCAGCAATGGTCAAAATTCCTTGTCCGCCTACGCCTGCTAAAATTATATTCGTTGTCATAGTTTTTGTTTTTTATATTTGAGCCGCTAATATTTCTTTAATTTTTTTCTTTTTTTCTCCGGGTAATCTCACACAAGCTCGTTGTGCAATAATTACAGAAACGCCTTTATAATCCAATTCATTTTGGATAATAGCGACATTTTTATCGTGATTTTTAGGAAGGGGTTCAATAAGTTTTAGATGGTCTCTTTCAACTCCCAAACCTAAACAAATATCTTTCAACTTAGCCAAAGCTGCTGAGTCCTGACCTCCGGTCATAGCTACCGCTGAATTATCGGAAATAATAACGGTTACCGGACTTTGATCATTGATACAATCCAATAAGCCGGTCATCCCGGAATGGGTGAAAGTAGAATCCCCGATGATAGCAATAGCCGGATGCACACCCGCATCGGCAGCCCCTTTTGCCATAGTAATGGACGCACCCATATCTATCAAAGTACTGATGGTGTGATAGGGTGATAATGCCCCTAAGGAATAACAGCCAATATCACCAAATATCTGTTTATCTCCAATGACTTTTCTAATTTCATTCAGGGCATTAAACGTATCGGCATGCCCACAACCTTCACATAATTGAGGAGGGCGTCCGGTCACAAAATTAGGCACTTTAGGGTGTTTTTTTGTTTTGATTCCCAAGGCTTTAGCAACCAAATTGGGATTGAGTTCTCCGGTTCTGTTTAAATGTCCGCTTAAGCGACCGATTACTTTGGTATCTTCTTCAAAAAAATCGGCTAATTGTTCTTCGATAAAAGGATAACCTTCTTCCAAAACCAAAATGCTATCGCAATGATCAAATAAGTACTTTATCTGCTTTTTAGGTAAGGAATATTGACTGATTTTTAGGCAAGAATAGGTACAACCATCCTGAAAATTTTCCATCAAATAATTGTAGGCAATACCACTGGCTATAATCCCCAGAGAAGTATCCTTACTTATGACCAATTTATTAAAAGGTGATTCCTCTGCGTAAATGCGTATTTTTTTTTGTTTTTTTATCAACTTATCAAATTGAGGTTTTGCCCTTGCCGGAACCAATTGAAAACGCTTAATGTCTTCTAAAAAACTAATATTTTTCTGTTTTCTGGGCTTATTAAATGTAACCAAGGAACGGGAATGAGACAAACGGGTAACCATACGCAACAAAACCGGTAATTGCAATTGTTCTGACAGATTAAAAGCGTGTCGCACCATATCATAAGCCTCCTGTTGGTTACTGGGCTCAACAATAGGTATTTTAGCAAAATTAGCTAAATAACGTGAATCTTGCTCATTTTGAGATGAATGCATCGAAGGATCATCTGCAACCACTACGACCAATCCACCATTAATACCGGCAATAGCCATATTCATAAACGCATCCATCGCCACATTTAAACCGACATGCTTCATAACCACCATAGCGCGTTTACCGGAATAGGACATTCCTAAAGCCGCTTCCATAGCTGTTTTTTCATTGGCAGACCAATTGGTATGAATATGTAATAATCTTGTCTTTTTAACACGTTGGATATATTCAGTGATTTCTGTTGATGGAGTCCCCGGGTAAGCATAAACACCACTGATTCCCGCATCTATTGCACCTTGCGCTACGGCTTCATTTCCCAATACGATATTTCTCATAATGCAGAATTTTTAATTATCTGTTAGCGAAAATAGAACAATTGTCACATACTATTTATGATTTTAATCAGGGTTTAAGATAAATTTTGACATCTACTCTATCCAATTAAAATCTGCATCAAAACAAATCAAAAAAACGCTCAATTTTTTGTAAGTTTGCCACAAATTAATTTAAAAATAACTCTAGATGAGCAAAGTAAAGAAATGTATCGTTTGTCAACAAACAGAAGAGCAAGTACCCATTGTCCGATTCAAATTTAAAGGCAAAAAATATGGTATTTGTTCTATGCATGTGCCTATCTTGATCCACAAAGCACAAGATCTGGAATCCTTATTACCGGGTATTCCTCCTTCTGAAGAATAACTATCATTATCTATAAAACTATCGAATGGCTAAATTTGAAATAAAACTTCCCAAAATGGGAGAAAGTGTAAATGAAGCAACTGTAACCGCTTGGTTGGCATCGGTTGGTGATACCATTGCTATGGACGATGGTATTGTAGAGGTATCTACCGATAAAGTAGATACCGAAATTCCCTCGGAAGTATCCGGTGTCTTAATTGAACGATTTTTTGAAGTAAACGATGTGGTAAAAGTAGGTGACACGATGGCAATTATTGAAACAGATGATCCAATTCCGGAACCTATTACGGATGTGGAAAGCGTACAAGAATCTGTAGAAATATCCGAAACCACAACAGCACCTCCACCTATTATTGAAGAAAAAATAGAGGAAGCTAAATCATTGAAACAAACTATTTTAGACACATCTTCTTCAACTCGTTTTTACTCTCCATTAGTCAAGAGTATAGCTCAAAAAGAAAACATCGGCATAGCAGAATTAGATCTAATTCAAGGAACCGGAAAAAATCAGCGTGTCACCAAAGATGACTTGTTGGCGTATTTGAAAAATCGCAAAACAAATCCTCAAAAAACAGCTGCTAAAGTTCAGGAACAAGCCCAAACGGTTTCTCAAAAAGTTTCGGTTTCAAAAGCAAGTCACGACGAAGTAATTCCGATGGATCGAATGGGTAAATTGATAGCCGAACATATGATTCGTTCCAAGCAAACATCGGCACATGTGCAGTCTTTTATAGAAATTGATGTGACCCGGATTGTCCAATGGCGTAATCGAGTTAAAGAACAATTTTTACAACAGAAAGGTGAAAAACTTACCTTTACTCCTATCTTTATGCAGGCGATTGCACAAACCATTGTCGAATATCCAATGGTCAATGTCAGTGTGGACGGAACCGATATCATTAAGAAAAAAGATGTTAATTTAGGAATGGCCGCTGCCCTACCCGATGGCAACTTAATTGTTCCTGTAATTAAAAATGCCGATGAACTCAGTTTGGTCGGAATGGTAAAAACAGTCAATCGATTGGCATCTAAAGCCCGTCAAGGAAAACTCACTCCCGATGATATATCCGGAGGTACCTACACGGTAACGAATGTAGGTTCTTTTGGCAGCATAACCGGCACTCCTATTATCAATCAACCCCAAGTGGCTATTTTAGCACTGGGAGCGATACGTAAAATGCCGGCTGTAATAGAAACACCCGATGGGGATTTTATAGGTATTCGCCATAAAATGATTGTAGCTCATTCGTATGATCACCGCGTAGTGAATGGCGCACTGGGAGGACAATTTATCCTTCGATTAAAAGAAATTTTAGAAAATTTTGATACCGAACAAAGCATTTAAATAACATTTTAATATATACACTTATGAAATTTTTTATAGATACTGCCAATTTAGAACAGATTCAAGAAGCCGAAGCCTTAGGAATTTTGGATGGCGTTACGACCAATCCATCCCTAATGGCAAAAGAAGGAATCACCGGTAAAGACAATATTACAGAACATTACAAAACCATTTGTAAAAATGTAACCGGAGACGTAAGTGCCGAAGTAATTGCCACCGATTATGAAGGAATGATCGAAGAAGGGAAAGCCCTCGCACGATTGGATCATTTAATCGTCGTTAAAATTCCGATGACCCGAGATGGTATTAAAGCTATCAAATATTTTTCCAGTCAAGGTATTAAAACCAATTGCACCCTTGTTTTTTCAGTTGGACAAGCACTGTTGGCTGCCAAAGCCGGCGCCACGTATGTTTCTCCTTTTTTAGGTCGTTTGGACGATATTTCAACCGATGGATTGAATCTGATAGCCGAGATAAGACAAGTCTATGACAATTACGGTTATGAAACACAAATATTGGCTGCCTCTATACGTCATACGATGCACATAATAGATTGTGCCAAGATTGGTGCCGATGTGATTACGGCTCCTTTAAAAGCAATTGAAGGTCTGTTTAATCATCCGCTTACCGATATTGGATTGGAAAAATTCTTGGCAGATTATAATAAAGGAAACCACTAATAACCTGATAAACAATTTATTATTCAAGGAATCGTAATTAAATTAATTATGCGATTCCTTGAATAAAATGAATTTAGAGGTTCTTATGAGATTCTGCTGCACTACCATGCCCCATAAGGAGTATCACAACAACTTTATACATAATACTCAAAAACATAAAAAATTGGATGATGATACATTGCATCATTTTTTTATCTGAATTTGTCATAATCTTAATCCTTGTTTTTATTTAATAATTCAATTCTACTATTCCGGTATTAGCCACCAAAAAGGTTTAAGTTTTGCCTTGTATTTAAATGCTACATGAAGTGCATATTTTATCCAATGACCGGCTAATCCCATTTGGCCATGAGTACGATTTTGTTGCCTGCCCGTATCAGGGAATTTCTCCCAATCTGCTACAACCGGAAAAATAGTCATCGAAATAGCACTACCTTTTTTCCAACCATAAGCTGCTGATGCGATACAAGCAGCTCCCATATTGCCCATATTTCCTGAATATTTTAATTCATCCGTATTATTTTTTACCATATGAATAATATTATCAGCAACCACACGTGCTGATATGCCTGAGGGCATTCCGGTACGTGGTGGAGCCGGAAAAATAGGAGTTCCGTTTTTACTTTTTACAGGCTTAGACATAGTATGAGGAGGTGCAAAAGCAATTCCGGGTGCAAAAATATTTTTGTAATTCGGATTTTGATACGTATCCGGCCAATCTTTAATACTCCACTGTTTCGGATCTTTGGACGTATAATCGGCATCAACTCTCATAAAACCATTTGGAGCAAAAAGCTTATCATAAATGTCATTTCCTTGCTTATCCTTAACAATAAAATCATGACCGGTAAATTGCGGAATTAACATAGCAAAATCAAATTCTTGCTCTTTGTACTCACCTGCAACGGTTTCAAAATAAGCTTTACCGTCTTCAACCTTATAAACACCAGCACTTTCTAGAGCTACAATTCCTCTATCTTCAAATAATTCGGCACCCAAATCTTCACCGGTTAATAATTCCAATACGGTGGGTACTTTAAATGTCATACCTCCTACTCCAAATTCACCTGCCTTGGGTTCATTGGTTATAAAATATACTTCAGCATTTTGTCTAACTTTATGTCGTTGTAATTCACTTTCTACATTTAATACATATTCAAAAGCAGCTCCTTGACAAGTAGCCAACGCGTGTCCGGTTCCAATTAATATTTTAAGTTTTTCACCTTTTTTTAATCGGTCAATTATCTTTTTTAATTCTTTCCAAGCATGATCGGCATGTGACCAGGAACAAACTGAAACCACTTTGTTAGTTCCCGGTGATAAACCTTCGGTTCCTGAAAAATTTAATTTTGGACCTGTTGCATTAACAAGGTAATCGTAAGAAACTTTTTCAATATTTCCTTTATCATTTCCGGAAACATACTCAATCTTAACATAAGGTTTGTTATCAGTTGCGTCTCCTTCCGGATGAAAGGCTGTTACTTTGGCTTGCTTAAAAACAATACCGGATTTTTTGTATATGGGAGCTATAGGAAAATGCACTCTTTCGTGTTTCATCCTGCCACTGCCTACCCATATATTTGAGGGGATATAATTGTAATCGGAATTAGGTGCTATTACAATTACTTCGTGATTTTTACCTAATCCGCGTCTGAGATATGGAGCTGCTGTATGCCCGGCAACTCCGGCTCCTAAAACTACTATTTTTGCCATAATTTATATGTATAATTACTAATACTGCAAAGCTAGGTATCCCTGTTTTTCGGCTTGCACAATATTGTATGACATAATCTAACTTATGACAAATGTCATATGAATAGATTTATTTTAAAGTCCTACTTATTTGCCAAAAAAATGTATTTTTGTTCTAAACTCGAAACTATGATTTGTAGTTGTGCCAATTGTCATATAAAAACAATTTTTTTTGAATCGTTACTCGATCAAAATGAATTAGAAATTTATTGTAATGCCCGTTCTGAAAAAATAATAAAAACCGGTACAACTTTTATTAAGGAGGGAAATATCATAAAAAAATTTAAATATTTATATGAAGGTTTGATAAAGATTCACAGAACAAATTCGGATGGGAGCGATCAAATTATAAGTATTGGAAAACCAATGGATTTTGTGAGCATTCACAATATTTTTTCTCAAGAAAGATATAATTATTCTGTAACTGCTTTGGAAGATAGTATTGTTTGTTCTTTTGATTTACCATCCATTAAAAACCTGATTAAATCAAACGGATTATTTGCACAAAAAATTATTGAAAAAACAAATGAAGCATCAAACCGTATATTAACCAATTCATTAAATATGATCAGTAAATCAATGTACGGAAAAGTTGCCAGCGTTTTGTTGTTTTTTTTGCAAAATGTTTACTATACGCCCGAATTTGAATTGCCAATTTCACGTAAAGAAATAGCCCAATACACCGGATTGACAATAGAAACCGTAATACGAGTCATTTCTTCATTCAGAAGAGACGGTTTGATAAAAGTATATGGCAAAAGAATTGAAATAATTGACAAAGAAGGCTTATTAGCTATTTATGAGCACAGCTAGAATCTATTTTATACATAAAAATTGAACTTAGTAATTACCCATTTGTATTTATCCTGTCCGCTATAAATACTTGATTACACAGTAACATAAGCCGAAACAAATCTTGTACAACACTGTGAAAAATTGTAATTTGCAACGCATTTAAACCAATTATATCATATGTCTTTAAATCCACTAACCGCTGTCTCACCTATTGACGGACGTTACCATTCTAAAACAGAAGTACTTCATCAGTATTTTTCTGAAATGGCATTTTTCAAATATCGTATTAAGGTAGAGGTTGAGTACTTTATAGCTTTATGTCAGATTCCATTACCTCAACTTGAAGGAATTACAGGAGAACATTTTGCTACGTTACGTTCTATTTATCAAAGTTTTACTCTAGAAGATGCTGAAAAAATTAAAGAAATAGAAAAAATCACCAATCACGACATCAAGGCGGTTGAATATTTTATCAAATATCGAATGATAGCATTGGGATTGGGACAATATAAGGAATTTATACATTTTGGGCTCACTTCTCAAGATATTAACAATACAGCTATTCCTCTAGCTATTAACGATGTATTTGATCAAGTATATTACCCTCAATTGGCACAATTATTAGCCAAACTTACGCGTCAAAGTGCTCAATGGAACGACATACCCCTTTTGGCTCATACACACGGTCAAGCCGCAACTCCTACCCGTTTGGGCAAAGAAATCAAGGTTTTTGTAGAACGATTGACCCAACAGATTTACGCTTTACAAGCCGTTCCTTATGCAGCAAAATTTGGCGGTGCCACCGGTAATTACAATGCCCATGTCGTAGCTTATCCCGAGATAGATTGGAAAAAATTCGGAACCCATTTTATCGAAGATATTTTAGGATTGCATCATTCTTTTCCCACCACACAAATAGAACATTATGATCATTTGGCGGCTTTGTTTGATGCCCTCAAGCGTATCAATACTATTTTGATAGATTTAAGTCGTGATATCTGGGCATATATAGCGATGGGCTATTTTCAACAAAAGATAAAATCCGGAGAAACAGGATCTTCGACTATGCCACACAAAGTAAATCCGATTGATTTTGAAAATGCCGAAGGAAATTTAGGATTGGCCAATGCCTTGTTGGCACATCTTTCCGTGAAATTACCCATATCCCGTTTACAACGGGATCTAACCGATAGTACGGTTTTACGTAATATAGGTGTGCCTTTTGGTCATATTCTGATTGCTTTTAGTTCGTTGCAAGAAGGGCTTGATAAGTTGATTGTAGATTTGGATACAATTGCCGCTGATTTAAATGCCAATTGGGCAGTGGTTTCTGAAGCCATACAGACCATTCTCCGTAGAGAAAATTTCCCAAATCCCTACGAAACCCTTAAAGAATTAACCCGTAACAATGCATCTATCACAAAAGATACTATGATGGAATTTATTGATAATCTGGAGATAAGCGATGCCGTTAAATCGGAGTTAAAAGCTATTACACCTTTTAATTATACGGGCATTTGATAAAAAATCATTCCAATATCTTATAGCACTCATTATAAACAAAATACTATGAAAAAATTCAGGCTATTTTGTTTTAATAGATTTGATGGTTTAATAAATCATTAAAAGTTTCCTTTTCTCTGATTATTTGTATGGTATCATTATAAACAAAGAGTTCCATGGGGCGTAACCTGGAATTGTAATTAGAAGCCATTGTAAAACTATAGGCACCTGCATTATCAAAACAGAGAATATCACCGATATGAGGCTTATTTATTTTCCTGTTTTTGGCAAAATTGTCCTGTTCGCAAACATAACCTACTATATGATAGTTCTTTTTAGCAGGACTGTCACTACTAATATTCCGCACATTGTGATAGGCATTGTAATACATAGGCCGGATAAAATGATTGAATCCTGAGTTTACAAAAACATTTTTCTTCTTAATCACACTAACCTTAGTTAAAAAATATCCGGCTTTGCTAACCAAGAACTTACCGGGTTCAATAATCAATTTTAAATCAGAAGGGTATGTTTTATTAAAAGCATTGAAAAGAGAAGTAATTTGATCTCCAAAAATGTGAATATCAATAAAAGTATCATCTTCCTTGTATTTTACCTTAAATCCTCCACCGAAGTTAATAAATTGAAGCTGCTTAAAGGTTTTAGCAGTATCAAATAAAACTTGGGCAGACGCCAAATATGAAGTAATATTAGATACATCCGATCCCACATGAATATGTAAACCTATCACTTTTAATTGATAATTATCAACTAATTGATGAATCTTAGGAAGATGCTCCAAGGGAAGACCAAATTTTGAATTTTTACCGGCTACTTTAATTTTTTTATTTCCACCATCTTTCACTTTAGGGTTTATTCGGAGACCTATTGGATAACTTTCTTTCTTTTGAGCGATTCGTTTGATTTGTTCATAATTATCCAACGTAATGTGTACCTTTAATGCCATGGCCTCTTCTATTTCTTCAAAAGGAACACCGTTGGGGGTAAAAGAGATTTCTTGAGGTAAATATCCCGCTTGTAAAGCAAGTTTAACTTCATTAATAGATACGGTATCTATCTTCGCTCCCAATTTTTTAACAAATTGAATGATGCGAATCGTACTCAATGCTTTTACAGCATAATTAACTTGAAAATTTGATGTATTTTTAAAAGCATTTTGCAATAACTGATACTGTTTTTCAATACTATTTCCATCATATAAATAAAATGGAGTAGGATACTGAGAAGCGATAGCTAATAGTTCTTTATTCCGGAGCATAAATATTCAATCTTATAATAAAACAAATGTACACTTTCCATCAAATATTCAAAAACATTCCGCTATATTTAATTCTAATTAACTACCTTTGATTTTATTATTTACCTATCTATGTCAGATAAAATTAATTATTCCTATGTTTAAACCCATTTTTTTATTGTTCGTATTATTCTCAGCGGCTTACAGTCCTCATTTGTCTGCTCAGAACAAACCCTTTACCTCACAACTCTACGAAACTTACGAAAACTACAAGGAAGCTTCTTTACAGCATCGTAGAATTAAATACAGTGATTTACAACCTCTTATAAACAAATTAAAAAGTAATCCTAAATATGTGATTTCCAAAGTAGGTACTTCTGTGCAGGGTAGAGATTTACAATTAATAAGTATCGGCAAGGGCCAAACACAAATTTTTTTATGGTCACAAATGCATGGAAATGAACCTACGGCAACCCAAGCGATCTTTGATATTATCAATTTTTTCAATTCCAACCAATTTCAAACAGAAAAAAAAGAAATTTTAAACCGTGTGAGCATCCATTTTTTACCGATGCTCAATCCGGATGGAGCACAGGTTTATCAACGTAGAAATGCTTTGGATATTGATATCAATAGAGATGCCGTACGTTTACAATCACCGGAAGCTCAGACACTTAAAAGAGTCAGAGATAGTTTGCAGGCTGACTTTGGTTTTAATTTACACGATCAAAGCATTTATTACAATGCCGAACGAACCCATAAACCGGCTACGATCTCCTATCTAGCTCCCGCATATAATTACGACAAGGATATTAATGAGGTACGAGCTAATGCGATGAAAATAATAGTGTATATGAATCGTATTATTCAAAAGTATGCAAAAGGTCAAGTGGGACGTTACAACGATGATTTTGAACCCAGAGCTTTTGGAGATAATATTCAAAAATGGGGAACCAGTACCATCCTTATTGAATCCGGTGGTTATCAAAATGATGTAGAAAAACAAGAAATTAGAAAACTGAATTACGTTTCCATTCTATCGGCAATCTATGCAATAGCCAACGAAGGTTTTAAAAATATAGCTGTAGATGACTATGAAAAAATTCCTCATAATGACCGCAAACTATTTGATTTAAAACTTGAAAAAGTGACCTATACCCTAGACAATAAAAACTATAGTATGGATATAGGTATTAACAGAACAGAGATAGATAATGCTACACATAGTAATTTCTATGATTTGGGGAAAGTTGATGATGTAGGTGACTTATCGACCTACTATGGTTATGAAGAATTAGATGCATCCAATTATACTTTAGTCGCCGGAAAGGTGTACCCTAAGCGATTCAAGTCTATAAAAGATCTCGCTTCATTAAATATCTATACATTATTACAATCCGGCTACACCTATATTCGAGTCAAAAAATTACCCAAAGGACAAAAATATTGGAATAAACCAATCATCCTTATCGGTAAAAAACGACCAATTAGACCTTTTGAATTAAAAATAGGTCATAAAGCTACTTTTTTACTAAAATCAGATAATCAGATAAAATTTGCCGTAATTAATGGTTTTTTGATTGATTTGAGTAAATCTAAAAACAATTTTAATAACGCCTTAATCTTAAGATAAACAAACCTTAATATGTATCTCTTAGATACTCAAAAATAGACTGCATTTGCTTTTTAAGTAAAACTGTTTTTGTTTTGTAATGATTATTCATAAAGCTAAAGATCAGTACTTTACCTTTATTTGTAATAAGATAGCCGCTTAGTGAATAATTGTTGCTCAAACTTCCCGATTTTGCATAAATATAGGGTTGGGGATTTCCCGGATACCAATATTTAAGAGTCCCTGAAACTCCACCCGCAGGAAGGAGATTAAACAGACGCTCTCTGGGTAATTCTCGATATAATTTTGTTAAAATTTGAACAAAATCAGTAGGTGTAAACAGATTATACCGACTCAAACCGGAACCATCTACCCAACGGGGTTCTTGTTTTAAATCAGCTAATTCATGATGTAATACCCTTTGGCGCATCCAATACGAACTCAATTGATAAGCGCGCCCCGAAGAAGCCATAATTAACAATTGTTCTGCCAGAAAATTATCACTGACATACAACATTCTTTTTAATACCGAATCTAATGGAACGCTATATGCAGTTTGAGTCATTCGAGGAGCTTGAGAAATGAGACTGACCTTACCGGGTGCTAAAGAATCCCATAAATTTACAATCAGTAATGAATCCATTACCATAGGAATTTCTATGGGTTTAGTCCTATTTTCAGGATAATAAAACTCATTTTTATTATAAGCTCTTCGTAAACTATTATTTTTTAAATGTACATATGTACGCAAGGATTCCGGATAACAAATTAAACTATCCGGATGTGAAATGGTTATCACATTACCATACATAGGAAAACTACTGCGTTCCGGGCTGTAATGTTCGTTAAAATCATCCCAAGACCAGCCGGGACCATACCTGTAATCAGACAGATTATTAGTGACCAACTTTACCTTTTTGTAAGCAGCTATAAACTTTAACGCAGTACTATCCTTAAAATAAGGATGTAAAAATGTAGGGTCTCCGGTTCCTTTTATACTTATGGTATCTCCATCTACTCGATATCTAAAGGCAGGAATAGAGTCCGGTAAATAATGTAATGCGGTATAAAATGTAACCAATTTAGTATTACTGGCCGGCGTAAAATATTTAGAAGCGTTGTAGTTAATAAGCGTATCATTCGTAGCAGGATCATAGACTAAAAAACCGGTAAATTGATTTTCAAAAAAACGGCTATCCAATTTTTTAGTAATAGTTCTATTGATTTGTGCAGATTTACAACCGGTAATTAGAATTACCAACGATAAAAATACAACAAGAGTGGTTCCGATTTTTTTCACTTTTCTAAATTATTTATCCTAAAAAACTATTATTAATAGTATTGCTGTCTCTTTTAGAGAAACGCAAAGATACAAGAATACTTCTGTTCGAAGGTATTATCCCATTGAATATCCAATGATAACATATAAAATAGTGGTGATAAACCCTCCTATCAAGGCGTAGGGTAACTGTGTTTTTACATGATCTATATGATCACTTGCCGATGCCATAGATGAAATAATGGAAGTATCGGATATTGGAGAAGAATGATCACCAAAAACACCTCCACCCAGTGCTGCAGCGATAACCAATACAACATCGACATGCTGCACATTTGCCATTGGAATGGCTATAGCCAGCATAATAGCAAAAGTACCCCAAGATGTCCCTGTCGCAAATGCTATAAAAGCACTGATAACAAAAACGCTGGCCGGAATCAATTGTGGGGATAACCAGTCCTTTGACCACTGTGCAATATACATTCCTGTTCCCAGTTCATTGCAAGCATCACTTATAGCAAAAGCCAGCATCATTAACAAGGCCAAAGGCATTAATTCGCTAATTCCTTTCAATACTAAATCCACCATTTCCTTAGTTTTCATTATTCCCTGTGAGCGATAGAGTATCATCGCAATGATAAGTGCAGTAATAACAGCATATAACACCGATGAAGAACCCGACCCCTTACCTATTGCTTGAAAAATATGATCAGAAACAGAGCTGTATTCTGATACCTGATTCCAACCCGTATAAACCAGATTTACAGGCATCATAAAGACCATTACACTTAATGGAATAATCATATTGTAGGCTTTGGCTTTAATTCCTTCTTTTGGTTTGAATCCTGTAATCATATCCGAAAGCATAGGTTTAGCTTGATCACTATGTACTTTGCCGCTTTCTCTAGTTCTTTTTTCAGCTTTGGACATAGGTCCAATATCTTTTTTAAATACAATCACTAAAAAAACCAAAAGCAAGGCTATAAACGGATAAAAATTGTATTTGATAGAAACTAACATTGTAGCAAATGGATGTGCAATATGTTGCGTTAATAACAATCCCATAATAAAAGCACCCCAAGCGTTAAATGGAATGAGTATAGAGGTCGGTGCAGAACTGGAATCTGCAATATAGGCTAATTTTTCTCTGGGAATTTTTAGTTTATCAAAAATAGGTCTGTACAAGGTACCCACAGTTAAAGAACTAATACTAGTTTCTACAAATAACAAGATTCCGGTAAACAAAGCTAATAATTGAACGATGATTCGACTATAGCCTTTTTGTTTTCTTTCAAAAAATTGAATCAATTTATTAATCTTGATTACAAAACCTTCTACACCTTTAGAATATTGAATAAAAAGTAACAAACCGCCTACCAAAGCACTAAACATAATCGTACGGGTATTACCAGCCGATTTAAAAACATTGACCAATCCTTCAATAGTCGCCAAGGTTCCGGTAAAGAAATTCCAATCATTAATCACCACCCAAGCCGACCAAATACCCAATAATAATGCAATATAAACTTGTTTGGTTTTCAAAGCAAAAATAATTGCCAATAAAGGAGGTAAAACTGATATTATTCCATAATGCTCCATACAAATCGTACTTGTATTTAAAGTATAAGAATGGGACAATTTTCCATCCTTTTACTGCTTGTTATAAGATACACGCAATGTACTTATTTTTTATAATATTTAGACAGAAAACCGTAAGACTCTATAAAGATTGATATATTTGTATGCTTTTTGTGGATTCTTTTCTAAGAAAAAAGCAAGCCAATAAACCTCTAAGTCATGTTATATAAAAGTCTTCTTATTTTATTTTTGTTTCTATCTATAAGTTCTTGTGCCAGCCATAAAACGCCTATAATTCGCTATAAAACTCCCTCTCAAAAGGCAACTCATTGGATAAAACCTCCCCCACTAAAAATAGGAGATACTGTAGCAATCGTTAGTCCGGCAGGCTATTTATATGATAGTATTCACACTATTCAAAATGGATTGGATTCTCTTAGATCCTGGGGGTTGACTTACAAAATTTATCCACACACTTTTGATCGATACATTCATTTTGCAGGAAAAGATACTGATAGAGCTACTGATTTTCAACAGGCTATGGATAATCCAAATATAAAAGCCATTTGGTGTTCCAGAGGTGGTTATGGAAGTGTTCGTATGATAGATCAATTAGATTACAGCGTTTTAAAAAAACACCCTAAATGGATTATTGGTTTTTCAGATATAACCGCTATTCATAATGATTTACACAATACAGGTATTCAATCCATTCATGGAATAATGCCTTTGAGTTTTAGAAACCCTACACCCAAAAGACAAGTTGCTATAAGTACACTGAAAAATATCTTATTCGGAACTACTGTAAAATATAGTTTTACATCTAACCCCTATAACAGAACAGGTTCGGCAACCGGAGTATTAGTAGGTGGAAATTTATCTATCTTACAATCGCTATTAGAATCTAAATCAAGTATTGACACACGAGGGAAAATCATATTTCTGGAAGAAGTCGGTGAAAAAAAATATCAAATTGATCGTATGTTATACAGCTTGAAAAGAGCCGGCTATTTTGATCAATGCAAGGCA
>CAYNFJ010000015.1:0-7408 GCA_964396505.1 uncultured Polaribacter sp. | reverse complement strand
TTAATGAAAAAAACTATTTATTCTATTTTATTTTGGTTTTTAGCATTAGTTCCAACAATGATGTTTTCGCAGATTACTACTGTCAGCGGTACAGTAACTGATCAATCGAATAATCCAATTGCCGGAGCCAATATTAAAATCAAAGGTAAAAATGTCGGATCCGTTACAGATTTTGATGGAAAGTATTCTTTAGATGCAAAACAAGGCGAGACATTGGTCTTTTCCTATGTCGGTTTTGAGACACAAGAAGTGCTCATTACAAAATCTATTGTTAATGTAACACTTAAAGAAAGTACTAATACACTTGATGAAGTGATTATTACTGCTTTTGGTATTAAGAAAAAAGAAAAGGAGCTTACTTATGCGGTAACGCAAGTAAATGCCGATGACCTGGAGTTATCCGGTCAGAACAATCCTATGACCGCTTTACAAGGTAAAGTTGCCGGATTACAAATTAACCAAAATTCAGGTTCTGCCGGTGGAGGTATTGACATCTTAATACGGGGGGTCAGTTCAGTAAATCCCGGCAGGAACAACCAACCCTTAATAATCGTAGATGGTATCGCTATCAATAACGATAATTTTGCAGGAAATGTATTGCCTACCAGTGGGTCTAATTCTCCTAGTAGTCAAGAGCAATTTGCCTATTCCAGCCGTTCCGGTGATATTAATCCGGAAGATATAGAATCTTACAGTATCTTAAAAGGAGCCGCTGCAACTGCTTTATATGGTATTCGTGCGGCTAACGGAGCCATCATTATCACTACCAAAAAAGGAAAATTGGGTAAAGCCAAATTCAGTTTAACCAGTTCTACCAGTTTTAGAGATATTGTCAAGACACCTGAAATGCAAAAAACCTATCGTGAAGGTTGGTATGGACGTCCGGAGGTACTTTATACACCGGATACGCCTACCGGTTTTACCAGTGTGTATCCCAGCACGCCATTTCATACTTGGGGACCTAAATATTCTGATGATTATTATGAGTTCTCTCCTACCAACATTGTGGACTTAACCCACGACCGGTTTTATGATCCCTATGAATTATTCCAAACCGGTGTAAACACCGATGTAAACTTTAATGCTGCCGGTGCCAGCGAAATGTTTAACTACTTCTTCTCAGTTGGACATAATTATGATACCAGTATTGTACCGGACTCTTATTATAAAAAGACTAATTTCAGATTTAACGGAGGTTATAAAATATCGGATAAGTTTAAGGTAAATTCCTCTATTTCTTATACCAACTCCGGTGGTCGTAGAGCCAATGGAGGTGATAAATCTATTATCAGTGCCTTAGCATACTACTCCCCTACTTTTCCTATTAATGATTATAAAAACCCCGATGGAACACAACGTAATTATACTCCTTGGTTAGATAATCCAAGGTATTTTGCAGAAGTCAGTGCATTGAAAGATAATGTAAATAGATGGATTGGAAACACCGGTTTCAATTGGAATCCTGCATCTTGGGTCAATTTAGATTATAAAGTTCAAATTGACAATTACAGCGATATGAGAAACCGTTTTGTTCCGCCTGAATTAGATACCGGTTCTCAAGTGCATGGTTTTGTTATTGATGAAACCATCAATTATACCGGAATTGAATCTAATTTTTTAGCAACATTTACTAAAAGTCTTACAGACAATCTCAACAGTACACTTACATTGGGAAATCAAGTATCCGATGGAAAAAGAATCTACAATCGTCTAGCCGGTGAAGGACTTAATATTCCTCATTACAATGATATGAGCAACACGATGAATCGTTTTAATCGTACTGCCACCACTAATATCAAGAATATTGGTTTGTTTGGCGAATTAAAAATGGATTATGATAATAAACTATTCTTAAGTTTAACCGGTAGAAATGACTGGGTATCAACCTTACCTAAAGACAATCGTTCTTTCTTCTATCCATCTGCCAGCTTATCTTATATTTTTACAGAAGATATTTTTAAAGATAATGATATTTTCTCCTTTGGAAAAATACGTTTTTCTTGGGCAGAAGTTGGAAAAGGACCTGAGTTTGGCGATGTAGGATACTATTTTGTCCCGGCTCCCGGTTTTCCTTTTAACGGAATTGGCGGCTATGCATCTGACACCAGTGTGGGTGATTTGAATATTAAACCGGAACGCAATAGAACTACAGAAATTGGTGCCGATTTAAGATTCTTTAAAAATCGTTTTTCAATTGATTATGCCTATTATAAAACTACGGTGAGTGATCAAATTTTTAATGTAAATTTAGCTCAATCAACCGGATATTCAACCGTTACTAGAAATGCAGGTACATTTGAAACAAAAGGTCATGAATTATTAATGACCGGAAAAATCATCAATAAAGACGATTTAAAATTGGAAACAACCTTTAATTTTACAACCAGTGAAGGTATTGTAACCGATTTACCGGATGATGTTGGATTTGTGAATTTTGGTGGAGATGGTGGACCTGAATTATTTATTCGTGTCAAAGAAGGTGATAAGATGGGATCTATGTATGGCTATAACTGGCGATATGAAGATGGTGAACGTTATATTGCAGCCAATGGTTATCCTACTTTGGACAGAACGGATGGTTATGTAATAGTAGGGAACGCTTTTCCGGATTATATAATGAGTACCGGTACTAATTTTACTTGGAAAAATATAGGATTTAACTTCTTATTAGAGTATAAAAAAGGAGGCGATAAATACAGTTGGGCTAGAAGACAGATGATTCGTAATGGAACCAGTATTTCTACTGAATTAAGAAATGTTGAAAACTACGTAATGGATGGTGTGATGGAAGATCCTGCTAATCCCGGAACCTACATTCCCAATACTACTGAAATCACTCTTAACCAAGGTTTATATCGTAGCTGGAGTAGATATACCGGTGCTGCAGAAGTGTATTTACAAGATGCTTCTTGGGTAAAATTACGTTCTATTGGATTGAGTTATAAATTGGATTCGCTATTGGATAAAGTGAAATTTATTGAAGGAGCAACACTCAATGTCAATGCCAATAATATATTATTATGGACACCTTATGACGGATTTGACCCCGAAGGTAGTGCCTATACCGCAGGAAGTAATGTATATGGGTTATCCGGTAAAGGAATTCCTTTATCCAGAAGCTATACGTTTAGTATAAAAATGAATTTTTAAAAAATGTACAAAATGAAAAATACATTCATAAAAACACTAGTATCATTGATTTTCATTATCGGATTAGCGTCTTGTAGTGATGATTATTTTGACGTTAACACTCCTTCGGGTTCTCAAGATATTGCCGATCTGGAGATGAAAGATTTATTGGCTCCCGTAGAGTACAATACAATGCTGGCACAATATTATACCGAAACCGTATTTGGTAATTATGCGCAGAATTTTGGATCCTATGGTTCCGGTGCTGCCGGTAGAACACAAAATAGTGGAACTTGGAGTACCATATACTTACGAGTATTACCCAACCTGAAAGCAATCAAAGCCAAAGCACAAGAGTCTAATTCTATTTATTACGACGCCATTGCCAAAGTACTGACTGCAATCAATATAGGGCTGGCAACAGATAGTTGGGATAACATCCCTTATAGCCAAGCTGCAATGGGGCAAGATAATCCGTACCCTACTTTTGACACACAGCAAGCTATCTATGATGAAATTTTTAGTTTATTAGATTCAGCGATCACAGAACTACAAGATACAGATACATCTAATTTTAATGTCATTCATAACGATATGATTTACGGTGGTAATATTGACCAATGGTTACGTGCTGCCTATACACTAAAAGCTAGATTTCAATTGCATTTGGTCAACAAAGGTGTTGTAAGTCCCAATGATGTGCTAACTACAATCGCTAATGGATTTACATCCAATGCCGATAACTTTATGATGCCCTATCCGGATGATATTAATAATCCCTGGTATGCCTCTAATGTATTAACCCGTAATACCGGTAATTTTTACAGAGCCCCTAACGATCAATTAGTTGGCTTAATGAACGGTAATTCCTATCCGTTTAGCACTATTTCGGAAGATCCCAGATTATCAGAGCTGTTTGTAAAAGAAGATGCGCTAAATATCCCATCTCCTGCAACCGATCCTTGGAGAGGTTTTATCAATGGTGGCGATGGCCTTTCCTTTGATGGACAACCGGGCAATGTGTTTTTTAGAGATGGTGCTTTTTATTTTAGTGCCAATGCGCCTTTAGTTCTTATCACGTATTCAGAAGCTATGTTTATTAAAGCAGAGGCTGCCTTCTTAGCAAATGGTGGAAATGCTACAAGTACCGGTACAAATGCCGATGCGTATAGTGCCTATATAGAAGGTATAAATGCCAATATGGATATGTTAGGCGTTGATGGTTCCGCTTATGTAAGTGATAGCTCTGTAGATGTAGGAATGGGAAATCTTATGTTACACAATATAATGAGAGAAAAATATATCGCTAACTTCCTAAATCCGGAAACATACAACGATATGAGAAGATATGATTTCTCTGCTGATGTCTTTAAAGATTTAGCTGTACGCCAAACGCAAGATCCAACGGAAGAATACGCCGGAGAATGGTTTAGAAGAGCTGAATATCCTAACTCAGAACGCAATAGTAATCAAGATAATGTACTGTCAAATTATCAAGAACCTACTTACCCTGTATGGTGGGATCAATAGAAGACTCGTATGAATACAAAAAGAGGCGCTTAGGTGCCTCTTTTTTTTTGATATAAATTCGACCAAATAATTATTTTTTGGGATATTACCAAAAATTATAAATTTTTAGCGTTAAGAATCTCCAATATGGTATCCAAATTAGATAATGTGTGATTTGCCGTTATTACAATGCGATTAATCCAAACAGAACCATATAAAAAATGGGTTGTAATAATTTGATTGTTAATAAAGAGTTCATGGTATGCTTCCGGATAATAGATAACCGGATAAGTCGTATTACAAAGAATGGATTCGTTGTGTAAATGTTGACAAAAATAGGACAGATTGGCGCTTAATTTTTCTCTTTGTCTTTGATAGACACTTTCAGCATCTATAAGACTCTGTAACAATGCCGGATTGGTACCGGAAGAACCAATAAACAAAGGCAATGATTTAACGGCATTGACCAATTTGTCAGTTCCAGCAATAATACCACCGGAAATTCCCAATGCTTTATTCAATGAGGCTATCATAATCCTATTAGAAATACGTGGATGCGTTATTTTTGGTAAAATACAATTTCCCTTTTAACACAATAATCCTATACTATGTGATTCATCGATCAAAAGAGTAATTTCCTTATTAGGATGTATTTTACTTAAAAAAGAAAAATCCGTTGGCGAAAGGGAACCGGATAATATAGCATCAGAACTAATACATACTCTTTCCGCTGTATCACTTTTCAATGATGGATGTAACAGACCTTCTTGCATTACAGGTTTAGCTGATTGAAATTGGATAGAAGGATGCGATCCATTTACATAATAAAAGGAATCGATGGTATTTTTTAATAGCTCATATACTAAAACACTTCCCAAAGTACACGAAGACACACTCAAAGTGGCTTCTTGTTTTACCCATGCTGCCATATAGGTTTCAAAAGTATCGTAAATGGACAATTGGATATTAGCCCATCTGGAACTACCATAAGAAATACGCCATTTCTTTAAATTAGCTTGTACAATTCCAAAAAATTCTTCGTCTGATTGTACAGATAGATAATCCGTTCCACTGAAATATAAATACGTTTTGTCCGTATGAACCAATGACCGATGCGGATAATTATGTATGATCATATATAAAAAAACTAAAGTAGTGATGCGCCAATCCCATTCTTTTCAGCATAAGAAATCCTACCGTAATCAATGCTTACACCTTGAGCAATATCGTGCTTTAACAACAAAGCTCCATCCATATCTACATAATCCAACAAAGGCAACAGATGTGAAATAGCCGAAATTCCAACAGAAGATTCTGTCATACAGCCTACCATCGTTTTTAATCCTAGTTTTTTAGCTTTTTCCAACATTCTTTTTCCGGAAGTCAATCCACCACATTTCACCAATTTTACATTCACACCATGAAAATGATTGTAGCACTTTTCTATATCTTCTTCTATCTGGCAACTCTCATCTGCAATAATAGGCAATACACTCTCTTTAAATAATCGAGCTGCTCCTTCCCAATCTTCTATCGGTAGTGGTTGCTCTATAAACTGAACACCTAATTCCTTGAGGATAACAGCATTATGCAAAGTTTCTTCAACAGTCCAACCACAATTAGCATCTACTCTAAAAATAGCATCTGTATTTTTCCTCAATTCTTTGATAATCTCAATATCATTTTTAGTTCCCAATTTTATTTTATATATAGGCCAAGGCATTTCTTTCATTTTATTAACCATATTTTCAATAGAATCAATACCTATGGTAAAATTGGTAATCGGAATATTGGAAACATCTAATTTCCATAATTCGTATAATTTTTTATGCTGTTTTTTGGCATATAAATCGTTGTAAGCCATATCCAACGCACATAAAGCAAACATATCATGTTTTAAAAACGGATACATTTTATCCCAAAAATCAGTAGGCGTATCCTCATTGGTGTTTTCAATAATTTCCCGGACAGATTCCAAATCATTTTTCATCACAGCAATACTTTTATTATAAAAAGGATTGGAAGTAGATTCCCCTAATCCTGTATAATCACCATCGACTAATTTGACTATTAGGGTGGGTTGTATGTCATGTGATTCTCTGGAAATAGTAAATGTATGTCTCAGTTCCAGATCAAAATCTTGTAGATGTAATTTCATAATAGTTCTATTTATGTATGTGTACTGACAAAGATACTAATTCTTCAATGGAAATCACACGTCATCTAACTTAAATTCAACGGTAGATTCAACTAGCAAATGCACCTTTTTGGTTTATGAATTTATAAAATAGATTTTATGATGAAATTAACTGTAAATCTGAATTAATTAGTACATTTGCCTTCTTTTAAATTGAAGAGGTGAAAAACAGTGTATTCCATAGAATAACAGCCCTGTTATTGGTGCTTATTTTCCAATTTCCGGGTTGGATGCGTTTGGAACACACTGTTCATAAACACGAAACTATACATTTGTGCCATGCTACCGGTACTACCAAACATATTCACCTGAAGGTAGATTTGAATTGTAAGATTTTACACCATCAGATTCTCTCTAATTTTACTTTTGACAAACTTTCATTTGTGCTACCCAAAAAAATGCTTTTTAAAAGCATTTTCTCTCAAAAAATTACCAATTTTTCCCTTCGACTTTTTAATTTTCATCCCTTACGGGCACCTCCTCTTTTTTGATATTGTATTTCCGTTTTTAACAAACCATTTTTAAACAATATCAAAATTTTAAATCATGAAAAAATATTTTTGTGCCATTCTT
>CAYNFJ010000014.1:0-27292 GCA_964396505.1 uncultured Polaribacter sp. | reverse complement strand
GTTCTACATGAAAATGATAGGTACGCCACAAATCAGTATAATATTCACGTGCCACCGGGCCTACATTTCTCCATTCTTCTTGAATTTCTTGGAATTTTTTGTACATAGAATTGGCCTCGCCATGTTCAATCAATTCTTTTAGGCGTTCTATGATAGCCTGTTTTCGCAATAAATTCTCTTGATACTTCGCTTCTAATTCTTTATAATACTTCTGACGTGCCTTCTTATAGTCTAACAAGACTTTGTTGTACTGTTTTTGAATAGGATTATCAAAGTGAAAATCTATAGTATTCCCTCCTTCTTCTAAAAACTTGGTCTTAGCTTCTGTCAAAAGAGTACCAAATTTTTTATTGAATATTTTTTTTAGTATTTCTATGTTTTTATGAATCGCTTGTATGGGATGGGATTGCATTAAATCCTCAATAGTTTTTACAATAGCCTCCAGACTCAAATCCTTATAACCTTCTGACGAAATTTCATGAACTTTAGAGTCATTTTCAGACTGTTCGGCCACTTCTTTTTCTACAGCATCTACAGCCTCTTGAGTGTCGGTACTTGGTGCCTCTTTTTCAGCAGGGGCATCCTTGTGTTCCGTTGAATCGTCTTGAGCTTCAACCGGTTCATTTTCTGTGTTTTCTGATTGAACTTCGTCCTGTTGCACCGTATCATCCTTTGGTGGCAAATCAGAAGCTACTACAGGTTCAACAATCTCTTGGATTTCGTTTTTTTCTGATTTTTCTGTATCAGTAATCTGGTTCTCAGTTGCTTCCGGCAACTTGCTTTCTTGATTTTCTAACATATTATAATGTTTAAGGTTCCTATGAATTGATAAAGATACTAATTGCCATTAACTTGACAAAAATATCTTTCAAAATAGATGAATATTTTGATAAATCGTTGCGTATTCTAAATGAAAAATCAGCCTAGGAAAATTTGACAACAAGCAATCATACATTGTTCCAAATCTCCCAAGCTTTGTCTGCTTGATTTTGCAACATGGTCAAACCATTGATGGTCGTAGCTCCTTTGTCTCGGGCTTTCTTTAACAATAGGCTTTCCTCCGGATTATATATCAAATCAAAAACAAGGTGTTTTTTAGAAATATATTGCATCGGAATCGGAAGCATTTCTCTTAGGTTAGGATAGGTTCCCACAGGGGTACAATTCACTAATAACAAGTGCGATTCTAATAGCTTTGCATCCAGATCGACGTAGGATAACGCTGTCTTTGTTGGATTTCTGGATACCTGTTGCAAAGAAATGTGCATTTCTTCTAACGCATATTTTACTGCTTTGGCAGCCCCGCCGGTACCAAAAATTAATGCTTTGGGAATAGGCTTACTCATAAACGGAATCAAAGCGGTTTGAAAACCATATACATCTGTGTTATAACCGGTTAAAACACCTTTTTTAACAACAATCGTATTGACTGCTCCTACTTTTTTAGCAGACCTATCCAATTGATCTAAGAATGGAATCACTTTTTCTTTATATGGAATGGTGACATTCACTCCTTTGTATTGATGTATCTTTTTAGAAAAAAATTCGGCAAGTTCCGCATCGTCTTTGCACACTATATTAGTGTAGGAATAATGGGGTAATTGCAAGTGTGTAAACTTTTCTTCAAAATACGATTTTGAAAAGGAATAATCCAATCGTTTCCCGATGAGTCCAAATCTAGAAGGTTTTATTTCTGAAGTTTTGTTCCCCATTTTTCCAATATAATCAATATCATAAATCCCAATACTGCCAATCCAATGGCGTAGAACAACAGGTTATCTCCTTCATAAGAGAAGGGTGATACATTTTTTTCTTTTACAACTACAAATTTACCCCCAATTTCTTGGATAACCAAGGCTAATTTCCAAGGCCAAATCTTATATAAGGCTCCTATCAAAAATCCGGTTAATACCGCCAAGGTATTGTTTTTGTAATGTAAAAATATATATTTCAACAGTCTGGAGAAACTCAACAATCCTATAATCGCTCCAAAACCAACCAGAGCAATTCTGCCCAGCTGTCTTTGGTGAACTGCCGTAAGCACCACTTGATATACTCCCAATAAAACTAAAATAAAAGACCCCGAAATACCGGGTAAAATCATAGCGCATATAGCTAGCGCACCTGATAAAATCAGATAAAAAGCCGATGGATTAGCACTGGTTGCAGATGGAATTTGAGTAATCATAAAGGCAATAATTGCTCCCAATAACAGCAACAAAACACGTAAAAAATGCCATTTTGCAATCTGTTTTCCTACATAATAAATACTAGCCAAGACCAATCCAAAAAAGAAAGCCCATACCAAGATGGGATCTGTTTCTAATAGTTGACTCAATAATTTAGCCAATGATACAATGCTGATTCCAATACCGGTAAGCAAGGCTAACAAAAAGTTACCATTCATATATTTCCAAGCGGCTGAAAAACCTTCTTTTCGTAAAATTTTAAACAATTTAAAATTGATGGCATTGATACTATCGAGTAGTTCATCGTAAATTCCGGAAATAAATGCTATGGTTCCTCCGGACACACCCGGCACTACATCAGCAGCACCCATAGCCATCCCTTTTAGCATGATTATTAGGTAATCAAATACACTTTTTTGCATAAATACAGGCTGTTATAAAAGGCGGGAATTTCTAAAATTTTCTAAAATCATCCGAACCTGTGCACTATGATGAACAACCGGAAACAAACGCTGGAACACTTTATATTTCTGTGAATTAATATGTAAGGCACTTTGTAAGTATTTTACACCTAAAGTAGGGCTGTTTGCCATAAAATACAAGCCACTCAAACGGTATTCAATATCTGCTAGTCGATGGTAATATACCTCGGCGTTGAGTAGTACTTTAACCGCCTCTTTATAATTTCCCGAAAAAAAATGTGAATCGGCCAGTGATAGATGAACATCCAATGAATTATCATCTAAGTCCAAACATTTCTGAAAGGCTTTCGCCGCTTCTTCAAAAAAGGCAATTTTTAAATTGGACTGCGCATATATTTTCCAATAGGCAGGGTTTTCATCATCTATTGTGATCAATTTATTGATATAGAAAAGTGATTTTTGATATTCTTCGTGTTTGTAATGCAAATTGGCGAGAGCTATCAATGGTTTATCTAAAAACGGATCGTGTTCATTGGATTTCAAATAGTAGATAGTGGCAGTTTCTTTTTTATTTAATTTTTCATAGCAAGAAGCAATTTTTAAAAAGGTTATTGCTGATGGATCTTCCAATTCAGTAGTTATTAACAGATTGGCAATAGCCTCTTCATAACGTTTTAAATGCTCCAAAGTAGCGGCTTTTTCAAAATAAGCACCCACAAATTGATCATCTATTAAAATGGCGTAATCAAAAGCATTAAGTGCCGCATCATGTTGATTCAATAAACGGTACTGCCTGCCTAATTGATGCCAGGCGGCCTCATTATAAGGATCTCCTTCAATATATTGATTTAAAAACTCAACAGCTTCTTGATGTTGATCCAACATATCATAACAATATACTACATTATGAAGTATGGTTATATCCTGAGAATCAATCTCTAAGCAATTTCTAAAATATAAGATAGCTCTTTCAAAATCTTCTAAAAAAAGAAATTCCATAGCGATTAAAGATAACACATCTACGGTGGTTTCTTCTTGAATTTCCAGTGCTTTATTCAATAAATTAATGGCTTCGTGATGTTGCTCTTGCTTGGACAATAACATCGCTTTTTGAATATACATTTCTTCATTACCGGGTTCCAAAGCTTCCACTTCATTCAATAATACCAGTGCTTCTTCAAAATTTTCTTCCAAAATATACAGCTCAGCTTTGAGCAATCGTAAGCCCACCGTATCGGGATGCTGTTCCAGACCAAGGGCTATCGCTTTTTTGGCTAAATTATTTTTACCATTATCAATATAGTAATGAATGATACGTTCAAATTCTGCCGAATCAAAAAAGTAAACACTATCTGTTTTAAGCATTTTTTCAAAGCGCTTAAGACTTAGATTGTCGTTTTCATCAAAATGCAAATCCATACTTCCTGTTTTCTGTCATAAAATTACAATAAGACCCTTGCAATGTACAAAAAAGTTCTTTTACTTTTTAACAAATTAATTAACATTATTACGGCAGACTCATTTTACAAACAAAAATACACAAAACATACTGATTATCACTAACTTATATTAGCCCAAATACCGGTTCTTCTATCGATTTCCTGATAGGTTTTCATAATGTTTTCGTTTTCAGGCATTTGTAGATTAGGGTCCTTCAGCAACAAATCTCTTGCGGTATATCTGGCAATCTTCAATAAATCGGCATCTTTTATGATATCGGCTATCTTAAGGTTTAACACACCACTTTGCTGGGTTCCCATCAGGTTACCGGGTCCTCTTAATTTTAAATCTACCTCTGCAATTTTAAACCCGTCAGAAGTGGATACCATGGTTTGCAATCTGGTTTTGGCTTCATGAGTCAGCTTGTGACTTGCCATTAATATACAGTAACTTTGATCGGCGCCACGCCCTACCCTGCCCCGAAGTTGATGCAATTGTGACAGCCCGAATTTTTCGGCACTTTCTATGATCATCACACTGGCATTGGGCACATTTACACCTACTTCTATCACCGTGGTAGCGACCAGTATTTGTGTTTTTCCCGTTACAAATTGTTGCATTTCATAATCCTTATCGGCGGGCTTCATCTTGCCGTGAACAATGCTCACCTGATAATCGGGTCTGGGGAATTCCCGTATGATACTCTCGTATCCATCCATCAAATCTTTATAATCCAATACCTCCGATTCTTGAATCAAAGGATAGACAATATAGACTTGACGTCCTTTGGCTATTTCTCTTTTAATAAACTGAAAAACAGCCAACCGGTTGCTGTCAAATCGCAATACAGTCTTGACCTCTTTACGTCCGGGAGGCAATTCATCGATGACCGAAATATCCAAATCACCATATACACTCATTGCCAAAGTTCGTGGTATAGGCGTTGCCGTCATCACGAGAATATGTGGAGGCAATATATTTTTTTTCCACATTTTTGCTCGTTGGGCAACTCCAAATCTATGTTGTTCGTCAATCACGACCAGACCTAAATTTTTGAATTGAACTTTGTCTTCAATCAAGGCATGAGTTCCTATTAATATTTGTAAAGTTCCATTTTCCAAATTTTCATGGATATTTCTTCTCGCTTTTGCTTTAGTACTTCCAGTCAATAAAGCGACTGAAACAGGCATTTTTTTTAACAAATCAATAATCGCATGATAGTGTTGTGTCGCTAATATTTCCGTAGGCGCCATAATGGCAACTTGATACGCATTATCCAGAGCTATCAAAGCGGCTAATACGGCAACTATTGTCTTTCCCGACCCTACATCGCCCTGTAATAGCCGGTTCATTTGCGCTTGTGACCCCACATCTTTTCGTATTTCCTTAAGTACCCTTTTTTGAGCTTCGGTTAGTGAAAAAGGTATATGTTTATTGTAAAATTCAAGAAACAAATCTCCTACTTTCTTAAACGGATTTCCTTTTATTTTCTTTTTTCTGATCAGATTATTTCGTAATAATTGTAATTGGATGTAAAACAGTTCTTCTAACTTTAAGCGATATTGAGCTTTTGCCAATAAAATCTGGCTTTCCGGAAAATGAATCTGGAACAAAGCTTCATTTTTACCCATTAATCGATGTTTTTGCATCATCTGTGGCGATAAAGTTTCGGGAAATTTTCCTTTAAATTCAATAAATAGCTGTTGCATTATTTTTTGGATAACCCTGTTGGAAACACCTCTTTTAATCAATACTTCGGTAGATGGATATACCGGCTGCAAGGCACTTTGCAATCCTTTCTTATAATCGGTGAGCAATTCCATCTCGGGATGCGGCATTGAAAATGTATTTTTAAATCTGTTCACGCGACCGAAAATAACATAGGGCGCTTGTAAACTCAAATTTTCTTTTATCCATTTAGCCCCTCGAAACCATACCAACTCAATACTACCTGTTTCATCAGAAAAGGTAGCGACCAACCGGCTTTTTCTCTTTTGCTCAATCGTGTGTAATCCGGTGATTTTACCGATAATTTGCACTTCGGCTTGGGTATCTTGCAATTCGTTTATTTTGTAAAAACGAGTCCGGTCAATATACCTGTTCGGAAAAAAATTGACCAAATCACCCAAGGTTTGCAAACGCAATTCTTTACGAAGCAAATCGGCACGTGCCGGACCTACTCCTTTTAAATAAGATATCTTGGTATGTAATATATTGCGGTACATTATCGGCTAACGAATGTAAAAAAAATGCTCGATTATTTGAATATTTTGTACTTTTTTTTCTAAAACTTATTAAGAATAAAAGCGTTTTATATATGAAGAATTGTAACTTTGTAGCCCGTTAATACAAAATTCATATTTAAAAAATATATTTGATGAAAAATACAGCTTTAACTCATATTCATGAATCCTTGGGTGCCAAAATGGTTCCTTTTACCGGATACAATATGCCGGTTCAGTATGAAGGTGTCAATAGTGAACATCTTGCCGTGCGAAACAGTATTGGTGTTTTTGATGTTTCACATATGGGAGAATTTCTATTGAAAGGAGCCAATGTCTTGGCTTTGATTCAAAAAATCACCTCCAATGATGCATCAAAATTAGTAGATGGAAAGGTACAATATTCTTGTTTTCCAAATAATGAGGGCGGTATTGTAGATGATTTATTGGTTTATAGAATCGCATCCGATGAGTTTATGTTGGTGGTCAATGCATCGAACAAGCAAAAGGATTGGGATTGGATCAGCCGGCACAATGACTTGGGAGTAGCAATGACCGATTTATCTGATGACATATCATTAATAGCCGTTCAAGGTCCTAATGCCGCAAAAGCCTTACAAAGCCTGACCGATATAGATTTAATCGGTATGAAGTATTACACCTTTCAAAAAGGGACTTTTGCAGGATTTGATGACATACTAGTCTCGGCAACCGGTTATACAGGAAGTGGCGGATTTGAAATCTATATGCCTAACGAAGCGGCAGAAGCTATTTGGAAAGCGGTTTTTAAAGCCGGATCGGATTATCAAATAAAACCTTGCGGATTGGCAGCTAGAGATACTCTACGTTTAGAAATGGGTTTTTGTCTTTACGGGAATGACATCAACGACACGACCTCTCCAATAGAAGCCGGTTTGGGATGGATTACCAAGTTTACCAAAGATTTTGTCAATTCAGAAGCCTTAAAAGCTCAAAAGGAGAAAGGCGTCAGTAAGAAATTAGTCGGTTTTGAATTGCTCGAAAGAGGAATTCCCCGTCACGATTATCCGATTGTGGATAAAGATGGAAACCCTATTGGTATTGTAACATCGGGTACTATGAGTCCTTCATTGCACAAAGGAATCGGGATGGGATATGTCAATACAGAAAACAGTAAAATAGGCAATGAAATCTATATTCAAATCCGCAAAAAAAATGTACCCGCAAAGGTAGTTCGATTGCCGTTTTACAAAGGATAATTGATCGTATAATTCTATAAAAAAGGTGAACTGATTAAATTAGTTTGCCTTTTGTATTTTTAATAAATACGACACTGCCAGTTCGTAGCTCAACAATCCAAAACCGGCTATAACTCCTTTTGCAACCGGAGAAATATAAGACGTATGTCGATAGGGTTCACGAGACCAAATATTAGATATATGCACCTCAATAACCGGACTGTCCACTGCCTTTACGGCATCGGCTATACCAACAGAAGTATGTGTATATGCTGCTGCATTGAGGATTATTCCATCAAATGAATAACCTGTTTTTTGAATAAAATCAATGAGCTCTCCTTCGATATTTGATTGAAAATAAGCCCATTCCACTTGAGGGTATTTGTTCTGTAAGCCTTGATAAAAAGTGGCAAAATCTTGCTGTCCGTACAGGTTTGTTTCCCGTTTTCCCAACAAATTTAAGTTAGGTCCGTTAATAATGGCTATTTTCATATCGTTTACAATACTTTATTGAAAACTAAAGCCAAAAGAGAACTGTATGGCACCATTGTGAAGAATGGTATTCTCATCGGCTATATTTTTATGGGCGTTGAGAATTCCAAAATCGTAACGGGCACTGATATAAAAACCGGTTTTTGTTAGATAACCAACGCCTGCCGTAGCACCAAAATCAATACTTTGCATAGCATCACTCATATCAATAGAAGCTGCTTCATGTCCTAAATTAGTTTCATATTGATCACTTACTTCTATATTTTTAGCACTGAGCAGGTAAGCCACTTGAGGTCCGGCTTCTATACTAATTTCTTTAGTTACATAGTATTTTGCCACAACAGGTATGGAAAGGTATTTCAACACATAGGATGACTTAAAATCATCGTCTGTGCTCAATCTGTAACGCGCTCCTTTAATAGAATACAACAACTCGGGTTGCAAGGAAAAATAATCGTCAAAGACAATTTCGGCAAACATACCAAAATGGGTTGCCAATTTCATTTTACTCATATCCTTAAGAGCACTTGCATCATCTCCTGCATAAAAAAAATGAGTTAGATTGACCCCCACTTTGGGACCATAATAAACATCTTGTGCTTTAAGAGAAAGGGTGGTCAGGAGTATCAATACCGAGATCCAAGCTGATTTTTTCATTTTTTAAGGTTTATATTCTTTAATCTATTGTAATGTCAAAGTTACAAATAAAAAATGAAATAAAAAATTTACATATTCTGTGTGTAATAATTATAATCATCTATCACTTTTTCGACAAAATCAATCGGCATCATATCTGTTGTTATGCCGGTTATCTCTAGAATTTTATCGTGAAGTTTAGTAATTACACCATGGTTTCCTTTTCTTTTAGCAGTATAAAACAAATCTTTGATGGTCTGTATATCCTTATCACTCAAGGTGGTTACTTGAGGAAACATGGGTGTATAATCTTCGGGTAATTCTACCAATAAGGTCTGTTGTATTTGATGCCGTTTTTTTTCGCTAATCACAGTGGTTCCGGCTGCCAAATCGCCTAAACGCTGTCCCTTACCATTGAGTAATATAGTCAATACGGCAACTGAACCGGAAGAAATAGAAATATCAATCACACGCAGTACCCAACGTAAGAGATAACTGCCAAAAGTGGGTTTGGAACCATCGATCTTTACAACTCGTATTTTATTGATAAACTTTCCGGGCGTTTGCCCATTCATCAAGGTTTCGAATAACAAACTGTAAAAAAATACCGGAATGGTCAACAAAGTCCACAAAACATAATTATCCATAGCATCGTTGATATCCAATGCTGAAATTAAAAGAATCGAAATGTAATAATAAATAATAATAAGAAGCATATCAATCATAAAAGAACCCAAACGGGTACTCACATGAGCAATATTTTGCCGAATACTGACATTTTGTGCTGTTTCTATTTGAAAATTATCCATTAATTTTATTATTTTTGGCAAATATACAAGAAACTATAAATTTGTAGTTCTATTAAATACCTTAAAAAAAATTAAGTAAAAAATATGCGTGAAGCTGCATTTATAAAAAAAAATAAAGACCGGTGGCAGCTATTCGATGCAGTTCTCAATAATAAAAAAAATATGGATCCGGATCAACTGGCTGATTTGTATATAGAAATCACCGATGATTTGAGTTACGCTAAGACCTTTTATCCCAACAGCAATACCGAAGCCTACTTAAACGGCATTGCCTCCAGAGCACATCAAAAGATTTACAAAACAAAAAAAGAAAGCAAAAACAGGCTTATTCGTTTTTTTAAGGAAGAATTTCCGTTGGAGTTTTATCATTACCGTAAGGAATTGCTCATCGCCTTTTCTGTCTTTTTATTTTTCACCATTGCAGGGGCCTATTCCTCGGCACACGACGGGAATTTTGTAAGACTTATTTTAGGAGATCATTATGTAAACAAAACACTGGAATATATTGAAAGTGGTGATCCTATGGCTGTTTATAAACAACAAGAAGAATCCAGTATGTTTCTACTGATTACCATTAATAATATTAAAGTTGCGATGTACGCCTTTGTTATGGGAATCTTATTTTCAGTAGGGACTTTGTATGTTATGATGAATAATGGGATTATGTTGGGTTCATTTCTCTATTTCTTTTATGAAAGAGGTCTGTTGTGGGAAGCTTCGCGTACTATTTGGATACATGGAACTATTGAAATATCGGTCATCATTATTGCCGGTGCCGCCGGTCTGGTAGTGGGTAACGGAATCCTTTTTCCGGGAACTTACACACGATTGGTATCCTTTTCTAAGAGTGTAAAAGCCGGGTTAAAAATTATGGTCAGTACTATTCCTTTCTTTATCGTCGCCGGATTTTTAGAAGGATTTGTTACACGACACACAGAGATGCCTGATATTTTGGCCATAGCTATTATCATCAGCTCTTTATTTGTAATCATCTATTATTATGTATATTACCCATATAAAGTAACGCTGAACAAAAAAATAATTCAAGAAAACAACTTATAAAACCATTGATATGTCAGAAAATTCAACATTGATTACATTTAAAAAAGAACGAGACCTCGGAGCCATTATTACCGATACTTTTAAGTTTATCCGGAATAATTGGAAAGACTATTTTATGACTATTATTAAGATCGTAGGTCCGGTTCTTATCTTAGCAATCGTAGCTGTTATCGGGATGCTTTCTTCTTTCGGCGATTTATTTCAAAACCTGCAAAACCAACAAAATCCGGATCCAACACAAGTGTTTTCCGGTATTCTTCCTTGGTATGGAGTCATGATTATCGCTTTTTTACTACTCTACACCTTGATGTCTATGGCCTCGCTGTATTTTATAAAATATTATATCGAAAATCAAGGGCAACATTCATTTGATTATGTAAAGAATCAAGTGTTGGACAATTTCTGGCGTTACTTGGGGCTAGGCGCACTCATTACTATTTCTGTTATAATAGGGCTTCTGTTCTGTATCCTTCCCGGTTATTATCTACTTATTGTCCTATCGCTGGCCACTCCTATTCTGGTTTTTGAGAATAAAGGTGCAGTTGATTCATTTTCACACGCATTTACCTTGATTAAAGGGCAATGGTGGAATACGTTTGGGGTAATAATTGTCATCGGATTATTGGTAGGAGTGCTCGGTTCTGTATTCTCTATTCCTTCTTTTATCTATCAAATGGTAAAGATGGCTACCGGTATTTCAGAGAACGATCCAACCCAAATGTTTACACTGTTTAAAGACCCTATTTACATTGTTTTAAATGTACTTTCTTACACTTTTCAATTTATGCTCTATTCTGTAACGATGATTTCAGGAGTGTTTATCTACTACGATTTAAACGAACAAAAGAATCTATCCGGAACCATCGAACAAATTGAAAATCTGGGAGCCTAGCACGTGAGATTTATTCTGATATACTGCTTCTTTTTACTGCTGTCTGTTCCTGTATTGGCGCAGACAGATAGCCTGCATTATGACAAAGGTCCCGTAGTTCTCAAAAAATTTAATTCCAAAAAATTAGACCAATACAAAAACGATAAAGATTTTCAATACATCGAAATCAAACGAGAAAAGAATTTTATTGATAAATTTCTGGAATGGTTGGGCGATTTATTCTACCGTTTCTTAAAATGGATTTTTGGAGAACACATTGCCACCGGTTTATTTGCCTCTATTATCAAGGCATTTCCTTATGTTGTAGTACTTATACTTTTGTTACTTATTTTAAAAGTTTTTTTAAATGTGCAAACCGAAAGTATCTTATCAGGCAATGCCCGAAAATCAAAAATTAATCTGTCTGAAGAAGAAGAAATTATCAAAAATCAAGATATCAAAGAATTGATTGACAAAGCCATTGCCGATAAAAATTACCGGCTAGCCATACGCTATCAGTATCTTTATGTACTACAATTGTTGGAAAAAAAAGATTTGATTCAATGGGAACAACAAAAAACCAATCACGATTACGAACAGGAAATAAACGATACCGTCTTACAAAATCATTTTAGAGATATTACCTATTTGTACGATTTTGTTTGGTATGGAAATTTTGATATCAATCGAGACAACTTTTCCAAAGCAAGCCATATCTTTCATTCCATAGAACAAAAAATAAAGCAGTGAATAAGAGTTTAAAGATCTATATCGCCCTTTTTATACTAGCTGTTGCCGCTATCTTGTACTATGAATCTGTAAAGCCAAAACCGGTCAATTGGTTTCCTTCTTATACCAAAAAACACAAGATACCTTACGGCACCTATGTATTGTATCATCAACTATCCGATTTGTTTCCGGAGCAAAAAATCAAAGACATTCTTATTCCTCCTTACGTCTTCTTAAAGAAAAACAAAGAATCGGGAACCTATGTTTTTATTGACCAAAGTATCAATTTTGGAGAAGATGAATTCAATCAATTGTTACACTTTGTATCCGATGGAAATGATGTATTTCTATCTACCAAAGGTTGTAATATTGATACTTTAGGTTTGGAGACTAAAGTACTCTATCGAAAAAAAATAGGTGACAAACCCTTTTTTAAACTCTACAATCCGGTTTTTAAAAACAAAGAATATACTTTCGATAGAAAAACAAACCTGATAGTTTTTAAGAAAATTGATACCACAAAAGCTACAATTTTAGGACAAAGCGGTTATGTGGCAGCAAACGGGGAGCGCACTGATTCCGGTATTAATTTTATCAAATACCCTTATGGCAAAGGACATTTTTATTTTCATACCTTTCCGGAAGCCTTTACCAATTATCAATTATTAACCGCTCCCAATGAACAATATGCAGCCGGTGTACTTTCCTATTTGAACCATCCTTCGGATACACTTTTTTGGGACAGCTATTACAAGACAGGCAAAAGCCGTATCAGCTCACCGATGCACTACATTATTCACGAAAAATCTTTAAAATGGGCTTATCTCTTCACAATCATCGGAGTCTTGTTCTACATCTTATTTGAAGGAAAAAGAAAACAACGAAGCATCCCTGTCATAACTCCTCTAAAAAATCAAACATTGGCCTTTACGCGTACCGTTGCCAATATGTATTACGAAAAACAAGAGCACAAGAGTATAGCAATACATCAGATTCAATATTTATTGGAATTTATACGAAACAAATGGCGTATTCCAACACACACTTTTGATGAAAAATTTATTACAGATGTAGCCGCTAACAGTGGTAAAAACAAAGAAAGTATCCAACAATTATTTCATTATATTGAGTATATTCACAACCAGAATGAACTAACCGCATCCGGATTGGAACAGCTCAATAAGATGATTGAAAATTTTAAAAAAGACATCTAACACAATAAGATATTAGTATGGAAAATAACGAAATGAATTTTGAAAACCGTATCGATCTAACCGATTTAAAAATAGCCGTAGAAAAAATAAAATCAGAATTGGGAAAAATAATCGTAGGACAAGAAAGTTTTATCGAACTCTTATTAGTAGCCCTGCTCGCCGACGGTCATGTGCTGATAGAAGGAGTCCCCGGAGTTGCCAAAACCATTACGGCAAAGCTATTAGCCAAAACAGTCAAAACCGATTTTAGCCGTATCCAATTTACGCCGGATTTAATGCCAAGTGATGTATTAGGTACTTCGGTTCTCAATATGAAAACATCGGACTTTGAGTTTAAAAAAGGACCTGTTTTTTCAAACATTGTACTCATTGATGAAATCAACAGAGCACCTGCCAAAACACAAGCTGCTCTTTTTGAAGTTATGGAAGAACGCCAAGCCAGTATTGACGGCACCACTTATCCAATGGAAACACCCTTTATGGTTATCGGGACACAAAACCCTATTGAACAAGAAGGGACTTATGCACTTCCTGAAGCGCAGTTAGACCGTTTTTTATTTAAAATCAATGTGGGCTATCCCAATCTGGAAGAAGAAATTTTAATCTTAAAAACAAACAACGACCGTAAAGGAGTTTTGGCTCAAAATTATATAGAACCCATCTTGTCAGAAAGCGAACTCAAGCAATATAAAAACACTATTTTTGAAATATTAATCGAAGATAAATTGTTGCAATACATCGCACAGATTATCACAAAAACCCGTAATCATCCACACCTGTTTTTAGGAGGTTCACCGCGTGCCAGTATAGCCGTTATGCAGGCATCAAAGGCGTATGCCGCCATCAACGGACGGGATTTTGTTATTCCCGAAGATATTAAAAAAGTATTGTATCCTGTACTACGACATCGTATTATATTGACTCCGGAACGTGAAATGGAAGGTATGACTGCCGACAAAGTGATTCAAATGATAGAACAATCTGTTGAAGTTCCTAGATAATACCTAGCTAATTAATCTCTATCAAACTATACTAACAATGATAAAACTACTGAAAAATCTCTATATTCACCCGTTGTTTTTTTATTACATCAGTGGATTGGTAGTTTTGTTTTTACTATCCTTTTGGTTTCCTATGCTCTATAGTTTGGCGTGGTTGATGGTATGGGTATTGGTAACATTATTTATTGTAGATGTTTTTTTATTATTTCGTTTTAAAAAAGGATTTGTCGCCAGAAGAAAACTGACTGAAAAATTTTCTAACTCCGATGCCAACAGCATTCCCATTACCTTGGAAAATCAGTATCCGTTTAGCACGCAAGTCAAGGTTATTGATGAAATACCCGTACAATTTCAAAAAAGAGATTTTGAATACACAACCGCTATCAAAAGCAATGAAACACATCATTTTAACTATAATTTACGGCCGGTAGAACGCGGAGAATACTATTTTGGTAATTTGATTTGCTATGTGTCCTCTCCCTTACATATGGTCGCCCGCCGGTTTCGTTTTGACAAGAGACAAATGGTTGCGGTGTACCCGTCTTACATTCAGATGAAAAAATATGAATTTTTGGCCATGAGCAAACGTCTGACTGAGTATGGATTAAAAAAATACGCCGGATAGGACATACTATGGAATTTGAACAAATCAAAAACTATATCTCCGGAGATGATATTCGTACTATCAATTGGAAAGCTACGGCAAAAAAAGGCACCTTGATGGTCAATCAATATCAAGATGAAAAATCACAACCTATCTATTCTATAATAGATTTAGGCAGGGTTATGAAAATGCCTTTTGAGGAACTAAAACTCTTGGATTATGCCATAAATTCCAGCTTGGCTTTTTCCAATATTGCATTACGAAAAAATGATAAAGCCGGCTTGATTACTTTTTCAAAAAAAGTAGAAACACTAGTGACAGCAAGTAATAAAAAAACACATTTAAACACGCTCAATGAAAGTCTGTATCACATCGACACACAATTTAACGATTCAGATTTTGGATATCTATACGCCTTTGTAAAACGCAAAATATCACATCGTAGTTTGCTGATATTATATACCAATTTTGAACATATCTCCGCTCTAAAACGCCAGCTCCCTTACCTACAAGCCTTATCCAAAAAACACCTGTTGATAACCGTATTTTTTGAGAACACCGAACTGGACGAACTTATCTCTGAGCGAACAACTGATTTACAAAGCATTTATAACCAAACTATTGCCGAAAAATTTGCCTTCGAAAAAAGATTGATTGTCAAGGAACTTAAAAACCGCGGGATATACGCCATTCTTACCAAACCTCAAAACTTGACCGTTCAAGTCATCAATAAATACTTAGAATTTAAGGCAAAAGGTTTTATCTAACTATTTTCAAGAAACTTTCTTTTATAAAAACTGATAAAAGTCATATTTTATCACCTATTTTTTCCTTATCTTTGTAATGTTTTTAACATCGATATGATTGTGCTGAAAAAATACAATTGCTATTATTTAGTTTATTCAATATCCTAGTTAATGACACATTTATTATTAACCTTAAATCTTTTTTATGAAAAAAATTATTTTATTAGTTGTTGCTTTAGTATTTGTTAATTTTGCTAAAGCTCAGCAATCTGTAGTAAAAGTAAACCCACTAGGTATTGCCTTTGGTGTAATTAATGCCACCTATGAAAAAGCGCTCAGTGAAAGTGGTGCATTAGAAATTGGTGCATCTTATTTTAATTGGAGTTCTATAGGTGTTTCCGGATTAGGAGGTGATGTTGCCTATCGTTTCTATTTTTCAAAAAATAATGATGCTCCGGAAGGCATATATGCTGCTCCATTAGTTGGTGTTAATTCCTTAACTTATAAAGATGACTCTAACAATGAAACAGCATTATTTATAAGCCTTGGTGCAAAAGCCGGTTATCAATGGATCTTTGATAGCGGTTTAGCCTTGGATTTATATTTTGGATATGGTAAATATATTTCCGGTGGTTTTGATGATTATTCCGGATTCTCCGCTGGAAGACCTATTTTAGGTGTCGCTGTTGGATATGCTTTCTAAAAATAGATAATACGCACAGAATAAACCCGTACCATTTTAGTACGGGTTTTTTTATTCCCTATATTTGCGCTGTGAATTGGAAACAAGCTTTATTAGATTACAGCAATTACCTGCGAATAGAACGGGGTTTGTCCTCGCATTCTATTAGTGCTTATCAAAATGACGTAAAGAAACTGATTCTTTTTTTAGAAAATACTTCCATTCCAGCCACACCTCTTAGTATATCCAAGGAAACCATCCATCAATTTATTTACGAAGTGGCAAAAATAGTAAGTACCAGAACGCAATCCAGAATCATTTCAGGATTACGCAGTTTTTTTGACTATTTGGTTTTGGAAGATTATCGTAAAACAAATCCTACTTCGTTATTGGAAACGCCTAAAATAGGAAGAAAATTACCGGATACGCTTTCTACTGAAGAAATTGATTTGATTCTGGCTCAAATAGACCTGAGCCATCCCCAAGGAGAGCGCAATAGAACCATGTTAGAAACGCTTTATAGTTGTGGATTACGGGTTTCAGAACTGATTAATCTAAGGCTATCCGATTTATTTTTTGACGAAGGTTTTATACGAGTATTGGGCAAGGGAAATAAGCAACGATTTGTTCCTATAAACAATTTGAATCAAAAATACATTGAAACCTACATAACCCAAATCAGAGTGAATACTACACCTAAAAAAGGGAAAGAAGACATCCTCTTTTTAAATCGACGGGGGAATCCGTTAAGCCGTAATATGGTTTTTATGATTTTAAAAGAATTGGTGCAAAAATCCGGTATCAATAAACAAGTGAGTCCCCACACCTTTAGACATTCATTTGCCACTCATCTGTTAGAAAATGGCGCCGATTTAAGAGCCATTCAGCAGATGTTAGGACACGAAAGTATTACTACCACAGAAATTTATGTGCACTTAGACCGGAAATTTTTAGGACAAACCCTTGAAAAATACCACCCAAGAGCCAAAGGAATTTAACCGCCTACACGCTTTACACGATAGCCTTCTTCCTGTAATATTTTCATTACTTTATCACGAATATTCCCTTGAATAATGATTTCACCATCCTTGACACTGCCTCCTACTCCACATCTGTTTTTTAGGAATTTACCCAAAGCTTTTAAGGCTATTTCCGACCCTTTAAAACCTTTGATTACCGTAACCGTTTTACCGCCACGCCCTTTGTTGGAAAAGTGCGCTTCCAGATACTGTTCTTCCGGTTTGAATTCATTTTCTTCGATCGTATCATCAGATGATGAACTTTGGTTTCCGGTAGAATAGACCAAACCACCTAAATCAGAAAAATCAGAAAACTTCTTTTTACTCATAATAAGCCTTTATCTTTTAAACGTTTTATCTTTTTCTTTTTGCGATATACTAAAATACTTGCTATCACAAAAAAAACTATAAATCCTACTAACAATATATACGAACACCAATCGCATTTGGCTTTAATTTTAACTGAGAATAATAAAGAGGCAATTCCCAGCAAGTAAAACTGTAAGGATTTAGACTGTCCCATTACCGATTATTTTGGATTTTGTTCCAAATAAACACCAAAGTGGCAAATAGTTCAAATACGATTCCCAAAGCAATTATTACATCTGCTTGGTGCCATTGCAGCAATTTCCCCACAATACCTATAACTAATAAAAATACGCCAAAAGTGAAAGTGGATTGCACGGTTTTATTCTTCATAAAAATTATTCTTTAATGTTATCCCAAATAAAAAAAACAAAAGTGGCGGCAAAAGCTATACCCATAGCAATAAAAACATATTGCATATACGGCCAATTTACAAAATCACCAATCGCTCCAATCATTCCTAATTGAATAGCAATTGCCAAGGCTATTTTAACTTTTTTACTCATCATTATTTTTTGATAAAAGGTATTAAATATGAAATGGTATAATTGAATCCCACTCCGGCATTATTCAGCAACACTTTTTGAAATCCCGGAACATACAAATTGGCAAACCCCTGTGGTTTCTGTTCACTGATTATTTTTTTAAATTGAATCCCGGCCGTGAGATATACATGCGATACTATTTCTACCTTCAAACCAAAATGCAAACCTATCCAATGTGCTGTCAATCCTTCATAGGTTTTAGTTGCATCAGCTGTATAATCACCGAAATAATGATCTGGATCCAAAATGGTAAAATCCGTTAATTCCTGTGTAAAACTACTAAATCCGTAGCGTAATCCAAAATAAACCTCATTGCTCATCCCTTTCCAATTTTCATACGCATTGTAATTAAAACCCAGTTTGGCATAGCTTCCTTTCGTATAAAATTGCATATAATCTTCAGAACCCGGTTCTGATTCATATCCTACTTCACCGGCGATATACCAACTGTCTGCTACCCGATAATCAGCTGTAATTTCCAAGCCTAAATCCTGTTTTTGTAGGGATTGGATAATAGGACGACTGATATCAACACCTATTCTTAATCCATAGGCTTGTTTATAGGCGATAGAATCCATTTTCGTATGCTGTTCCTGTGCATAAATAACAGATACAAACAAAAGAAACAGACTACTAATGATATATTTTAATATGGGCTGCAGATTCATCTTCAATGGATTGAGGTGTGGAAACAGTTGAAAAATCATCGGACCAATACGATGATAAATGGGTTGCGTCTGTTAATTCAAAATTAAATTTCAAACCACAAGAACGGGAGACATATACTTCTTTTCGGTCATAAAATAAGTACAAAGTATCTATGACGGCATTGCTGGAAAGCAAATATGTTGTTGTATCTGAATGTGTATTCAGGGGCAATGCAATGCTATCTGTAGCAACATCTCTGTACAAACTGTCTTTGTCCTCTGCCCAGACGTACAGATGGGAAACTTCTTTTGTTATATTGGGTTGAGCATTGTCATAAAAGCGAATGATTAACTTAGGGGAACCTAAGCTTTCTGTACAAATATCATCTACTTCGCAACTCAAAAAAGTAAGTACGATAAAGGTCAAAAAAATAATTTTTACATATTTCATCGATTAGGTATTTAATTCCAATAGTACTACATTTTCTACGTGATGTGTTTGTGGGAACATATCTACCGGCTGCATTTTACGGATACTGTATTGCGCTTTCATCAATGCCAAATCACGCGCTTGAGTAGCTGAATTACAACTCACATAAATCACTTTTTTAGGTGCTATTTTCAATATTTGTTCCACTACTTTTTTATGCATCCCATCTCTAGGCGGATCGGTAATAATAAGATCCGGATGGGTGTGTAAAGATAAGAATTCATCTGTAAAAACAACTTTCATATCACCTACAATAAATTCTACATTATCAATTTGGTTTATTTTTGCATTTTCTTTAGCATCCATAATTGCTTCCGGAACAGATTCTATTCCAATAATTTGACGGGCATTTTTAGAGAGAAACTGTGCAATGGTTCCGGTACCGGTATATAAATCATACACAACTTCATCGCCTTGTAAACCGGCAAAGTCGCGAACAATCTTATAAAGCTCGTAGGCTTGAACCGAATTGGTTTGATAAAAAGATTTTGCATTGATTTTAAACTGCAAATCTTCCATTTTTTCTACAATATGATCTAGACCTTTGTACAATATCACTTCTTGATCGTAAATGGTATCATTTGCCTTGCCGTTAATAACATATTGCAAAGAGGTTATTTGAGGAAATTTAGCGGCGACAGCCTCTAATAATAGGTTGATTTTTTTCTTGTCATTCTTGTAAAATTGAATCAACACCATAACTTGCTTGGTAGAACTAATACGGATCATCATAGTACGTAAGAGTCCTTCTTGAGAACGTGGATCAAAAAAGGAAATATGCTGTTCTATTGCAAAGTTTTTTACAAAATTCCGGATAGCATTGGATGGTTCTTCTTGTAAGTGACATTGTTCTATATCCAAAATTTTATCCCACATACCTGAAATATGAAAACCGCAAGCCGGATAGGCATCTACCGATGCTTCTGAGGCAATTTCTTCCCAAGTAAGCCAACGTTTGGCGGCAAAGGAGAATTCCATTTTATTGCGATAAGAATACACTTCTTTACAGCCTAAAATAGGAGCTGTTTTCGGTAAATCCAGATGACCTATTCTTATTAAATTTTGAACCACCTCTTTTTCTTTGTATTCCAATTGGTAGGGATAATCCATATTTTGCCATTTACATCCCCCACAGTTTTCAAAATGTTGACAAACAGGCTCTGTTCGTTTATCAGAAAACTTTTGGTAGGATAAGACTTTGGCTTCATAGTAGGCTTTTCGTTGTTTACCGGTCTGCACCGTGACCACATCGCCCGGCACGGCATTATTTAAAAAAATAATTTTTCCATCCGGCGCTTTGGCGATAGCTTTCCCTTTAGCACCGGCATCTATCACTTCAATATTTTCAAATATTTTTGATTTTCTATTTCTTCGTCCCATATAGTGGCAAAAATAAAAAAAGCACCCTTATTAAAAGGATGCTTTATCAACAAATTTGTGTTAAACTCTTATTTGTCCAATGAACGAATATAAGCAGCGATAGAAGCTAACTCATCACCAGTCATTTTTTTGGTAATTTCCAAGTTCGGTTTCATCACAGCAAATTGAGCAGGATCTACAATGGCATCAGCACCACCTTTTAAGAATTTTACCAAGTTTCCTTTTTTCTCTTTGTAAACTTTAGCTACTTCTTTGTAAGCAGGACCTACAAATTTAGCATCGTCTTTATGACAAGCTATACAGCCTCCTTTACCTTGGATTAAGGCTTGTCCGGCTTTTTCTTGGTCAGTAAGATTGCTAACAACTTCTTTTGCTTCATCGGCAACTTCTTTGGTTGTTTCTTTTACTGTTTCCTTCACTTCTTTTACTGTTTCTTTAGCAGTGTCGGCAGCTTTATCAACTTTTTTATCACCTTTACAAGAAGTAAAAGCCAAAGCACTTGATACAACTAATGCTGCAAGAATTAATTTTTTCATAATTGAAATTGGTTTTAATGTTATTGATTACGAGCTGCAAATATACAAATAAGTCAGATTATAACTACTAATTATATATTATTTTTTTGTAAAAAAAGTTACTAAAGCACTAGGAGAAGCGGTAAAAAATATAGTAATTTGCAAACGGTAAAAAAGCACTTTTTACAATTTTCTCTAATCGAATTAACTAGTATAATTATGACAACAATAACCAATTCAGCACAAGCCATTGCCTTGGAAAACCAATATGGTGCCCATAACTACCATCCACTTCCAGTAGTCTTATCTAAAGGAGAAGGCGTTTATGTATGGGATGTAGAGGGAAAACGATACTATGATTTTTTATCGGCGTATTCCGCTGTAAATCAAGGACATTGTCACCCTAAAATTATTGGTGCTTTGACCGAACAGGCTCAAAAACTCACCTTAACTTCCAGAGCATTTTACAATGATATGCTCGGAAAACAGGAAAAATATATGTCAGAACTCTTTGGTTATGACAAACTTTTACCGATGAATACGGGCGCCGAAGCTGTGGAAACTGCAATAAAATTAACTCGTAAATGGGCATATGAAGTCAAAGGAATTCCTGAAGAAAAAGCCAATATAATTGTCTGTAAAGGAAATTTTCACGGTCGTACCACCACCATTATTTCATTTTCTAATGATCCGGAGGCTCGTGATCATTTTGGCCCTTATACACCGGGATTTGTAAAGATTGAATATGACAATCTTCAAGAATTAGAAGACGTATTGGAAAACACAGACAATGTTGCCGGATTTTTGGTAGAACCTATCCAAGGAGAAGCCGGCGTATATGTTCCGTCAGAAGGTTATCTGGCAAAAGCCAAGGAACTCTGCGAAAAACACCAGGTTTTATTTATAGCCGATGAAGTTCAAACCGGTATAGCCCGTACCGGAAAATTATTGGCAGTACATCATGAGAACGTCAAACCCGATGTATTGATTATGGGAAAAGCCTTATCAGGTGGTGCTTATCCAATATCTGCCGTAATGGCAAATAATGCTATTATGGATGTTATCAAACCCGGTCAACACGGTTCTACCTTTGGTGGAAATCCATTGGCTGCCGCTGTGGTAATTGCTGCTCTAGATGTAATTCAAGACGAAAAACTAGCTGATAATGCACAAGTATTAGGGGAAATATTCAGAGCTGAAATAGAAAAAATGGTTCCTAAATATAACCTGCTCAAATCTGTTCGTGGAAAAGGCTTACTCAATGCCATTTTAATCAATGACACCGAAGACAGTGATACGGCTTGGAATATCTGTTTGAAACTACGGGATAACGGGCTGTTGGCTAAACCCACACACGGAAATATTATCCGGTTTGCACCACCACTAGTTATGAATAAAGAGCAATTGATGGAATGTGTGGCTATTATTGACAAAACATTTGCCGAATATAACTCCTAACATCTAGAGGTAAAACGCCTTACTATATAAAAAAGCCATTGAAGTATCAATGGCTTTTTGTATGAGTGTGTTTTTTACTTTCTTTTGGTGGCACCGGATCGTAACCACTTCCTCCCCAAGGATGACAACTGGAAATCCGCTTTATGGCCAACCACCCACCTTTAAATAAACCGTGAACTTTCAGCGCCTCTACCGTATAATGAGAACAAGTGGGCTGATAACGACACGAACTGGGTGTATAAGGCGATATGGCCACCTGATAAAAGCGCACCAATAAAACAAAGGGAGCGATGAGTATTTTTTTTACAATTTCCATAATAACCGGCTTATTAAGCTACTGTCCATTAGGATTGGATTATATAAGTAGTCCCCTCTTTACTGTCTTTTAACTGAATACCTATTTCTAGTAATTCATCTCTAATTTTATCCGATAAAGTCCAATCTTTATTAGCCCGGGCTTCATTACGCATCGCAATAAGCATTTCTACTACACTGTCCAATTTATCACTGTTCATCTGTGCTTCTACATTTTCCAAACCTAGTACATCAAACACAAAACTGTGTATAGTACTTCTCAATAATTGTAAATCATCTTTGGATATGCTTTCTTTTTTATCACGAATCAGATTGATATGTTTCACCCCTTCAAAGAGTTGTGCTATTAACACAGGACTGTTAAAATCGTCATTCATAGCATCATAACAGCTTTGCTTCCATTCTTTTACATCAAAACCGGATGTGCCGGATGCTCCTTCTAAAGATTCCAATGTTTTCAAAGCTTCCATTAATTTAAAATAGCCTTTCTCGGCTGCTTCAATAGCTTCACTGGAAAAATCCAAAATACTTCTGTAATGCGCCTGTAACATAAAAAAGCGTACGACTGCCGGTGAAAAGGCTTTGCTGAGTTTATCGGTAGTTCCTTCATATATTTCAGCCGGAAGAATATTATTACCGGTAGATTTGGCCATTTTCATTCCGTTGAGTGTCAACATATTGGCATGCATCCAATAGTTTACAGGGCTAACTCCATTGCTGGCAACCGATTGCGCTATCTCACATTCGTGATGTGGAAATTTCAAATCCATACCACCTCCGTGAATATCAAACTGTTCTCCTAAATACTTAGTACTCATTGTACTACATTCTAAATGCCATCCGGGAAAGCCTACACTCCAAGGGGAAGGCCAACGCATAATATGCTGGGGTTCCGCTTTTTTCCACAAGGCAAAATCTTGTGGATTTTTCTTATCGGATTGTCCGTCTAAGGTACGGGTATTGTGAATCGCTTCTTCTACTACCCTACCGGATAATATGCCGTAATGATGTTTTTCATTATATTTTAATACATCAAAGTAAACCGAACCGTTTACCTCATAAGCATACCCATTTTCCAATATTTTTTTAATTACTTCAATTTGTTCCACAATATGTCCGGTTGCTGTCGGTTCAATATTGGGTGGAATGTTATTGAATTTATCCAATATATGATGAAAATCAACGGTATAACGCTGGACAACTTCCATAGGTTCTATCTTTTCCAAACGTGCTTTTTTGGCAATTCTATCTTCACCCTCATCTGCATCATTTTCCAAATGACCCGCATCGGTAATATTACGAACATAGCGCACCTTATATCCCAAATGCTTTAAATATCTGAAAATCAAATCAAAAGACATAAAGGTTCGTACATTCCCCAAATGCACATTGCTATATACCGTAGGACCACAAACATACATTCCTACAAAGCCCGGTTCTATCGGTTTAAAAAGTTCTTTCTTTTTGGAAAGTGAATTATAAATTTTTAAAGTTTGATTTTCAAATAAAGGCATAATACTACTATTTTAAGGGCGTAAAGATAAATAGATTTTATTATTTCATTGAAGTTTTATAAAAGAATAAGAATTTGTACCTTGCATTCATCAATTATGAAAGACACCCATAAACATAAAAAAACTTTAAAGGAGCTGGAAGGAATTATTAGCACTCCTAAAATTCACCAATCTTCTATTGAAAAATTAAAGCAAAAACGTTCCCGTAAAACCGATACAAAAACCTTGATTACCGGTATAAAAAAGGGAGATATCAACTTGTTGAGTAAAGGTATTACCCTGATTGAAAGTACCCATAAAAAACACCAAAATCAAGCGCAAGAAATCATAAAAGCCTGTTTGCCTGTATCCGGAAAAAGTATTCGAATAGGAATTACCGGTGTGCCCGGTGTCGGGAAAAGCACGTTTATTGAAAGTTTTGGAACGTATGTAGCTCAATTAGGTCATAAAATTGCCATCTTAGCCATTGACCCTAGCAGTAGCATCCACAAGGGAAGTATTCTAGGAGACAAAACCAGAATGGAAACCTTGGTAAGAAATCCTCAAGTGTATATCAGACCTTCGGCATCCGGCGATACCTTAGGTGGTGTTAGTAAAAAAACAAGAGAGAGCATTGTACTCTGTGAGGCAGCCGGATATGATATTATATTGATAGAAACTGTTGGAGTAGGTCAGAGTGAAACAGCGGTACATTCTATGGTTGATTTTTTTCTTTTATTAAAATTGGCAGGTGCCGGCGACGAATTACAAGGAATAAAGCGAGGGATTATTGAAATGGCAGACGCTATTGTCATCAACAAAGCAGATGGTGCAATGAAAAAAACTGCTGAAATAGCCAAGAATGCATTTCAAAATGCATTGCATCTCTATCCGCCTAAAGAGAATGAATGGATTCCGAAAGTACAGACTTGTAGTGCCTTGGAACAAACCGGCATAGCAGCTATTTGGCAAGTCATTGAAGAATATGTTGTCTTGACTAAAAGCAATGCTAGTTTTGAAAAAAAACGTAAGGAACAAGAGATTTTTTGGTTGTACGATACCATTGAATCACAACTTAAAACCCGCTTTTATTCAGATCCAATGGTGCAAAAAACATTGGAGGAACAATTACCATTATTAGCCCAAAAAAAAACCACTCCTTACGAAGTGGCTTCTATTTTATTGCATCTTAAGAATCACTGAGTTATTTGGCATCCGCCGAGTCATCCATAATTTCTATTTCAAAAACCAAATCGGTATTAGGTGGTATGACCCCACCGGCTCCTCTATCGCCATAAGCTAGATAGGCGGGAATAAATAATACGGCTTTTTCACCATATTCCATATTCAACATCCCTTCTTTGAAGCCCGGGACCAAGGTGGCCTTATCACTAAAAATCATAGGGAATGGATGATATGCATTGGCTTGATCCTTGCGTTCGTCGTAGCGATTGAAGGTTTCCGCAACTTTCACGACACTGGTATCAAACAGGCGTCCATCTTCAAAAAATCCGGCATAATCAATACGAACCGTACTACCTTTGGCCGGTTTTTTTCCAATACCCTTTCTAGTAGTCATCATCCGCAATCCTGATTTGAATAATTTAGCCTTGGGCTTATTATCGGCGATAAATTTTGCCATTTGTTTTTGAGCTTTTTTGGCTTTTTCCATCCTTGCTTTTTCAGCTTCTTCTTTCTTTTTAAGCTTGGCTTCAAAATCTTTCATATGTTTTTCAAAAATGGCCACAGCATTAAAATTCTTTGCCTTAGAACCATTTCTAATAATGTCTATTTTCTGAATCACATCGCCTTTTTCAATGCTATCTACTACATTTTGTCCGATTACTACATGGCCAAAAACCGTATGCTTTCCATTGAGATGTGGAGTAGCTTTATGCGTAATAAAAAATTGACTTCCATTGGTATCGATACCGGAATTTGCCATAGATAGCACACCGGCATCTTTGTGAGTCAAAATAAAATTGCCGGTACTATCTACCGGAAATTCATCTTCAAACCGGTATCCGGGACCTCCGGAACCATTACCATCCGGGTCACCACCCTGAATCATAAAGTTTTTAATCACACGGTGAAAGGTAAGTCCATCATAAAAATGCTTCCCCTTGTATTTTGCATCTACTTCCGGATTGTTTCCTTCAGCTAAAGACACAAAATTAGCGACTGTATTAGGAGTGTTTTCATATTCCAGTTTGAGAACGATATCCCCTTTATCGGTTTGAATATCGGCAAAGATTCCGTCACCCAAATTTTTGTATTTAGTAGATTTACAAGCCCCCATACTTATCAATACAAAAGCCAGTACTATTAGTTGAATTTTTTTCATATAAAATTAAATTAATCGTTATTTTCTAATTGTTATTAATTGAAGCGTAACCACAACCGGTGTGTTAGCTCCTATTTTATGCCCATCACCGTGTACGCCATAGGCTTTGATAGACGGGAGCAAAAATACTACTTTTTCATTAACTTTCATCAATTTTATACCTTCTTGAATGCCTTGCATAAAATCTTGTTGATCCACCAAATAGGTCTTTTCGCCTAGTTCTTCTTTGGAATAGATTGATTTCCCATCCAGACCTTTAATATCATAGGTAAAGACTACTTCATCTCCTTTTTGAGGAAGTATTGTATCTTGCTCATTTCTAGATAAGTACGCATACCAAAAACCATGTTGAGAATCTATATAAGTATGGGTTGAATCCCGTTT
>CAYNFJ010000013.1:0-27690 GCA_964396505.1 uncultured Polaribacter sp. | reverse complement strand
TATCAAATTGTTACTCAATGATAGTTTTACTTTATTGGTAATATCATAATCTATATTGGCTCGTAAACTCTTTCTTTTATAACCTCCTGTTTCAATGACAATTCCTTTATCACTGTTGTATTCAAATGAGGTAAAGAGGTTCAATTTACCTGTTTTATGAGCCAGTCCTATATAGTTCGTATTCGAGGAGCCATTGGTAAACATAGATTTTTGAAGATCGTTATTCACACGGTAGGGTAAGTCCATATAGGCATCCGGTTTCACCACTCTATTTCCTATAATTCGAGGATCCCATCCGGTCACATAATCTGACGGATACGATACATTGTTGTATTTGGTATAGGTATCTACACTTAACCAATCGGGTGCCAGTTCATAAGGATGCGATTGTGAAAGTTCTAAATATTTAGCGACTTGTTGCATTTCTATACGGGTTCGCAATGTGATTGAGGTCTGTCCTTCTTCCAATTTTTTACCTCTTTTAGACGTGATTACAATAACCCCATTTCCCGCTTTTGATCCGTATAAAGCCGATGCGGCAGCTCCTTTAACTATTTCAATAGAAGCCACATCATCTACATTGATATCGGCTAATGATCCTTGCATTATAACACCATCCATCAAAATCATAGGAGATTGATTTCCCGTTAAGCTGGTCGCACCACGAAGGGTAATGCTGGCACCTGAACCGGGTGAACCGTTTAGAGAGGTAATATTGACCCCGGCAACTTTACCGGACAGTGAGGATGAAACAGAAGATTGTGGCGCCATTGAAATGTCATCTGCTTTTACTTTAGCCACCGAAACAGACATTTTCTTTTTAGAAGTTCCGGAAGCTACACCGGCAATAATTACTTCGTCCAATAGATTGGATGAAGATTTCATCGCAATATTAATAACCGTAGCATCACCGACGGTAACAGTTTGATTATCAAACCCTAAATAGGAAAAAACCAACACATCTCCTTTTGATGCTTCAATGGAATAGTTCCCATCAAAATCGGTTGTAGTTCCTTTCGTAGTTCCTTTAATAATGATAGAAACGCCCGGTAATGGAGTGTTTGTATCATCCTTTACATTTCCCGTAATAATATGGGTTTGTTGTATCCGGGTTTTATGCTCAATTTGAGTCGTTTTATGAATTTTCTTTCTGACAAGAATATCATTTCCACGAATATTGTATTCTAAAGAGGTATTTTTAAAAGCCAGCTCTAAAATTTTTTCAACAGACCAATTTTTAGCATTGATTTTCACTTTTTTATTCAAATCTTCTAGATTGGAACTGTAAAAAAACTGATAATCGGATTTTTGTGAAATAAGTGTAAATAATTTTTTGATACTTAATTCCTTGACAATACTCAGATTATCACTTTGATTGAAATAGCTTTTTGTATTGCTAATTTGGGAAGCATAACTATTGATTGAAATAGCTACAAATAAGAAAAGTAGTATTCCTAAATTTCTTGTTTTTCCGGTAATCCATCGAGTCAGATGTGTATTCATCATTACTTGAAAATTTATGATTGGTTAATGGTTCGTGTGTGTATTCTGTTTGAATAGTATAATTTCTTTATTGTTTATCTTATATTGAATTCCTTCTGTATATTGCAACATTTGTAAAAAAAACATCAGTCCTTTATCTTTGGTCAGATTCCCTGTGAATGGAATGGATTTTAAGGCTTCATTTTTGAATACAAATTGCACATTGTACCAACTTGCTATTTTCCGGGTGATGCTTTCCAGAGCTTCTCCGTCAAAGTAGAGATGTTCCGAGGTCCACGATAGAATGGTAGAAAAATCGGCTTCTTTAACTCTTAGCATCCCATTTTTTAAAAAGACTTGTTGACCGGGTTTGACCATAAGGCTTTTTTTATCTTCTTTGGTTATTCGTACTGAACCATTGACCAACGATAGACTGGTCGCATCATCTGTAGAATAATTAGAAATATTAAAGGTAGTTCCATAGACTTCGACACTCATTTTGGAGGCTTGTATGGTAAAGGCTTGTTTGGGATTGTGCGCAATTTCAAAAAAAGCTTCTCCTTCTAGAACGGCATTTTTAGTAGTTGTTTTCCGGGTATTGCTAAAAGTGAGTTTGGAGTTTGAATTCAATCGTATTTTGCTTCCATCGGGAGTAATGACGCGGTATTGTTTATTTTTGGGAACCCAGATCGTATAAGAGGTCTTGTCACTTCGTTTTAATGTTTTCGTACCGGTAAAACTAATTTGTTGGTCATTGACATCGACAAAAAGCCCAATACCGGACAGCCATTTTTTATGGGTATTTTTACTGATTTGGTAATAGGTTCCTTCTTGGGTTTCCAGTAAAATTTGATGAGTATTAAAGCTTGTTTTTATCAGATGTCCTTCAAATATATCATTGGGTAATTGATATTGATAAATCAATCGGGATAAGACCAAAACGGCGATAAAGAGTAAGCTGTAGAAACCGAGATGTTTTCTAGAGAAAAGATTGGTTTTGCGGTATAAATTACGGTTTGATTCCTCCAAAAGCTGAATATACTTTTGTTGAATATAGGCATCCGTTTTGTGATCAGAATCTTTCATGAAGACACTATTACTCTTTTGTGTTTATTATAAAGAGTCGTAAATGGGTTTTTGTACCATCTAATAAGTGTTAAATTTTAGATAGTACAAGAAATAAACTGTAATTATTGAGATAAAGGAAAATTCTTTAATTTTTTGATAGCTTTAGCCAACGTATTTCTAACCGTTTGATATTCGATTCCCAAGGAATGGGCAATTTCCATATTTTTAAAACCCTGATAGTATTTGAGGTGAATAATTTCACTTTCTCGAGGGCTCAGTTTACGTATTAATTTACGTAATTCTGAAAATAAGGATTCTTTGTAATAAGAAGAATCATCGGCAGAGGCAAAGCTAGAAATGGGTTCAAAAAAGATTCTTTTAGATTCATTTTGTTTATGAATTCGATTCCGGAAACTGACAAACAGATAGGCTTTTACGTTTTTTATTTTACGGATAGATTTCTGATGTTGTAAAATATATAAAAATAGGTTTTGAATACAATCTTCTACCTGATCTCCGGTTAAATATCGCAAGCCGTAGTCGTATAAATCCCGGTAATTGGTTTCATAAATTTTTCGGAAAGATGACATATCCCCTTGTGTAAATTGTTTCCATAACAATTCTTGTGAGTATTCATCTTTATGTGAAAAAACCATTTTTGCCATTCTTCTATATTAAGAATCTGTAGCGTTTTTAGGCAGTAAAAATACAACATTTTGCTTTAATGATAACAATTTTTTAACATTTAATATCAGACAAGAACACAAACTGTAGTACTATAAAAATAAAGTGATTCAGTATGTCTAGCAAATGAACCGATAATTATCCAAGAACTCTATGGATTGTGAGCAAAGAAAGTACTCTTACAACACAAACTAACAATCGCGTTTTTTGAGCATACGATTAGAAATCAGTATCTTTGTTTCAATTTATTAATCGAATTAAATTTTTATCTATTATGTCTGTACTAAAAATGATATTTGTATTAGCCATTGTATATGGTGTTATCGGGTATATCAGTAAGTTTCAAAAAATACAGAACCGGTTTCCACATTATTCCCTGTCACTTATTATTGGATTAATTGGTTTTGCTGTTTTCAGTTTGATTGTTAAAGTAGATGCGCAACAAGTGGGTGTAAAAGTAACACCCACCGGTGTTGATTCTGAAGAATTATTGACCGGTTGGCATATAATCCCGCCTTGGGACAATGTATATAAGATGGATAAAACCGTATGGGTATATACTTGTGCAGATGCTGAAAATGAAGGAGCAAAAGCCAATGCAGATGCTATTTGGGCGCCCACTAAAGACGGAATCAAAATGGGATTTGACGTAAGTGTTTTTTGGCGTATTGTTCCGGAAGAAGCCAGTTGGATTTACCAAAATGTCACCAATGAAACCGGTAAAAATGGACGATATCATTGGTTAGAAGAGAATGTCATTAGAGCCAAACTAAAATCGGCTTTAGCTTTGACAGTTTCCAATTATTCTCCCATTGAAGTGTATTCAATTAAGCGTGAAGAAATACAAAGCCACGTTTTAGACCGTATGAAAGAAGAAATAAAATCATACCGAATTAGTATCAATCAAATTGATATACGTGAAGTTTATTATAACAAAGAGTACGAACAAGCCATCAATAACAAAAAATTGGCAGAACAGGAAGCGTTGCGTTTAATTGAAGTTACCAAGCAAAAACAAGAAAAATTGTTACAATCTAAGATTGATAAAGATATTGCCATTCAATATGCCGAAGGAGAAGCCAAAGCCCTACAAATTAAAGGTAATGCCATTAACGCCAATCCAAAAATCATCAAATTGGAATGGATCAACAAATGGGATGGACAATTGCCCACCTATATGATGGGTAAAGACAACGGAATTATATTAAATGTAAATAAATAAGCTGAATTTTCCGCAATTTAAGGATAAACTAAAAAAGTCATCTCAATGAAGAGATGACTTTTGTTTTGTGGTACCTCGCAGATTCGAACTGCGGACACACGGATTTTCAGTCCGATGCTCTACCAACTGAGCTAAGGTACCGATTAAATTCAGAAATAAAAATCTAAATTTAAACTTGCTTTCTAAAAGCGGATGCAAATATATAATATTTTACTATTTGCCACAATATAAACTAAAAAAAACTTCCGATTATTTTAACCGGAAGTTTTTGAGTCATTAATCTTCTGTCTTTTCAGTAGATTCTTCAGAAGCAGCTGTTTCTTCTCCTTCTTCTTCCTCATCATCATCTACTGCAGTTGTAATAGCGGCTCTAGCCATACGTACTTGAGCAATTACCATACTGTCTGCTTGGTTAAACTTGAATTTTTCAGTTTCAACCTCACCTACCAATAGTTTATCACCGATTTTTAATTTTTCAATGTTTAAATTGATAAAATCAGGTAAATCTTTAGGCAATGCCGTAATAGATAATTTTCTGTTTGGGAAACGTAGCACACCACCATTTTTAACCCCTACAGGTATTCCTTCTAATTTTACAGGAATATTCATCGTAACCGGTTTATCATCGTGTAATTGGTAAAAATCTACATGAAGAATACGGTCGCTTACCGGGTGAAATTGGATGTCTTGAATAATAGCATTGTACGATTCACCATTATCTAATTCAATCGTTGCAGTATATACGTTTGGAGTGTACACCAACGGTTTGAATGAAATTTCATTTGCTGAAAAATGAATAGGCTGTTCTCCACCGTATAAAACGCATGGAACCTTATCAGCATTACGTAGTGCTTTTGTCGCTTTCTTGCCTACGCTTTCTCTTTTAGATCCTTTGATTGTAATTGATTGCATTTATGTATAAAATTAAATTAAAATATTCATTACATTAAAAATTGCCCGCTTATGGATTCATTGCTATGCACTTTCTCCATAACGTGTGCAAATAAAGGGGCGCAAGATACAACTTTTATTTTATTGTTTTCTCTTTTTAATGAAATTGTATCTGTCACCACCAATTCGGTCAATTTTGAGTGCTCGATTTTATTATGAGCATCACCGGATAATATAGCATGAGTTGCCACTGCACGAACACTTAATGCGCCCCGTTCTATCATTAAATCGGCTGCTTTGACCAGGGTACCCGCAGTGTCCACCATATCATCTACCAATACGACATGTTTCCCTTTTACTTCTCCAATTAATTCCATCACACTGATCACATTCGCTTTTTCACGTTGTTTGTAACAGATCACCACATCGCATTCCAAAAATTTAGAATATGCATACGCGCGTTTGGAACCTCCCATATCGGGCGAAGCAATGACTAGATTGGGCAATTTAAGTTCCTTTATATAAGGTAAAAAGATGGTAGAAGCATAGAGATGATCGACCGGTTTTTCAAAAAAACCTTGAATTTGATCGGCGTGCAAATCCATGGTCATAATTCGGGTGGCTCCGGCGCTTTGCAACAAATTGGCTATCATCTTAGCGCCTATAGCTACTCTGGGTTTGTCTTTACGATCTTGACGCGCCCAGCCAAAATAGGGCATGACCGCTGTAATATGTCGGGCAGACGCCCGTTTCGCAGCATCCAACATCAGTAACATTTCCATTAGATTATCAGCTGGCGCCATTGTGGAACCTATAATAAAGATACGCCGGCCTCTTACCGATTCTTCAAAAGCCGGCTGAAATTCTCCATCACTAAAATTTTGAAGTCTTACTTTTCCCAGCGGCACTTTAAATTCGGTTGCAATTTTTTTTGCCAACACGGTACTCTGTGAACAGGAGAAAACCTTTGGCGAGAGTTTTGATGACATCGCAAATGGATTGAGTTGTTTTAAACTGTTGCAAAAATAATAAAATATACCTCATATATTATCAAAAATATTATTATTTTTGCCACCCAAGTTCATACAAATGATGCTCGAGTGGCGGAATTGGTAGACGCGCTGGATTCAAAATCCAGTGATAGCAATATCGTGTGGGTTCGATTCCCACCTCGAGTACTGATAAAGGTGTCCTTTTATTTTAATAAGGATGCCTTTTATTTTGTACTAAAAATAAATGTACTTTTGCCACAATCTTTTAATCAATTAGTTTTTGAGTAGTAGAAAATCAATCATAACACTGGGGACCTTTGACGGAGTCCATTTGGGACATCAAAAAATGATTGCCGAATTGTTGGCTCAGGCCAAAAAACTGGATTATGAGCCTATTTTACTTACTTTTTTTCCGCATCCTACACATATTTTAACTCCTGATAAGCCCTTAAAAATGATTAACAGCATTGATGAACGGGTGGAGTTATTGAAAAAAAAAGGGATTCAAAATGTAATTGTCCAAGAGTTTACCCAATCTTTTGCCAATAAATCCGCCTATGATTTTATCACAGATAAACTGATTGGCGAACTTGCTATGAAAAAACTATTGGTTGGTTACGACCATCGTTTTGGTAAAGATAAAGAAGGTGATTTTGAATCTTTAACCCGGTATGCCAAGGAACTGGAATTTGATATTGAACGCCTTCCGGCATTGACTGTTAATGGAGTGACAGTAAGTTCTTCATTGATCAGACAATTACTTATTGATGGTGAAATTGAAAAAGTAAATACGTATTTAGGCTATCACTTTTGCCTTTTTGGAACCGTTGTAAAAGGAAATCAATTGGGTAGAAAAATTGGCTTTAACACGGCAAATATCGTATTGGACTATCCTAATAAAATCGTTCCTAAAGTAGGTGTATATGCCGTTCAATCATTTATAGACGGCAAGCATTATTTTGGAATGATGAATATAGGCTATCGACCTACGGTACATGGTACCCATCGAACTATTGAGGTGCATTATTTTAATCTCAACAAAGATTTATACGATAAAAAAATACGTGTTTATGTATTAAAGCGCTTACGTGATGAATTAAAGTTTGCCAATATAACAGCCCTTAAAGAGCAATTGGAAAAGGATAAAACCAACGTATTGAATTATATAAAAAGCCTTTAAAAACTAGTTTCAAAGGCTTTTTTTCTGTTAGGGTACTACCATTTATTGTTTTATAATTCTATAAGTTTTCACTCCTCCTACCGGATTGTTGAGCAATTGAACTTTTACAAAATAAACACCACTGATAAATGAGGATAAATCCACTTGGTTTAAACCACTATCCAATGAGTTCCTTACCAATTGTTTGCCCAACACATCATAAATAGCAATTTGCACCTTTTCTTCATTGTTTATTTTTAAAACACCTGTGGTAGGATTAGGATATAATCTTACCAAACGATCTACTAAATAATCATTGAAACCTTAAATCAGCAAAAGTATTTCTACTGCAAAACCCAACTACACGTCATTATTGGAAATGCTCGTTTTTCGATACTCACCATAACTAATGCTATGTTTGCATATCTCAAAACTGTACTACCTCAATACTAACCAGCATTTTGACTTTTCGTTACGAAAACATTTGCGTATTTAAGGTAAAATAATAAATATTAATCAATACTTTTGTGAAAATTATACTGAATATGGGAATTATCAAACTGACTGATATACGTTTATTTGCCAATCACGGATGCTTGGAAGAAGAGGGGAAAATTGGCAGTGCCTACAGCGTGGATGTAAAGGTACAAGCAGATTTGAAAAAATCGGCATTATCAGATGCATTACACGATACGGTAAATTATGTGTTGATTAACAAAATTGTAAAAGAAGAAATGGCCATCCGGTCGGCTCTTTTGGAACATGTAACCTATAGAATATTGAGTAGATTATTACTGGAAATACCTCTTATTTCCAAAGCAAAGGTCAAAGTAGCCAAGATCAACCCACCCATAGGAGGCAATGTAGCCGATGTAAGTGTTGTGATGACTAAAAAAAGAAAAAAATAATTCGTTAGAAAAATATTTTTAGTAAATTTGCAATCCCTTTTTATACAAGGCGTCATGGCCGAGTGGCTAGGCAGTGCTCTGCAAAAGCACGTACAGCGGTTCGAATCCGCTTGACGCCTCAAAACCACCCTTTTTTTTCGGGTGGTTTTTTATTAATATTAACAGGGTTTTATTTTTTTTTTGTGCAACTTTGTAGCAAAGAATCCTTTTTATGAAAATATATCCTATTGAAACCGGAAATTTTAAGCTAGATGGGGGCGCTATGTTTGGAGTGGTTCCTAAATCTATTTGGCAACGAACCAATCCGGCAGACGCCAATAATATGATTGCTATGAGTATGCGAAGCATGCTGATTGAAGATGGTGATAGATTGATACTTATCGATACCGGAATAGGAAATAAACAATCTGATAAATTTTTTGGCTATTTTCATCTATACGGTAATTTTTCTTTGGATTCTTCCTTGGCGCAACACGGTTTTCACCGAGATGATATCACCGACGTTTTTTTGACACATCTTCACTTTGACCACTGTGGAGGGAGTATTCAATGGAATAAAGCACATACCGCTTATGAACCGGCTTTTAAAAACGCTACATTTTGGAGTAACAAAAACCATTGGCAATGGGCTACACAGCCTAATCCCAGAGAAAAAGCCTCCTTTTTAAAAGAAAATATCAATCCGATGGAGAGCAGCGGACAATTGGAATTTATTGCACTGAACGATACCGATTTTATCAAAAACAGCGCATTGGGTTTCGATATTTTTTTACCCGATGGGCATACCGAAAAACAAATGATTCCGCAGATCAAATATCAAGATAAAACACTGGTTTTTATGGCCGATTTATTACCCACAGTGGGACATATTCCACTGCCCTATATAATGGGCTACGATACCAGACCCCTGCTTACGATGCAAGAGAAAGAGCAATTTTTATCCAAAGCTGCCGATGAAAACTATTTTCTATTCTTGGAACACGATTCCGTACACGAATTATGTACCGTAAAAAAAACTGAAAAAGGAGTGCGATTGGATAAAACCTATAGCTTTGATGAAGTTTTTAATTAATCTATGTAACAATAATTATAATTATAAGTCTAATATAAGTTAATCAATTAATACAAATAAAATGAATATTACAAAACTAGTACTCGGATTAGGTGTTATCTTATCGGTTTCCAGTTGTGTCAGTGTCAAAACGACGACTGTAAAAAGTGCCGCGATTCCACAAACCCCAAAAGAAAATGTTATGCAAATAGCAACAGACAATGTAGTTGCTAAAAAAGGCAAAATGACCAAAGAAGAAATTCGCAAATGGCCGCATATGGATATTTTTACCGATTCCGTTCCCGGAATGAGCGTAGATAAAGCCTACGAATTTTTAAAAGACAAAACGCCTCATACTATTATTGTCGCTGTAATAGATTCCGGTATTGATATAGAACATGAAGATTTAAAAAATGTAGCTTGGACTAACGAAGATGAAATTCCCAACAATGGGAAAGATGATGATAACAATGGTTATATAGATGATATTCACGGTTGGAATTTTCTAGGAGGAAAACCGGGAAGTCCGGCACCGGAGCAATTGGAAATTACCCGTATCGTTGCCAAATTGACGCCTAAATACGATGGTAAAACAGAAAGTGATATAGCCGATGCAGACAAAGAAGAATTTGCCTATTACACTAAATTGAAAGAGAAGGTGGTTTCCAAACAAAAAGAAGCAGCCGGTCAAATGGCATTTTATCAAGGAATCCTAAATACAATTAAAAAAGCCGATGATGCTGTAAAAAAAGCGCTTGGAAAAGACACATATACGGTAGATGAGTTAACCGCATTAAACGATGCCTCTGTCAATCCACAAGCAAAAGGAATGTTACTAAAAATGCTAGCCTCCGGCGCCACTGTTGAAGAAAGTCTAAAAGGCATACAAGAAGGCGTAAAATATTTTAAAAGCCAAGCGGAAACGATGTACAATCTGGATTTTAAAGGTCGTGTAACCGGCGATAATCCGGAAGATATTACCGACACCAATTATGGTAACAATTATACGTTGGGTTCCAAAGACGATGAAATTCACGGTACACACGTATCCGGAATTATCTGTGCAGAAAGAAATAACGGTATTGGAATGAACGGGGTAGCTGCTAATGTAAAATTAATGTCTGTACGTGCTGTACCCGATGGTGATGAATATGACAAAGATGTAGCCCTCGCTATTCGTTATGCGGTAGATAATGGCGCGAAAGTTATCAATATGAGTTTTGGTAAAAGCTATTCTCCACACGCCCAATGGGTATATGATGCCATTAAATATGCTGAAAGTAAAGATGTATTATTGGTACACGCTGCCGGTAATGATGCCAAAGATATTGATGTAGAAGATAATTTTCCGAATGACTCTAAAGACAAAATCAATGAATTTGCCGATAATGTAATTACCGTAGGTGCTATGACACGTCATTTTGATAAAAATATCAATGCCAGTTTTTCAAATTACGGCGTGTACAATGTAGATATTTTTGCACCGGGTAAAAACATCTATGCCACATTCCCTAAAAACAATTATCAGTCAATTTCCGGAACTTCTATGGCATCACCTGAGGTAGCCGGAGTAGCCGCTTTGGTACGTTCTTATTACCCGTCCTTAACCGCTTCTCAAGTAAAAAATATTTTGATGGATTCCGGTATCGCTATGCATCAAATCGTTAAGATGCCGGCAGAAAGAGGGGCACAACCCGAGATGAGAGACTTTGATTCTTTATCTGTTTCCGGTCGAATTGTCAATGCCTACAACGCTGTAGTCCTTGCTGATCAAATAGTAAATGGAAAGAAATAAAATTTCATTCTTAACACAAAAAAACCTGCTTATTTTATAAGCAGGTATTTTTTGTTAAATATAAGTGGTATTTAATCTACCAAAATAATAATCTTATTGGAATTCATTTCAATGGTACCTCCTTTAATTTCCAATTGAAATTCTGTATCATTGGGTCTTTTAAACTGCTTGATATAAGGTTGTACAATTTCTATGGCATCTCCTTTGATAGAAATCACTCCCTTATCTAATAAAGAAACAATTGGGGCGTGATTTTCAAGCATTTGAAACGAACCGTTAATGCCCGGAACAGCCACAGAAGTTACCTCTGATTGTAAAATACTGGCTTCGGGTGTGATAATTTCTAAAAACATTGCAACAAAATTTAGTATTAGGCTTCAGCCAACATTTTTTCTCCTACTTCAATAGCATCATCAATTGAGCCACGTAGGTTAAAAGCAGCCTCAGGATATTTATCTAATTCACCATCCATAATCATATTGAATCCTTTAATGGTATCTTTGATATCTACTAAAACACCCGGTATTCCGGTAAATTGTTCTGCCACGTGGAAAGGTTGTGATAAGAAACGTTGTACACGACGTGCGCGGTGTACCACCAATTTATCATCTTCACTCAATTCTTCCATTCCCAAAATAGCAATAATATCTTGCAATTCTTTATAACGTTGTAATAATTCAATAACCCGTTGAGCAGTATTGTAATGCTCCTCACCTAAAATTTCTGGAGTGAGAATACGAGAAGTAGAATCCAAAGGATCCACTGCAGGGTAGATACCCAACTCGGCGATTTTACGAGATAATACTGTAGTCGCATCCAAATGCGCAAAAGTTGTTGCGGGAGCAGGGTCTGTCAAGTCATCTGCAGGTACATAAACGGCTTGCACAGAAGTAATAGAACCTTTTTTGGTAGAAGTAATACGCTCTTGCATTTCACCCATTTCAGAAGCCAAAGTAGGTTGGTATCCCACGGCAGAAGGCATACGACCTAATAGGGCAGATACCTCAGAACCGGCTTGTGTAAATCTAAAGATATTATCGATAAAGAACAAGACATCTTTTCCTTGTCCGTCACCGGCACCATCACGGAAATATTCAGCAATAGTCAATCCGGATAAGGCAACACGTGCACGAGCTCCCGGAGGTTCGTTCATTTGTCCAAATACAAAGGAAAGTTTAGATTCTTTAATAGCTTCCATATCTACTTTGTCCAAATCCCATCCGCCTTTTTCCATAGATTCCATAAAAGCATCACCGTATTTGATAATACCGGATTCTAACATCTCACGAAGCAAATCATTTCCTTCACGGGTTCGTTCTCCTACACCGGCAAAAACAGATAATCCTCCGTGCCCCTTAGCAATATTATTAATAAGCTCTTGAATCAATACGGTTTTACCCACACCGGCTCCTCCAAAAAGACCAATTTTTCCACCTTTTGCATAAGGCTCAATTAAGTCAATTACCTTAATTCCGGTATAAAGTACTTCTGTACTGGTCGATAAATCTTCAAATTTAGGAGCATGTCTGTGAATGGGTAATCCGTTCTCTCCTTTTTTAGGTAATTCTTTAAGACCATCAATTGGGTCACCATTTACATTAAATAAACGTCCAAAGATATTTTTACCTACCGGCATTTGAATAGGAGCACCGGTCGCTACCACTTCATGTCCGCGGCTTAAACCATCGGTAGAGTCCATTGCAATACAACGTACCGTATTCTCTCCGGTATGTTGTTGCACTTCCAATACTAAAACTGCACCATTATCACGGGTAATTTCCAACGAATCAAAAATCTTGGGCAGTGTAACCCCTGATTCAAAAGATACATCTATCACGGGACCAATAATTTGAGCGATTTTTCCTGTCACTTGAGCCATATATATAATATTTACTAATTTATTGTTTTACCTGCTAAAAATAGAGGCTTTTTTCAAAGTTGCAAAGATAGTTTTTTTGTTTTAAATACCAATACGTAATAGAAAAAAAGCGCATCTAAAAATAGATGCGCTCTTCAAAGTTGTAGCATTCTTAATGAAAAGAATTGGAATAGCTAACGTATTAAGGGTTAATAGTCCAAGATACAAAGTATTGAGAACCTATATTCCCAACACCCGGTGCACTTCTGTACTCATTTCCTCCTATATTGGATCCTCCTACTTTAAACAATGATTTAAACTGAGGCACTTTATAACTGATTTGAGCATCAACCACCGAATTAGCAGGAATCATAGCATCAGCAAATGTCTGTTGCCATAGATACTCTGTATTATAACGGTAATTCACTTTAAATCCTAAGTTGTCAAAAATATTCTTACTTCCAAAACTAAATTTGACTTTATGCTCCGGCGTGTTGAATCCGGCTTCATAATCCGGGTCGGTAGCTTGATCAAAATTAAATTTTGCATAGGTATAATTCAAGCCGATATCAAATTTATTGACGTGAGTTGATAAACCGATACTGGCTCCGTAAGAAGAGATATCTGCTGTGGAGTTTGTATATACTTGGAACGGCGTATAATCTCCATTATTTAAGGCTAACTTAGCATTCGGAACAGGCCCTACTCCCGGGACATTGGTAAGATCGGCCGGGTTTGATGCCGGATCGGTTAACGTATCTACATCTCCAAAATTGGGAACAATTACCGTTTTGGTAGCAATAAAACCTTCATATTGATTGTAATAGGCATTCAAATCAATGTTTAATACAGAAACCTTACCACGATACCCTACCTCATAAGCAGTAATACGCTCAGGCTGCACATATTCAACATTTGCTTTTTTAGGAGAACCTGCTAGCACTGAACTCAAAGTAAAAGCATTGTCATAGGCTCTTCTTCCGGATAATTGCACATCGGTACCTAAACCTCCTGCACCAAAAGTATTGACCAAAAATTGACTAGTTCCACTGATAGCAATAGGATTACTGGTATATCTGTCTAAGTTATCAGGTGCCGAACCAACCAAAATAGCAGCGCCTAAATCCAAACCAATATACTGGTCTTGAGTCGTCGGATTTCTAAAACCGGTTTGATAAGAAGCTCTAAAGTTATGATTTCTTTTTTCTCCGGCAGAATAAACCAATGCCAAACGAGGTGATACGTTTCCTTTAAAGTTTTGAGCTTTGTCATAACGTGCTGAACCCGTAAACTTCAAACGGTCATCTGCAAATTTCTTAGATAATTGCATATAAGCACCGTATTCACTGTAAGTAATAGAACCGTCATAATCGGTAAATATAGTACCATCCGAATTAAGGGTGTACTTTCTATAAGATCCTCCTAATTGTAGATCAGCCCATTCATTGATCATTTCAGAAAAATTATAATTGGCATCTACATGGTGTACTTTGGAATTGTCCACAAATTTAGCTCCCGTTTTTAAATCAGGATCATTTACTACAGTTTTAAATAAGGTATTAAAGTCATCGCTTCCTGGTTGAGGTGTCAGGTTGGAATCTGCATAATATCTTGCACGTGCGTGAGATTCGGCTGATGTATATCCACTGCCTATACTTTGTAAATAAGCGCCCACATAAGTACCAAACCATTGAGCAGCCCCTACTTTATTCATATTAATACCCGCAAAACGCATGTCGTATGAACTTCCGGCATCTTCGGTAGTCATATATCCTCTTAAGAAAAAGTTTTTACCACGGAATTCCAATTTGGCTTGATTCATAATAAAATCTTTCAAGTAATAACGACTTCCTCCTTGGTAAATAGTGTTTCCTTTTCCGGTACGATAATTAAATACAAATTCTTTATCATCGCCCCAAGGTTTGTAATGCAATGCTACATCGGCTTTTACACTACTGGCACGATAATCTGTTAAGTCTTTTTCTTTGTATCCGGTACGGCCAACTTTGTCATTGGGAACAGCAGCACTAGCTCCGGCGGGTAATAATCCACCGGCTTCCATTGCTACGGCTACATCGTGGATATTGGTAGCTACCTCATCACCATAAATATTCAATGCGTCAAAATAGGGCCCTCTATTTTCATAAGGATAGATAGCTGCAGGCTCACCTACCGGTACGGCATTAGAGTCATACATATCATAATCCACCGCCCACCAATCGGTTCCTTTTAGGTAAGAAAAGTTAGCTTTAGCAGCAAATTTATCGTTAAATTTATAAGCAGCTCGAATTCCAAGATCATAAAAGGCATTGTCTCCGGCAGCTTCTTGCATAGTTAATCCGGTTTTAAAATAAGAACTGATACCGGTGTATTTAAACGGATCTTTACTGGTCATAAATAAAATACCGTTAAATGCGTTGGCTCCATAAAGGGCAGAAGAAGCACCGGGTAATATTTCAACAGAATTGACATCCAATTCGTTCATTCCAATTAGGTTTCCCAACACAAAGTTTAAGGCAGGCGAAGTGTTATCTACTCCATCTACTAACTGTACAAAACGGTTATTTGAAAAGGTTGCAAATCCTCTGGTATTCAATGATTTAAAAGTCAAAGAACTCGTATTGATATCAACCCCTTTAAGGTTTTCCAAACCATCGTAAAAAGAGGGTGAAGAAGTGCTTTGAATTACTTTGGCATCAATACGCTCAATGGTTACGGGAGATTCTCGTACGCGTTCCGGAGTACGTGAGGCAGAAACAACTACTTCATCTAGTGCTTCGGCAGATTCTTGTAACTTGAAGTCAATGGTTTGACCACTAGCAGTTACTTCAGATTTTACAGATTGATATCCTATACTGGACGCTTCAATTGTAAAAGGAGCATTTTCATTGACTGAAAGGGTATAATTACCATCAAAATCTGTGGTAGTCCCCAAGCTTTTTCCTACAATTGTAATGTTCGTTCCGGGTAAGGGATCTCCGGTGTTGGCATCCGTAACCTTACCTTTTACAGTAGTTTGTGCAAATAATAGTGTGTTAGTAAACACCAATGCAACTACAAAAAATAATTTTTTCATAAAGTTTAAATATTTGGTTATTTGGTGGCAAATTACAATTTTTTTTGTAAATGCCTATTTTTTTGTTAAAAAAAAACACGGTAAATGCCTTATTTATCCCTTGCAACATCGTGCTAACACCTGTAATTATTTTACTATAAACTGGAGCGTTTTTGAAGTTTGTTGTGATAATAATATTGAATAATCTTTCTTTATTTTTTCAATATCTCGACGGGTAAAATGCCGGATACTTATCAACTGAACTTCCTTGTTATAGGTTACGTAAAAAAGATCTTGTAACTCTTTTAACAGGCTTTCAAATGAATTATACATATCTTCAATACAAACCGAAAAACTAATGGCAGAATTTTGAATCAAGTTGACTTTTATTCTATATCGGGCAAATAGATCAAATATCATACTGATATTTTTTTCGATGATAAACGAAAAATCTCTAGCGGAAATCGAAAGCAATATTTGATTATTTTTGATTGTATAGCAAGCTGTTTTGGGAATCAGATCTATCCCTTTTTTTATGGTAGTTCCCTCATCTTCAGGATGTGCAAAAGAACGTACATAGAGCGGAATACCTTTGTTCTCCAAAGGTTTTATCGTTTTTGGGTGAATGACAGATGCCCCGTAAAAAGCCATTTCCAAGACTTCCCTATAAGAGAGTTGCTTGATTAGTTTTGGGTTTTTAAAATAGCGGGGATCTGCGTTGTACACTCCGGGGACATCTTTCCAAATACTCAGACTTTCAGCACCCAAACAATAGCTAAAGATGGCAGCAGAATAATCGGAACCTTCACGCCCCAAAGTGGTCGTTGAAGCATGCTTAGAACCGGCAATAAATCCTTGCGTGATGTATACAGTGTCATCTTGAATAGAATGTTGGATGTTTTGACAAGTCTGTTGCCAATCGATATTGGCATTCCGGTAATTGGTGTCCGTAATTACTATAGCACGCGCATCCAACCAAGTAGTATCCACGCCTTTAAAAGCTAAAAAATGACTTATAATCTTGGTTGACAACAACTCACCATAACTCACGATTTGGTCATATACATAATCGTAATCGGTTTGTTTATTAACGAGTATAAATTGGTGTATTTCTAAGAATAATTCTTCTATTTCATTTTTAACCACATGATTTTCAGGAAATAATTCCTTAATCATATTGAGATGGAAATCTTGCACATAGGACATAGCCGTTTCTAATTGATCACTATTGGATTGATAATGCGCAACAATTTGCTCAAAAGCGTTGGTCATTTTACCCATAGCGGAAATAACAATGACTAATTTTTGAGAGCTTTCAGATTTTAGTATCTTTGCAAGATTACGAACACTCGTGCTATCTTTAATGGATGCACCTCCAAATTTATAGACCTTCATGTATTAATTATATACGGCAAATTTACAGTTTATTTATATAAAAACACTAGTTAATATGGGACACCGATTAAAAACATTAGGAGAGTTTATTATTGAACATCAAAGCCAGTTTAGATATTCAGAAGGCGAATTATCGCGTTTATTAAATTCGATTAAATTAGCGGCAAAGTTAGTAAATCATGAGGTCAATAAAGCCGGTTTAGTCGATATATTAGGAGCTTCCGGGGTTACGAATGTACAGGGCGAAACGCAACAAAAATTGGATATTTTTGCCAATGACGTTTTTATGCATATTCTTAAAAAACGGGATATTGCTTGTGGTGTAGCTAGTGAGGAAGAAGATGATTTTGTCGTTATCAGTGATAAAGATGGCGGACATGATAACAAATATGTCGTACTGACCGACCCGCTGGATGGTTCTTCCAATATAGATGTCAATGTATCTGTTGGGACTATATTTTCTATCTATAGACGCATTTCTCCGGTTGGATCACCGGTAACTAAAGAAGATTTTCTTCAAAAAGGGAGCGAGCAGGTCGCTGCAGGTTATGTTATTTACGGAACTTCAACTATGTTAGTTTATACAACCGGTCATGGAGTGAATGGGTTTACGTTAAATCCTGCTTTGGGAACCTGGTATTTATCCCATCCGAATATGAAATACCCGGTAGAAGGAAAAATTTACTCTATCAATGAAGGAAATTATGTACATTTTCCGCAAGGGGTAAAAGATTATCTCAAATATTGTCAGAAAGAAGAAGGCAATCGTCCGTACACCTCCCGGTATATTGGTTCATTGGTCTCCGATTTTCACAGAAATATGATCAAAGGGGGCATTTATATTTATCCCACCAGTTCCAAGGCGCCTAAAGGAAAGCTACGCTTGTTGTACGAATGTAATCCAATGTCTTTTTTAGCCGAACAAGCCGGAGGAAAAGCCACTGATGGCTATAGACGTATTATGGATATTGAACCTACCGAATTACACCAGCGCGTACCATTTTTTGTAGGAAGCCTCTATATGGTAAACAAAGCCGAAGAGTTTATGAAAAAATACCCGGAAGACGCCCATTATTAAGCCTGTACAATACTATTGAAAGATATAAAATAAAAAAGCCTCTTAAAAAATTAAGAGGCTTTTTATAGTATTAAGTCAATTAGATACTCGCTTTTAAATATTCCCTATTCAATCGGGCTATATTATTTAAAGAAATTCCCTTAGGACATTCTACTTCACAAGCACCGGTATTGGTACAGTTACCAAAACCTTCTTTATCCATTTGTTTAATCATATTGGTCACCCTGTCGGCAGCTTCTATCCTACCTTGAGGCAGCAATGCGTATTGCGATACTTTAGCTGACATAAACAGCATAGCCGAGGCGTTTTTACAACTGGCAACACAAGCCCCACATCCTATACAGGTCGCAGCATCCATAGATTCGTCAGCGGCGGCTTTGGCAATAGGAATAGCATTGGCATCTTGCGTATTTCCAGAAGTGTTCACAGATATAAAACCTCCGGCTTGTTGTATCCGGTCTAATGCCGAACGATCTACAACCAAATCTTTGATAATAGGAAAGGCTTTGGAACGGAAAGGTTCAATAAAGATGGTATCACCGTCTTTAAAGGTGCGCATATGTAGTTGACATGTAGTTATCAATCTATCCGGTCCGTGAGCTTCACCGTTGATGTGTAAAGAACACATACCGCAAATACCCTCACGACAGTCGTGGTCAAAGGCAACCGGTTCTTCTCCTTTATCGACAAGTTGTTCATTGAGTACATCTAACATTTCCAAAAATGACATATGTTCAGAGATATCTTGTACTTTGTATTCTACTATTTGACCTTTATCTTCAGGCGATTTTTGACGCCATATTTTAAGTGTAAGATTCATAATTTGCCTATTTATAACTTCTTGTTTTTACTTCTATATCTTTAAATTCCAATTGCTCTTTGTGCAATATGGCTTCACTGGGTTTACCGGTGTATTCCCACGCTGCTACATAACTGTAGTTTTTATCATCACGAAGCGCTTCGCCTTCATCTGTTTGATAATCTTCACGGAAATGTCCGCCACAAGACTCATTTCTATTCAATGCATCTTTGGCAAATAATTCACCTAATTCCAGAAAATCGGCAACTCGACCTGCTTTTTCCAATTCTTGATTGAATTCAGAGGCACTACCCGGAACTTTCACATTTTTCCAGAAATCTTCGCGTATCTCTTGTATTTCTTTAATCGCCTCTTCCAATCCTTTTACATTACGTGCCATTCCTACTTTTTCCCACATTACTTTTCCTAACTTTTTGTGGAAATAATCTACCGAATGGGTTCCTTTATTGTTTATAAAGAAATCGATGCGCTCTTTTACTGCTTTTTCAGCTTCGTCAAACTCGGGTGTATCTGTTGGGATAGCTCCGGTTCTAATTTCGTGTGCCAAATAATCGCCAATAGTATATGGTAATACAAAATAACCATCGGCAAGTCCTTGCATTAAAGCAGAAGCTCCCAAACGATTTGCTCCGTGGTCAGAGAAATTGGCTTCTCCAATAGCGTATAGACCGGGCACTGTGGTCATCAAGTTGTAATCTACCCAAATACCACCCATTGTATAATGCGTTGCCGGATAAATCATCATCGGAGTTTTGTATGGATTTTCATCTACTATCTTTTCATACATCTGGAAAAGATTGCCATATTTTGCTTCAATAATAGCTTCGCCCAGTTCTCTTATTTTCTCTTTGCTAGGATTGTGAATGCCTTGAATATGGGCTTGTTCCTTACCGTAGCGTTCTATGGCGGTTGCAAAATCTAAGTAAACCGCTTCACCTGTTTTATTGACACCATAACCGGCATCGCAACGTTCCTTGGCAGCACGAGAGGCTACATCACGAGGAACCAAGTTTCCAAAAGCCGGATACCTTCTTTCCAAATAATAATCTCTGTTTTCTTCGGGTATTTCGGTGGGCTTTAATTTCCCTTCTTGAATGGCTTTGGCATCTTCAATATTTTTTGGCACCCAAATACGTCCGTCATTACGCAAGGATTCGGACATCAGGGTCAGTTTAGACTGATAATCCCCACTTCTGGGAATACAAGTTGGGTGAATCTGCGTAAAACAAGGATTGGCAAAATAGGCTCCTTTTTTGTGTATTTTCCATGCGGCAGTTGCATTGGATCCCATTGCATTAGTCGATAAGAAATATACATTACCATAACCACCCGATGCAATCACTACGGCGTGAGCGGAATGTCTGGATATTTCTCCGGTAATCAGGTTACGGGCAATAATACCACGGGCTTTACCATCTACAATAACGACATCTAACATTTCGTGCCGGTTATACATCGTGATTTTTCCTTTGGCAATCTGCCTGTTCATCGCTGAATACGCTCCCAGTAAGAGTTGCTGTCCGGTTTGTCCTTTGGCGTAGAATGTACGGGATACGAGCACGCCCCCAAAAGAACGATTATCCAATAATCCACCGTAATCTCTGGCAAAAGGAACTCCTTGTGCGACACATTGGTCAATGATATTTCCGGATACTTCAGCTAATCGATATACGTTTGCCTCACGAGAACGGTAGTCACCTCCTTTTACCGTATCGTAAAATAAACGGTAATCAGAATCGCCATCGCCCATATAATTTTTAGAAGCATTGATACCTCCCTGAGCGGCAATAGAGTGTGCCCTACGAGGAGAGTCTTGGTAAGCAAAGGCTTTTACATTATAGCCCAACTCGGCTAATGTAGCCGCTGCCGAACCACCGGCCAAACCTGTACCTATTACGATAATATCTATATTTCGTTTGTTAGCCGGATTTACCAGGTTGATATTGTTTTTATGATTTGTCCATTTGTCTTTAATAGGACCTTGTGGAACTTTAGATTGTAATGTTGTCATAATCAAATTGAATTAAGCAAAGTGAAACCAAACGGCAATAGCGATAAAACCTAATGCCACTACCAAACTATAAATAGTTCCCAATGTTTTGATACAATTTTGGTATTTGTCACGACGAATACCGGTTGTTGTCAAAGACGATTGAAAACCGTGCATAAGATGTAATCCTAAGAATACAAAGGCAAGAATATACACACCTGCATACAAAGGATTTTTAAATAATCCGACCACTAGTTCATAGTGATTTTCCACGTGGGTTGTCTTAATCGGAATAAAATAGTTGATAAGGTGTAATACTAAAAATGCAAAAATCATGATGCCGGTGACAATCATGTTTCTAGACATCCAACTGGAATTAGCCGCCACGTTATTTTTGGTATAAGAAACAGGTCTGGAACTTCTGTTTTTAAGCTCCAAAATAATACCGGTAATAATGTGCGCGATAAACCCCAAGGCTAAAATGGGCTGCATCACCTGAATTACGGGATTGGTTCCCATAAATTCTGCCGTAGCATTGAAACTATCGGGGCCCATAAATAAGGTTAAGTTTGCGATTAAGTGTACTAACAAGAAGAACACTAAAAATAAGCCGGTCAAAGCCATAAAAAACTTCCTACCGACAGACGAAGAAAAATATCCACTCATTTTTATTGATTTTATTAAATAAAAGCACAAATGTACAATTTTGTAATGTTGCACACCGTTTTTTTTTTATAATAGGGTCTAATTTAGACTCATTATAAATAATTTGTATTAAAAAAGAATTTATAAAATTCTGATAAAAATCATATTTGAGCCTGATATCACGTGGTACTTTTGTGAAGTTAAATTAAAAAAGACAAGCCTTATGGCATTTACAAAAGGATTATTCAAAACATCGGTTGGGCGTAAAAATTTAATGGCGGCAACCGGACTTTTTATCGCTTTTTTCCTCATCATTCATCTCATTGGAAATTTAATACTCATTATTCCGGATGCTTTCTTTCCAATAGAATTTTGGAATAATGTAGCCAATCAACACGATATGTACAACGCCTATTCTCATTTTTTAGTGCATTTTTGGCCTATTACATTGGTAGCGTATATACTGTATATTTCTATAGCAGCACACGTGATTGATGCGTTGTTAATAACACTTCATAACAACAAACTTACTGGCGACAAATATGCCGTGAGCGATTATTCAACCAGCACTTGGTATTCCCGTAATATGGGAATTCTAGGAAGTATTATTGGCATCTTTCTCGTTATTCATATGGGACAATTTTGGTTGCAATACAAGGTGTTGGGAAATGAACACGATTTATACAATTTGGTAACTGCTACTTTTAAACAAGAATGGGTTATCCTGTTGTATGAAGCCGGTATTATTGCCTTGGGATTCCATTTGGTTCACGGGATAGAAAGTGCGCATAAATCATTGGGCATCTACCCCGCATCGATTATGAAAGTTATCAAATATATTGCAATGTGTTTCGGTATTGTTATGGCTGTATTGTATGCCATCATTCCTATTATTATCTATTTTAAATAAAAAAATTATGGCTCTTAACGCAAAAATTCCGAAAGGACCTCTTAAAGATAAATGGCAAAATTATTTAAATCACACTAATATTGTCAATCCGGCCAATCGAAAGAAAATAGACATTATCGTAGTGGGTAGTGGACTCTCAGGAGGTGGCGCTGCGGCTTCGTTGGCTGAGTTAGGCTACAATGTAAAGAATTTTTATTTTCAAGATTCAGCCAGACGCGCGCATTCTGTTGCAGCACAAGGTGGGGTGAATGCTGCTAAAAATTATAAAAATGATGGCGATAATGTGTATCGGATGTTTTATGACACCATTAAAGGTGGCGATTATCGATCCCGTGAAGCCAATGTGTATAGAATGGCTCAACTTTCTGTCGATTTAATAGATCATATGACTGCTCAGGGGGTTCCCTTTGGTCGTGAATACAGCGGTTATTTGAGTAATCGTTCTTTTGGTGGCGTGTTGGTCTCACGGACATTTTATGCGCGAGGACAAACCGGACAACAATTATTAATGGCTACGTATCAAGCTTTGATGAAGCAAGTGAAAGCCGGAAATCTGACCGAATACAAACGGCATGAAGTATTGGACTTTGTCATCATTGACGGTAAAGCTCGGGGCGTAATTGTTCGCGATTTGGTAACCGGTAAGATAGAACGTCATTCGGCTCACGCCGTGGTATTAGGAACCGGTGGATTTGGAAAAATATTTTATTTATCAACCTTGGCTATGAATTCCAATGGTTCGGCTACGTGGCGTGCCCATAAGAAAGGGGCTTATTTTGCCAATCCATCTTGGACTCAAATCCATCCTACTGCATTACCTCAAGCCGGAGAACATCAATCCAAATTGACATTGATGTCCGAATCACTACGTAATGATGGTCGAATATGGGTTCCAAAAAAGAAAGATGACGACCGAAAACCCGGAGACATTCCCGAAGAAGACAGAGATTACTATTTAGAACGTCGCTATCCGGCGTTTGGAAATTTAGTACCTCGTGATGTGGCTTCCAGAGCAGCCAAAGAACGTATGGATGCCGGTCATGGCGTAGGACCCTTAAAGAATGCTGTCTATTTAGATTTTAAAACGGCAATAGCCAATTATGGAATAGACACCATTAGAGAAAGATATGGGAATCTGTTTACCATGTATAAAAAAATTACCGGTATTGATGCCTATAAAGAGCCGATGAAAATATCGCCGGCAGCTCACTTTTCTATGGGAGGGTTATGGGTTGATTATGAATTAGGAACCACTATTCCCGGATTATATGCCGTAGGCGAAGCCAATTTTGCCGATCACGGAGCCAATAGACTGGGGGCTAATTCGCTATTACAAGCCTCGGTAGATGGTAATTTTGTATTGCCCAATACCATTTCTAATTATTTATCCAATGACATTAGAACCGGAAAGATTCCAACCGATACACCGGAATTTGATGCCGCAGAAAAAGCCGTGAAAGAACAATTGGATAGAATACTCGCAATTAAAGGAACGATGCCCGTTGATAAAATACACCGGCGATTGGGTAAAATTATGTTTAAAGAAGTAGCGATGTCACGTAATGAAAAAGGACTAAAATGGGCAATAGCAGAAATACGAAAATTACGCGATGAATTTTGGTCAAATGTGGCAGTACCGGGCAATGCCGATGGAATGAATTCAGAGTTAGAAAAAGCAGGGCGTCTAGCCGATTATCTAGAAATAGCCGAATTGATGGCCGTAGATGCATTGAATAGAAACGAAAGTTGTGGAGCACATTTCAGGGAAGAATACCAAACCGAAGATGGAGAAGCAGTCAGGGATGATAAAAATTATATGTATTCTGCCGCTTGGGAATGGCTTGGAGGTAAAGAATGGAAATTGCATAAAGAAGCCTTGGAATTCAACGATATAGAAGTTAAAACACGGTCTTATAAATAGGCAATGGGCAATAGGCAATGGGCAATGGGCAATAGGCAATGGGCAATGGGCAATAGGCAATGGGCAATAGAGAAAAATATAATAGAAAATGAACGGAATAAAATCATATAAAGATTTATTAATTTGGCAGAAGGGAATTGTTATTGTCAAAGAAATCTATCTTTTATGTGCTGATTTTCCAAAAGATGAAATTTATGGTCTACAAAGCCAGATGAAAAGAGCTTCAATCTCGATCCCATCAAATATTGCTGAAGGATATGGAAGAAATTATACACAAAATTATATCCAATTTCTTAAGATAGCACGAGGTTCTCTTTTAGAATTAGAAACTCAAATCATAATCTCTAAGGAGTTAGATTTAATTAGTCAAAATAAATACAACAATATAATCAGTTTAATTACAGAAGAAAACAAGATGTTAAACGCCTTTATTAAATCAATAAGCAAGTAAATTATTGCTTATTGTCTTATGGCTAATAAACCACAATCATGAAATTTACTTTAAAAATATGGCGACAAGACAATGCCAAATCCAAAGGAAAGTTAGTAACCTATAAAGTGTCTGATATCAGTCCCGATATGTCCTTTTTAGAAATGTTGGATGTATTGAATGAAGACTTGGCAACACAAGGAGAACGCACAGTAGAATTTGACCATGACTGTCGGGAAGGTATTTGCGGGCAATGCTCGCTGGTGATAAACGGACAGGCTCATGGCCACGAACTTCATTACACTACTTGCCAGACACATATGCGTTCGTTTAAAGATGGCGAAACTATTTTTATAGAACCTTTTAGAGCAAAAGCCTTTCCTGTTATCCGTGATTTGAAAGTTGACCGTAGTGCTATGGATAAAATAATTCAAGCCGGAGGTTATATATCTTCCTTTACAGGAATGGCACCCGAAGCCAATTCAATTCCAATTCATCACGATATTGCCGAGAGTGCTTTTGATAGTGCCGCTTGTATAGGTTGTGGGGCTTGTATAGCTACGTGCAAAAATTCTTCTGCTGCCTTATTTATGTCGGCTAAAATTTCACATCTAGCCAAATTACCACAAGGACAAGTAGAAAGAGCCGACCGGATAATTTGGATGGTCAATGCACATGACGAACAAGGTTTTGGTAGCTGTACCCATACCGGTGCTTGTGCTATGGTTTGCCCACAAGAAGTAGATATACTCAATATTGCCCGAATGAATTATGAGTATAATAGAGCCTTGTGTGCTGTTGTGGAATAATGAATACTTTTCTATAATTTTATAAGGCTTGTTTTATTAATAAACAAGCCTTTTTATGATGTGTATTAAATCCATTTTTTTATCCAACGATAATTACCTACTTTCGCTGTACAAATTATCGGATCTGCAAAATACACGCTCTGCGAAGTTCCTGACCTCGCAACAGCGTTCAAGGAAAAGAGATATATTTAACTCCTGATTCTACTTCTAATAAATTAGAGTTAGGAAAATAGGGGTTGATTTTTGGAGTGGGGAGGCTACTTATACAAAAAGTACATTCGATTATTCTTTTAGTAGTAGTGAAAGTCACGGTGGTGGTGATTCTTATTTTGATATTGATAAATTGGAAGCAAAATGGGGTGCAGATCAATCGATGACTGCATGGGATTTAGATGGTAATGGTATAATGTCAGTAAAAGAAGCAAACAATTGGTATAGAATAGGAGACGGAATGACAGTAAATGTAAATGCAGAATCTGTAGATTTACATTTTGTAAATCCGAATAAGTGGAAAATAGGTGATATAAGAAGCATACAAACTTTATATAAATCGCGGACAGGTAGGGTTTTCGGAAACTTAACTTTAGAGTATAAAGGAAATAATCAGTTTAAGATATTTACAGATAATTATGGTTTTGAAATGCATCAAGGACGTGCTTTAAGAAATCTAGCAACCATATTAGGAAAATCTTATGCAGGTTTTGGAAGAGCTTTTGATATACAATTTATAGGCTATAAAACTGTTAATTATATTACACCACCAAATATTTATATATCACCAAAATTTTAGAACAATGAAAAAAAGTTTCATAGTATTAATAGTATTATTTTTATTCAATTGCAGTGGTTTTGATAACACACAAAAATTGGTTAAAAACATGACATTTGTAAATGAAGGAAAACAACTTAATTATGTTTTATATAAAAATGAGTTCTTATTATTTCCAAATATATCATTAGTCTATAATGATGATAAAACAATAGTATTTTCTCAAATCATTAATGAAAATTTCTTAAGAGATTATTGTAACCCAAATAAATACGAACCACCAAATAGTAAAATAATTGATTCCATAATTAATTTAAATAGAAATTACGTAAACCAATTAAAATATAGTGAATCATTTTGGCTTTATCACAAATCTACCGATAGCTTGGATGGTCCTTATTCAATGAAAGATTATAAAAACATATTAGAATCACATCATATAAGGTTGAATGAGTAATGTTTTAATTAACCCCTGCTACTGCCACGTTTGGGCGTGGTGGCACACAAGAGTAAACAACACAAAAAGCCACCCATTCCACAAGCTCAGGGTAGGATTTTTACAGGAGTGGTTTTACAACAACTTAGCTACAAATAGCAAAAGATTGCTTCAGTAATTGAGAGTTAAGGGTTTTGGAGTAATGTGTGCGATATTAAATAAGATATTATTGCTTTAATGCCTGTTTTCAACAGAAGCCTAAACCCCAATCAAAAAAAGCGATGGCAACGACTGAATGGCGGGCTGGGGCAAAGGCAAAAAG
>CAYNFJ010000012.1:0-27746 GCA_964396505.1 uncultured Polaribacter sp. | reverse complement strand
AATCTAACCAATCAAACCTTAGAAAAATGGAAGCTTCTTTTTTTCTAAGGTTTTTTATTCTCTGAGTATGACTTGATGCGGTTGCCAAGTTTGTGCATCACCGGTATAGCCCCGGGTAATACTAATCATTTCCAAAGTATTCGGAATAAATTGAATCAACAAATAAGCCTTATCCCGGTTTTTATAAAATTTTTCCCAGCCGTCTTTCCATTTATTAGCCTTCGTTAACGAATCATTAACGATATAGGCACGACCATATAAAGACACGTAGCTCAAAGTTTTTTTGTCAAAATAATGAAGGGTGGTTTTCGCATTATGCTCTATTTGTCCCACCTTTCTGCTTTTGGGATTGGTCGCCATCCAGATAGTAAAATCCGGATCAGGGCTAAAAGGTTCCATAATCCTAGCACGAGGCTGCCCCTCACGATCTACTGATATACATGTAGCAAAATAACAATCCTCAATAATTTTTTTGGATTGGGCGATGATCTCTTGTTCAGAGGGTGTAAAATCAGTTCTGTATTCCAATGCAACTTCATTAGAATTACAGGAAAAGAAGAGATTTAAAAAAAGAAATCCGATAAAAACAGTACGCATACTTGATTACTTTTGTCTGATCATAGTCACCGGTTCATCAAAAAAACCGGCATCGTCTATGTGATTTTTAAAATATTGCAACAACATTTCAGGAGAATCCAATTGAATACTATCCTGCGGCTCATTGACCAATCTAAATACGAGAATATCGGGTTCTAAAGTATATGTACAAAATAAATTTTTTTGTTTTCCATCTTTATCTTGATCAATAAGATTGACAATTTTATAATTTCCAATTTGAGTTTCAAAAAACTCCGATTGAGAATTTTTCCCGTCTTTTTTGGTTTTATCCAAGATAACTTCCAAGTTATAGCGTGTCTTATTTTTGGGCGTAATAATCAACATTGATTTTCCATCTTGTTTTTCTTGCCACACACCGGATAATTCCGGATTTACCGGTAATTTTTCAGGTAATGAATAGGGAGATTCCAATCCACAAGCACTTAATAACAGTAATAACAGCAGTCCAAAAAGCCTATTTTTCATGATATAATTGTTAAAATTAGGAATTAAAAGTACAAAAAAATCTCCACTCCAGACCATGATTTAATGAAAAGAACTACAATATACCCATTTTTACAAATTTTGGAAAGCTTTATAAAACTTTAAACACAATCGGTAAACTGTAGCGGACACCCACGGGTCTGCCTCTTTGTTCACCGGGTTTCATTTTGGGTAAAGATTTTACTACCCTTTCGGCTTCTTTTTGTAAACTTTTATGAGGCGCCCTTGATTGAACACCTGTAATAGTCCCGTTTTTATCAATGACAAACATGACAAAAATTCGTTTGATACCGGGAGATAAACCTAGATCTTGTGCAAGATCTGCATTAAAATTATGGGCGACATATGCTTTTATTTTTTGTTGCATACATTTTTTTAACTCCTCATTATTTCCGGTGCATCCCGGATAAACAGGCACTTTTTCAATGATAAAAAAAGGCACATCTTCCACGACATCTTCTTCAATTTCTGCTTCTTCAATTGTGTTAATTTGTGGAATATCTTTTACAACAACCGCTTCAGATTCATCTGTTTCATTGCTTTCAATGACCGATTCCTCAATATCCTTGTCATCGGCAACAATTTCAATGTGTTCCAATACAGGTTCGGGAGCAACCGGTTTGATAGATTTTACAGGTTGTATTTCAATTTTAGTATCCGGAATATCCACCTCTTCATTACCATCATACACAGCTTGTTTGATAACATCGGATGCCGGTTGATAATAGGTTTTGGTTTCCAGACCTAAATGAACAGTCAAAAGTGCAGCGACCAGTCCCATTAATAAAAACAGCATACTGTACTGCGTCAAATCGGATTTTGGTAGGTTTGTGGCTTTCATGACATTTGATTTAATGATTATTAAATAAAACGTAAAGCCTAAAAATATTATGAATACAATAAGCTTTACGTTTTTGTAAATAGCTGTTGTTTGTATTCCATAAGTATTTGATTTTATGACCTAAAGGTACAAAACAAATCGCAAATAACAGGACTATTTAACAGTATTTAACTCAAAAAAGTACGATTTTTTATAAAATAAGCACCCTATTGGGCAATTGTTGAAAAAAAAAATTTGAATTCAAATGAAAAAGAGTAATTTTATCCCTTGTAGTAAAATCATTAATTTTAATCATATGCATGTAGCTATTGCGGGTAACATCGGAGCCGGAAAAACCACCTTAACCAAACTTTTAGCCAAACACTATCATTGGGATCCTCATTACGAATCAGTAGATGAAAACCCGTATTTGGATGATTTTTACGGATCTATGGAGCGTTGGTCCTTTAATCTGCAAGTCTATTTTTTAAACAGCCGGTTTCGTCAAATACTAGAAATTCGTGAAAGTGGTAAAAACATTATTCAAGACCGTACTATTTATGAAGATGCTCATATTTTTGCTCCCAACTTACATGCGATGGGATTGATGCCCAATAGAGATTTTCAAAATTACCGTTCCTTGTTTGAGTTAATGGAACGCTTGGTATCACCACCTGATTTATTAATTTATCTAAGAGCCAATATCCCCACTTTGGTCGGACAAATTCACAAAAGAGGGCGTGATTATGAGAATTCTATCAGTATAGATTATCTCAGCCGACTCAATGAACGTTATGAAGCGTGGATTTCTACTTATAACAAAGGGAAATTACTAATAATAGATGTTGATAACCTGGATTTTGTAGATAAACCTGAAGATCTAGGGTTTGTAATTGACAAAATAGATGCAGAAATTCACGGTTTATTCGAGGTATAATCCGGATTTAGTTGTAACTAAAATTGACAAATCAATGCTTAATTATTGAATATCACCTTTTTATATATCTTCCCTTTTTATGGTGTTTTTTTAAAACAAAAAAGTTACTTCACTAAAATATAATTAATTAGCCCTTTGTAATTGTTTATATTGTATTATATTTGCACTCTTGAAAATTTAACACATTAAAAACATAATAATATGACTAAAGCAGAAATCGTATCTAAAATAGCAGAAGGTACAGGAATTGAAAAGGCAGAAGTTTTAGCCACCGTTGAGGCTTTTATGAAGGAAATTAAGGGCTCTTTAGAGAGTGGCACAAACGTTTATCTAAGAGGGTTTGGAAGTTTTATCATTAAACAAAGAGCTGAAAAAACCGGTAGGAATATTTCAAAAAATACAACTATAAAAATACCGGCTCACAATATTCCGGCGTTTAAACCCGCAAAGGTATTTGTAAATGCTGTAAAATCTAAAGTGGCTGTAAAATAAGCCTGATTATTAATTCTTAAATATTTGTTCTATGCCAAGTGGTAAAAAGAAGAAACGTAAAAAAATAGCTACTCATAAACGTAAAAAAAGAAGTAGATTAAACAGACATAAGAAGAAAAAATAATTTTTTCTTTATCTCGGTAAGTTCTTTGACATAGGAACTCGTCTTAAATACGGTTCCGTTGGAGCTATACAAGAAATGTATAGTGTATTATTCATATAACTGTGTTGTTATACGCAGTTAAAAAAACATAATCAATATGACAAAATCAGAATTAATTATTCGTTCTAATTCCAATGATATTGATTTTGCTTTACTTAAAGATGGTAAATTAACAGAACTTCACAAAGAGGAAGAGAGTAAAAACATAGCCGTAGGTGATATTTTTTTGACTAAAGTTGGAAAAGTATTAACCGGATTAAATGCTTCATTTGTAAATGTTGGAGCTAAAAAAGACGGGTTTTTACACTACCACGATTTAGGGCCTCAATTACGCTCTACACAAAAATTTTTAAAACAAGTAAGTTCTGGAAAATTAAAAGATTATTCACTAAAGAATTTTCCTTTTGAGAAGGATATAGACAAGGATGGGATCATCACAGATGTGTTGAAACCCGGCCAAAATATTTTAGTGCAAATTGTCAAAGAACCTATTTCTACCAAAGGACCTCGCCTTAGTGCCGAGATCTCTATTGCCGGTAGATATATGGTGTTATTACCTTTTTCCGATAGGATATCTGTATCACAAAAAATAACAGATTCCAAAGAAAAAACACGATTAAAAAGATTGGTAAAAAGTATTAAACCCAAAGGTTTTGGTATTATTCTACGTACCGTGGCAAAAGAAAAGAAGGTTGCCGAACTGGATAAAGATTTACAAAATTCATTAAAAAACTGGGAGAGTATGTGTAAAGTGTTGAACCAAAACACCAAACAACCTCAAAAAGTTTTAAGTGAAGTAAATCGTACTTCATCCATCTTAAGAGATGTTTTAAATGATTCTTTTGTAGGTATTCATGTCAATGATGCCGCTTTATACGATGAAATTAAAGACTATCTGGAGTTAATTGCTCCGGATAAAACTTCTATTGTAAAATTGTACGATTCAAAAATTCCTATTTTTCAAAAATTTGGAGTAGATCGTCAAATAAAAACATCGTTTGGACGAACCGTTTCTATGAGTACCGGTGCTTATTTGGTCATTGAACATACAGAAGCACTCCATGTGATAGATGTGAACAGTGGTAACCGTTCTAATAAAGCCAAAACACAACAAGATACTGCTTTGCAAGTAAATCTTATTGCTGCTACTGAAGTTGCCCGACAACTTCAATTACGCGATATGGGAGGTATTATTGTCGTGGACTTTATAGACATGCACGCTGCTGATGATCGTAAAAAATTATACGAACATCTCAAAGAAGAAATGAGTTATGACAGAACCAAACACAAAATCTTACCCCCTAGCCGGTTTGGTTTAGTTCAAATTACCAGACAACGTGTTCGCGAAGAAGTCAACATTAAAACCAGAGAAGATAACCCTAATAAAGGGGGAGAAGTAGAAGCTCCTATTTTATTAATTGACAAAATTGAGAGGGAATTAAACACATTGATAGGAAAAGATCTTTATAAAGATATCACCTTACACGCCCATCCTTTTATTGTCGCTTATTTAACAAAAGGAATCTTTTCATCTATTCAAATGAAATGGTTTTGGAAGTATAAAAAATGGATAAAAATTATCCCAAGAGACGCTTTTCAATACCTTAAATATCATTTTGAATTAATTAAAAAGTAACGTAAAATCATTATAACAACAAACCTCATTTCCCAAAGGAAATGAGGTTTTTTTATACATTATTGTGTAATTTTACATCATTAGTATGCCAAATAATGAATTGTAAAACCTAACTTTGCTCTATGAAAAACGCATACTTGTCAAGGATTCATTCTCCGGAAGATTTAAAAAAATTAAAATTAAATCAACTGCCCGCATTAGCACAAGAATTACGGGCGTTTATCATTGATATTGTAGCAACTAAAAAAGGGCATTTGGGTGCAGGACTCGGTGTGGTCGAATTGACCATTGCCTTGCATTATGTATATCAAACTCCTAAAGACCTGTTGATATGGGATGTAGGGCATCAAGCCTATCCACATAAGATATTAACCGGCCGTAAAGACCTGTTTCATACCAACCGGCAACTTGGGGGGATTTCGGGTTTTCCCAATAGATCAGAAAGTGAATTTGATGCCTTTGGGACCGGACATTCTTCAACTTCTATTTCTGCCATTTTAGGAATGGCATTGGCAGGACAATTAAGAGGGATTCCCGACAGAAAACACATAGCCGTAATAGGAGATGCGAGTATTGCCAGTGGTATGGCTTTTGAAGCTATGAATCATGCAGGTGTGACCCAAGCTGATGTTCTGATTGTACTGAATGATAATGAAATGGGTATTGATCCGCATGTGGGAGCTTTAAAAAACTATTTGACCAATATTAAATCAACCCATAAGCCTTTGGGAAAGAATATTTTTGAGGATTTAAACTTGCAATATTTTGGACCAATAGACGGACATGATATAAGTAAAATTATTGCAATTTTAGAAAAGATCAAAAATATAAAAGGACCTAAACTGCTACACGTAATCACCACCAAAGGGAAGGGATTACCTCCCGCAGAAAAAGACCAAGTAACCTATCATGCTCCGGGACTTTTTGATAAAAAAACCGGATTGATTAAACCCAACTACAATACTCATCTGCCGCCTAAATATCAAGATGTTTTTGGTTTGACATTGGTGGAGTTGGCTAAAAGTAATGATAAAATAATAGGAATAACACCGGCAATGCCCACGGGAACTTCCTTAAAATTTATGCTGGAGGCTTTCCCCAAACGCACTTTTGACGTAGGAATTGCCGAACAACATGCGATTACCTTAGCCGGTGGTTTTGCCACACAAGGTTTTTTGCCATATATCGCTATTTATTCCACATTCTTGCAACGTGGCTATGATCAAGTCATCCACGATATTGCACTACAAGAATTACCGGTTGTGTTTTGTATAGATAGAGCCGGTATTGTAGGAAATGACGGAGCTACGCATCACGGTGTTTTTGATATTGCTTTTCTATCGGCTATACCCCATATCATTATCGCTGTCCCTAAAGACGAAATCCAATTAAGAAACCTGCTCTATACCGCACAATTTGTCCAAAAACCCATAGCAATACGCTACCCCAGGGGTCGTGGCATATACACACAATGGAAATTACCCTTTAAAAAAATACCCATAGGATCCGGTTCTAAACTGTCCGGTGGTACACAAGGTGCCATCCTAACGGTAGGACCTTTTGGTAATCTTATTCAAGAAATCGTATCAGAACATCCGGAATTAGCGCTTGCTCACTATGATATGCTCTTTGTAAAACCCTTGGATGAGGTGCTTTTACATGCTATTTTTAAACAATTTAATAAAATAATTACCCTCGAAGATGGCGTAATTCACGGAGGTTTCGGGAGTGCTGTTTTGGGTTTTGCTCAAGCGCATCAATATTTTGATAAAGAAATTAAAGTACTGGGAATTCCGGATCAATTTATCCCACATGGTAGTACCCAAGAACTACACGCATCCTTGGGTTTAGATAAAAACGGGATTTTAAAAACCTTAAAGGCGTTTCTAAAATTATAAAGCGGGAATTAGTTAATTCCCGCTTGGTATAATACTATTTTTTCCTTCCTTTTTGTGCTCGTTTTTTAACTGTTTTAGATCGAGTGGCACGCTGCTTTTTAGACTTATATTGATTATTGCCTTTTGGTAACTTATGGGTGCGACTTTGCGTAGTTACTCGGGTTATTTTGGTCTGTCTATTTACTCGATGACCACTTTTGCTCACTCGTTGATTGGTAATCTTTGTCGTACGGGTTACATAGGCACGGGATGGATGTCTTCTTCCATAATCATTTCTACGATGTGTTGTGTGTAGATTCACAGCTACACGACTTCTCCTTACAGTAGTCCGTCTAAAAGTATAGTGTTTGTTGATATGAATATGAACTTGGGTTTTATACACATTGATATGTACCGGATGCCAATAATGAAAATGATGCGGATAATATCCCCAATAAAAAATAGAATGATAAGGATGGTAAAAAGGTCTCCAAAACAAGGTGAAGAATACCGGAGGATGTACATAAACCGGTTCAATAATATAATGAGGACCATACATATCAACATCACCGACTACTTGAATACTAGTATTACCCTTTGTATCTTTTTCTACTTCTATAGTAGCTACATCCTGATATTGATCTTTAGCTAAAACAGCTTGAATAGCGATAAGATGGGTATTGTTTTCCGCCACTTCCACAACCCGTAAATAATCCACTTGATTATCTTGATTCAAATCTAAATTTGATATTTTATTTTTAGGGTCATTTAATTGATTTTCAAAATCTTCTAAATTTTTAGATGATCCAAAAATAGAAGCAACCGCTTCCAAATCCAAGTTATCACCTATATCCGAATTCAAAGCATCCGCCTTTGTAACATCTTGTGCTAGAGTGTTTTGAATTGAAATAAGAAGAAATAGTGCGAATACAACAAACGGGTTTTTCAATAAATTATCCATCTTTTTTATCTTTAAATTATATCTCTAAGACAGCTAATGGACACGATGGTTTAATGCATCTGTTTATTTTCCCTAAATAACGCTAACAATTACTTATCTTGAAACTAGATTTGAATTGGAATACTATACACTCATCTCTGTAAAATACTTGTAAAATAATGGAATGGTTTCAATACCTTTTAGGTAATTGAATACACCATAATGCTCGTTGGGTGAGTGTATTGCATCACTATCCAAACCAAATCCCATCAATATAGTTTTGCTGTTGAGTTCCTGTTCAAAAAGAGCCACTATTGGAATACTACCCCCGCTACGCTGTGGAATAGCCGGTACACCAAAGGTTTCGGTATAAGCCCGGTTGGCTGCTTTATAAGCAATATTATCAATAGGAGTAACATAGGCTTCTCCGCCGTGATGTGCGGTTACCTTAACCTTGACTGCTTTAGGGGCGATATTTTCAAAATGTTGTGTAAATAGCTGTGTAATTTCATCCGAAGTCTGATTAGGAACCAATCGCATCGAGATTTTAGCATAAGCTTTAGAGGGAATCACGGTTTTAGCACCTTCTTCTATATACCCGCCCCAAATACCATTGACATCTAAAGTAGGTCGTATAGAAGCTCTTTCTAAGGTAGAATAGCCTTTTTCACCATACACATCCTCCAGATCCAATGCCTTTTTATAGGCTTCTAAGCTAAATGGGGCTTTTGCCATCTCTTTTCGTTCCGCATCGGATGCCTCTATTACTTGGTCATAAAATCCGGGAATGGTAATATGGTTATCGGCATCGTGAAGTGAAGCGATCATTTTTGCCAAGATATTAATAGGATTGGCAACAGCTCCGCCATACAAACCGGAATGCAAATCTCTATTAGGTCCGGTTACTTCTACTTCTACATAACTCAAACCCCGTAATCCTGTGGTAATAGATGGTTGCGTATTACTAATCATTCCGGTATCGGAAATCAAGATGATATCATTTTTTAATTTTTCTTGGTTTCTTTTGACAAACCATTCCAAACTTCCGGAACCAATCTCTTCCTCACCTTCTATCATAAATTTGACATTACACGGTAATTGATTTTGCGTAGTCATAAACTCCAAAGCTTTAATATGCATATACATTTGCCCTTTATCATCCGATGAACCTCTTGCAAAAATAGCACCCTCAGGATGTAATTCTGTCTTTTTTATAACCGGTTCAAATGCCGGTGAATCCCATAACTCAACGGGGTCTGCCGGTTGTACATCATAATGTCCGTAGACCAAAACCGTCGGTAAGTTTGTATCTATTGTTTTTTCGCCATACACAATAGGATTTCCGGGTGTTTCACAGATTTCAACAGTATCACAACCGGCTTCTTTAAGAGCTGATTGAACCGCTTCGGCCATTTGTAACATAGCAGGTTTGTAGGATGAATCTGCACTAATTGAAGGAATTCTTAAAATGGAGAAAAGTTCATTGATAAAACGGTCTTTATGTTCATTGATGTAGTTATTAATACTTGTCATTGTTATTGTTTTTTAGTTAAATTTAATAAGTTATATTCCAAAAATATCTCGCGAGTTTTGTGTAGTTATAGCTGCGATCTGCTCTATATCGGTTTGATAAATAGCCGCTAATTTCTCAGCAATCAGCGGTAAATAGGCACTTTCATTCCGTTTTCCTCTAAAAGGGGTAGGTGCCAAATAAGGAGCGTCGGTTTCTAAAACAATATTTTCTAATGGAATTTCGTGTAAAAACCGGTCAATTTTACCGTTTTTAAAAGTGAGTACACCTCCTATTCCCAGTTTCATATTATAGTCTATCGCTTGGATGGCTTGTTTGTGTGTACCGGTAAAACAGTGAAAAATACCTTTTAAATCAGCTCCTTTTTCTTGTTCTAATATTTCAAAAATTTCATCAAAGGCTTCCCTGCCATGTATCACAATGGGTAATTTTCTTTCTTTTGCCCAACGAATTTGTGTTTGAAAAGCCTCCTGTTGTTCTTTGATAAATGTTTTATCCCAATATAAATCAATTCCTATTTCACCTATGGCTACAAATTTTCTTTTTTTTAACATTTGATGAACGTGCGCTAATTCCTCCTGATAATTCGCTTTTACAGAGGTAGGGTGTAAACCCATCATTAAAAAAATAGCTGCTTGAAAATCACTTTCCAGCTGTAACATTTTTTGCGTGTACGATGCATCTATTGCCGGAACAAAGAAACGGGAAACACCTTTACTTTGTGCACGTGCAATCATCTCTTTTCTATCTGCATCATATTTTTCACTGTACAAATGGGTATGTGTATCGGTAAATATCATTTATTTTGCTGTCTTTTTAAGGCTTGTCTATTTAGTTGTAAGCGTTTTTTGTTCAATCTATTTTTATCAAATTTTAATTTGGAAAAATGCTTTGTTTTGGGCTGTTTTCTCGATTCGGTTTTTCTTGTTTGCGTTACAGCTGTTTTAGAAACTGTAGTAGCAGTATCATCATCCGGTGCTGTGTTGATAATCGTTTGAAAATCAGGATCCAGCGCCAACTGTCCTTCTAAATCATCAACCGCATAAATAGAATTTATCTTAGCATTTACCGCAGAAAAAGCTTGTAATATATCGGATACTTTAGCCCTAACTTCTTCCGGTTTTATAGCCGGAATGGCGGTCATATCTTTGAGGCGTAAACACTCGGAATTCAGAACACGTAATCGAGCCATCATCGGCGGAATTGCTAATTTTTTGATTCTGACACTATCCTTTAATTCTTTGGCTAAGGTGCTCAATTCATCTGCATTACTCAATGCTTCGCTGGTAGAAATGGCATAATAACGACTGATCAATTCATCCATTCTACTGTATTCTTTCCAGTCGCGAAGGGCTCTTTTTACTTTAGGAGTTAGTATTTCACCAATAGTGTGAATATTTTTATTTGATGCCATTTCACTCCTTATCGTATCGGGGTGCACAGTCGTATCGGGGTTTGATTGAACCCCTTTTTGACAAGAAAAAATGATTAAAAAACCGGATAGAAACAAGGTTTTTATAAAAGTCATCATATACTGCTGTTTTGAGGGATAAAAGTACTAAAAAAAGTAGGAGTGTTTCTTAAAATAGGGTTAATGTCATCAATCGAACGAATTATACGGTATCCTGCACTCAAAGTAAACATATTTACTACTTTTGTAAACATTATTAATTCTAATGGAAGCAATAGCACGTATAAGCACCAATCAAGACTGGATTACATTACTTCTTCTAGGAGTGTTGTTCTTTATTGTTTTGGCTAGTTTGATTGACAGGGAACGCTTAAAACAGCTCTTTGTTTTACCCTTTACTAATTATTATCTTTTGAATTATGATACTAGGATTTGGAATATTTTCAACACTAGTTTATTTATAGCGAGTAATCTAATTTTAGCCCTGTTTATCTATTTGGTTCAAAATCACTTTGGCACTTCCATTTCTTTTTATAATATATTGAGCACCATATTGTTATATTGGTTTTTAAAATATACTTCCGGAAAATTGATTGCGACACTTTTTAATTTAAAAAAATTACAATCGCTTTGGGTATTTATCAAAGCAAGTTACTTTTTTAGCAGTACACTCTATTTGTTGATTTTCTTATTCTTTGCGGTATATTTTTTTAAAATGAACCGTAATTTTTTGATTGTAATGGGTGTTGTTTATGGCATTCTACTAATTATTAGATACTATCATTTTATCGATCAATATAAAAGAGACATAATACCTCATTTTTTTTATTTTATTTTGTACCTTTGCGCCCTCGAAATAGCACCTTTGCTTATCGTTCTTAAAATTAGTTTTTAAAAAAAGGTACATGAAAGTAAAAACGATTCTTGTTTCGCAACCTGCTCCAACAGGTGAAAACTCTCCATATTTTGATTTAGAGAGCAAAACGAAGGTAAAAATTGATTTTCGATCTTTTATTCATGTTGAAGGAGTTACACCCAGAGATGTACGAAAACAAAAAATTGATTTCAGTAATTATACCGGTGTTATCTTAACCAGTAGAAATGCGGTGGATCATTACTTTAGACTTGCAGAAGAGATGCGTTTTCAAGTACCTATTGAAATGAAATATTTTTGCTTATCCGAAGCTGTGGCGTATTATTTGCAAAGATATATTGTATATAGAAAAAGAAAAATATACGTAGGAGGGCGTACCATCCATGATTTATCTAAAATCATTAAAAAACACCCTGATGAAAATTTCTTATTACCTACTTCCGATAAATTGAAATCCGATATTCCGACCGCTTTGGACAAGCTGAAAATAAAATGGGATCGAGCCATTTTATACAAAACCGTCGTAAGTGACCTCTCTGATTTAGAAAATGTTTTTTATGACATATTAGTGTTTTTCAGTCCTTCCGGTATTGACTCTTTATTTAAAAATTTTCCCGATTTCAAGCAGAATAAAACACGTATTGCCGTGTTTGGGAAAACCACCCAAGAAGCTGCTGAAAAAGCCGGTTTGCAATGTAATATTATAGCACCAACACCCGAAGAACCCTCGATGACTATGGCACTTGAAAATTATATAAAAGAGGTCAATAAACGCTAATTTTTACCGAAATACACACTTACTTATTAACAAAAATGTAATTTTGTTAATAACTTTTATATTTTTTTATTACTTTTGCTTCAAACAAAACAACCCCAATACTATGTTGTCAAAATATATACATGAGTTATTATACCGGTATGAATGTGTAATCATTCCTGAATTTGGAGGGATTCTTACCAAAACAACCTCTGCTACAATTGATCCGGAAACCCATACTTTCTATCCACCGAGTAAGCGTTTAGGATTTAATTCTCAGTTGGTTGAAAATGACGGGTTATTAGCTCATCACATAGCTTCTGTTGATAAAGTTCCTTATGAAACTGCTTTGAACTTTATCAAATTTGAAGTAACTGAATGGAAAACCAAATTAGAAAATCAAGATTTATCTCTTGAAAATATCGGGACTTTTTCTTTAAATTCTGAAGGCAAAATTCTATTTGAACCGGATCCAAATTCCAATTTCTTAACAGATTCTTTTGGCTTACAAAGCCTAGAGACACATACCGTTACCAGAAATGGTGAAATGGAAGAAGTGCATCCTTTTGATACGCTGTCTGATACCGTTGCCGAAAATGAAATAGCTGTCAACACAGCTGTTAGAAGAGAAATAGCTCCCTTTTATAAATATGCCGCAGCTATTATTATACTGCTAGCCATTATCGGTGCGTTTGCTATCCAAATTTTAGATTTAAACAAAAAGGATTTACAGGTTGCCTCTCTTAAAAAAGACAACGATGCCGAGATTAATAGAATCATACAAGAAGCTACTTTTGAGATAAATAGTCGACTTCCCGATATCACCATCAAAGTAAAAAATGAAGATGATATAACCGATGCGAACGATTCTATTATGGATAATAGTGATCTGCAGCGTGTTGTCAATACATCCAGAGTACAGATAAAACAAGATCGTATTAATGAAATCTTGGCGAAAAAGAAAGAAGAAACTACTACAGTTGAAGCACAAGCTACTCAAACTAAGGATGTAACTAAACCAAAAACCGATACTAACACAAAGGTTGAAACAACTCCTGTAAATGCTATCACCAAAACAGAGAAGACAGCACCCACATCTGATTACAATTCATCAAGCAATACGAATTTAAAATATCATATTATTGCCGGAGCTTTTAGAGATGTAGCTAATGCCTCTAAAAAAGTTAATCAATTAAAAGCTAAGGGTTATGATGCCCATATTGTAGGGGTAAACAAATGGCAATTAACACAGGTAGCTTTTTCAAGTTTTGCGACCAAAGCAGCAGCACAACAAGCCCTTCAATCTATTAAAAAGAAGGAAGCTAAAGATGCTTGGCTGTTGGTGAAATAACTTGAAACTTTAAAAATAACCTATTGAAAGCCAAGAAACCATCAGATTCATTGACCATTCTCACAGATTTGGTATTACCCGGTGAGACCAATCCGTTGGATAATTTATTTGGTGGCGAATTGTTGGCGCGAATGGATAGGGCTTGTAGTATTGCCGCTCAACGACATGCCAGAAGTATTGTAGTGACCGCATCGGTCAATCATGTCGCTTTTAATAAAGCCATACCTGTGGGAAGTGTCGTTACCGTTCAGGCTAAAGTATCCAGAGCTTTTCAAACTTCTATGGAAATTTTTGTAGATGTTTGGATTGAATGCTTAACCACCGGCGATAAAGAAAAAGTTAACGAAGCTATCTATACTTTTGTAGCGGTTGATGCACAGGGAAAACCTAAAAAAATTCCACCTATTCAACCTGAAACACCTCTGGAAAAAGAGCGTTATGACGCAGCTTTGCGTCGTAAGCAGTTGAGCTTGGTGTTATCCGGAAGATTACAAGCCAATAAGGCTACCGAACTCAAAAAATTATTTGAATAAACGGTTATTACCTCATTTTATATACCCAACTGGACGGATTGAGTTTAATCACATCTTTCCAAATTTGAAATTTTAAAATAGTTTTTCCTGTAATCCTATCGGTATGAATGGTGCCTAAATTTTGTTTCATCTTGACGGTTTCACCTTTAGAGACCACCACCTTTTCCAAATTAGAATATACCGTGATATAATTTCCATGAATCAACATGACAGATAAGATTCCATTTTGGGGATTCTTTAGAATGGCTAAAACCTTGCCGTTAAATACGGCTCTGGCCTTACTGTTTTCATTGGTTGCAATACGTACACCACTGCTATCGAGCGTCAATTTAGGATCAATAGGATCCGGTTGTTTACCAAATCGTAGCGTAACCAATCCTTTCTCCACAGGCCATGGTAATTTTCCTTTATTAGCGCCAAATTTTGTAGATAATGCTTTGGCTGCAGGTGTTAGGGAAAAATTCTTGCTCGTAGTGCCTGTTTTTTTTATCGCTCCCCGTATTTGATTCTCTATCTGTTTGGTCAATTTGCGTTCTTCCCGTTGTTTCCGCTTAATTTGTGCAATATATTTTTGCTTTTTTCGACGATATTTTTTGACTAATTGTTCCTGCTTGTCTTTTTCAGAAGAAATTTGTTCTTGTTCATACATTTTTTCATCAATCAAATTTTGTTTCACGGTTTTTTTAACCGCCAAACTATCATTAAGAATCTGTAAAGTCAAGGCTTTTTTCCGGATACTGTCTCCTTGATTTTTTCGATATTGGGTATATTGCTTCATATATTGAAAACGTTGAAAACCTTGATAAAAGTTCTCAGATGACAAAATAAAAAGCAATTGGCTGTTTTTGGATTGATTTTTATAGGATTTATAAATCAAATCGGAATATTCTTTTTTTAATGCGTCTAACTCATTATTAAGTAATTTAATTTCACGGGTGTTCTTATCAATTTCTCCGGAAATAGCAAGAATCTCATCTGAAATAGTAGCTATCAATTCTTTTCGAGTAGTAATTTTTTGATTGAGATCTTTAACTTCGTTGCTCAAACTCCGTTCTTTTTTCTTCGTATTGTCTAGATATTTTTTAATCTTACTGATTTCTTTTTTAAGAGCAATCCGCTTGGCCTGCAACTTGGATCTATTCGATTTTTGAGCTATAACCGGCACAGATGCCATAAAAAACAACCAAAATACAATGAACAATTGCTTCTTGTTATATGTGATGAAAGTATTACAAACCATTTATTTTAATTTCTTTATAATTTTCCGGTATTCGAAACGGAAAGGATAATTTTTTATTTACTTCCACCGATCGAATATCCATATCTATCCGGGTCGATTGTGCACCGGTAGTGGCGAGAATATTCATTTCTTTCGGAAAATAAACCCCTTGAATCTTGTGATAATCCGGATATACCAGCGTTAAATTTTGTGTACCTTCAATATTTTGAATTCGTTGTTTATTCAATTTAAAAATTTGTGGATTAATCCAATAAAAAACCAATAAATCCATGATGGGTTCTTTGGGTTTTAACAAGTAGGATTGCTGGTCTATTTCCCTTGTAAATTTAGTGTTTTTCACATTAAAAACCGCTTGTCCTGTCAAAAGGTTTTGAAGTTGATAAAAATCTAAATTGCTACCTAATGCTTCATTAATCAAGGAAAAATCTCCGTCAAAATAGGTGTGTTTGATTTTTTCATAATATTGAACACGGGTAGGAGTTATCTTAATCTTGGCAACCGGAAATCCTAGGAAAGAACCACTCATCCAGATGATTTCGTCTTTTTGCATACGCAATTTGATTGAAACATTTTGGGCGTTTTTTCCATCGTCATAATGCATTCGTATTTTCGCTTGTAGTGTTTCTTTATCAAATGCTTGTTTTTGGTGTTCTTTTATTATTTTTTTTACTGCTAATGATTTTAGCGTCGTTTTTACTTTGGTCGCTTTACAGGATCCTAGAGATAAACTCAATACAATTCCAACAAATAAAAACAGTCGTTTTTTCATAATTCTACTATTTGTTATGTTGTTGGCAATTTTTGTACCAATTCTTTGTACTGGCGCACCTTTGTCTGATTCTGCTCCATTTGATATAAGTCTATTAACAGGTTGTAAAAGTGCTTTAACATAGTCGTATCATCAAAAATAAAATCCAAACCGGATTCTAAAATTTGGATCGCTTTTTTATTTTCTTGCATCTTACTTAACGCTAAGCCTTGATACCAATATATTTTGGCTTGAGCCGGAAAAAGATTCAGACCGGTTTTGCTGTCTTTTAACAAGGCTGAATAATCTTTTGCCGTCTTTTCTTTTTCCAACAGCTCCTGCAATATTTTAAAATCTTTGTTCTTGGAAAAATCCCTTTGAAGTGCCGCGATGCTCTTGTTTTCTACCGGTGGTTTTACATCAACTATCGTTTTGTTTTGTGGTTTTGGATTAAAAAATTTCTGATAAAAATCAACTGAAGAAATGTAGATATTCTTTTGGTCTATTTCCAGCAGCAATCTACGTCCCTCTTCCATAGATTTGGTATAATAGTAAAGCTGTAACAGACCTTCGGCAGCTGTTGGTTTTAGAGCATACATTCTTTTTTGAATGACGATTGCTTCAGGGTAATTCCTTTGTTTTAAATAAATAGCTTTTAATAAATCCAAAATCCAATACTTATCAGGCTCCCGTTCCAATGCTTTATGACAATAATACGTCGCATCCATATATTGTTTTAGAACATACAGATTTTTAGCTTTTTCAAACAACATGGCGACATTGCTCGAATCAATTTTTTCACAAACAGCTAGTGCGGTCAATGCTTTATCGTAATTTTCAATATTCCTTTGTTTTACCGCATCTATAAAATGAGATTCAAATTGTAAGAAATCCCGTTCTTTTTGTAATTCTTCTTTAGAAAAGGCATGCGCACCTTGTATCTTTTCTTCTGTAGCATCTTGCGCAAAAAACAGCAAGGGAAATAACCATAAAACAATATGTATAAATAAAAATTTCATCTATTTTAATTCTGAATAATCACCTAAACTTACACTAGTGAATTTTCCATTAAACAGCACTTTATTACCAATCATCGCATTGTCTAAAGAAGCGTTGGTTATCTGCACCTCTTTTTGAATCAATGAATTTTTGATGGTCGAGTTTTCAATACGGCTACCGGCACCTAAAGAAACATACGGTCCTAGCGTGCTATTAATCAACTCAACTCCGGTTCCTATGTAGCAAGGAGGAATGATTTTTGAGTTATTTAATACAACATCCGGTGCCACCAATGCTTCATCGGAATCGGATAAATATTCCAATACCTTTCTATTGGTTGCTACCGTTACCTCTTTATTGCCATTATCCATCCAATCGGTTACCGTGCCGGGAACAAATGCAGCGCCTTTACGTTTTAAATTCTCCAACGCATCGGTCAGTTGGTATTCGTCTCCTCTACCACGAATATCATGATCGATCAAATAATCAATTTCTGCACGAATCCGTTCCGCTTGTTTGAAATAATAAATACCTATAATGGCTAGATCCGATACAAATTCTTTGGGTTTTTCAACAAAATCGGTAATAATTCCATCTTGCATCTTCACCACGCCAAATTGTTCTGGGTTCGCTACTTTCTTCACCCAAATCACACCATCATTACTATCATCTAAAGTAAAATCTGCTTTAAATAGCGTATCGGCAAAAGCAACAACACAAGGGCCCTCCAACAAGGTTCTGGCTTGATAAATAGCGTGAGCTGTTCCCAAGGGCTCTTCTTGAACAAAAACTTGTGCTTTAGCCCCTAATTTAGCCGCAATGGCAATCAATTTTTCTTCAGTATCAGCCGGGAAACCTTTAGATGCCGGGCCTATGATAAAACCGATATTGGCTACTTGTTGCCCTACCACGGTAACAATTTCTTCTACCAATCTTTGAACAATCGGCTTTCCGGCAATAAGAGTGAGCGGTTTAGGAACAGTTAATGTATGCGGTTTAAGACGAGATCCAATACCCGCCATCGGGATAATAATATTCATTTTATTGATAATTTATATGCAATGGGTTTAAAAACGGTAAAGATAGTATCCTATTATTCAAATAGCAAATATCTATCATAATGATACGCATTTTTATAAAAATAAGTATCTTGCTTTTTTTAAATAACAAAGGTAAATGGAATTAATAGACCCTAAAATTTTGGAATATGTAGCACTTCATTCAGAAGAGGAACCTGTATTATTACAACAATTACGAAAAGAAACATGGCAAAAAGTACTGGTTCCCAGAATGCTCAGCGGGCATCTGCAAGGTCGGTTATTATCGCTTATTTCTAAAATGATTCGGCCCAAAAATATATTAGAAATAGGTACTTATACCGGCTATGCAACACTTTGTTTGGCAGAAGGATTAGCCGATAATGGGCTTATTCATACAATAGATCACAATGAAGAATTAGTAGATTTCCAGAAAAAGTACTTTAAACAAGCTGATTTAGACACCCGTATCAAACAATACACCGGAGAAGCCCTGACGATTCTTCCCACCTTACAACAAAGCTATGATCTGGTTTTTATTGATGCCGACAAGGTGAACTACAGCCGGTATTTTGACCTGGTAATAGACAAGGTGAATAAAGGAGGTATTATATTGTCTGATAATGTTTTATGGAGTGGAAAAGTGATTGAAAAAGTAAAGAAAAACGATCGGGATACAAGTGCAATTATAGCTTATAATCTTAAATTAAAAAATGATAAAAGAGTAGAAAATTTACTCTTGCCCATTAGAGATGGAATAAATATAAGCCGAAAACTATAAGAAGTTTTAAAAATTTATAGATTTCCTTGTAAAAGTTTAAAATATATTTTATAATTTTGCGTACAAGTAAGTTCCTTTATATTTAAAGAACTCGAAAGTAATTATTGAAAATAATCTAATTTAATTTATTTAAAATGAAACATGTAAAAGTTGCCATTTTGGCTTTGTTGGTTTTTGTTGGTTTCAACAACCTAAATGCACAGGATAGAAATAATCCTTGGGCTGTAAATTTTGGTATCAACGCTATCGATTTTCATCCTACCAATTATGACGGTAATCTTAATGATGACGGTTATAGTTCAGAGTGGTTTGACGAATTTTTTAACGTTAATGACCATTACAATGCATTACCAACTATTTCTAGTGTCTCTGTGAGTCGTTATTTAAGCGACGGTTTTACTTTGGAAGTAGCCGGTAGTGTGAACAAAATAACTAAAATGGGAAATAACCCGGAATACAATCCCGGTAATCTAGCTTTTTTAGCTGTGGATGGAAATGTCAAATATGGTTTACAGAACCTATTTAATACCACCGGATGGTTTGATCCTTATGTAGCTGCCGGTGGTGGATACTCTTGGTTTGAAGGTGATGGTACCGGTACCCTTAACGGTATTGTAGGAATGAACTTTTGGATTTCTAAACATGTAGCATTTAATATTCAAACTGCTTATAAACACTCCTTTGATAAACAATTCGCTCCTTATTTTCAACATACAGCCGGTCTATCTGTTAAATTCGGTGGTGTAGATACTGATGGTGATGGTATTTATGATAACGATGATGCGTGTCCTGAAACCTTCGGATTAGAAGCCTTTAACGGATGTCCTGATACAGACGGTGACGGTATTAAAGATGGTGACGATGCGTGTCCTAATGTAGCCGGTACAGCAGCATTCAAAGGTTGCCCTGATACAGATGGTGACGGTATTGCCGATCCGGATGATGCGTGTCCTAAAGTAAAAGGAAGCAAAGCGAATAACGGTTGTCCTGATACAGACGGTGATGGTGTATTGGATAAAGATGATAACTGTGTGGACGTAGCCGGTCCTGCTGCCAACAAAGGTTGCCCTTGGCCTGATACAGATGGTGATGGTATCTTAGATAAAGATGATGCGTGTCCTAAAGTAGCCGGTGTAAAAGAAGAAAAAGGATGTCCTGCTAAACCTAAAGAAGTAATTACTGTAGAAGCTAAAGCACAATTAGATGCTTATGCTAAAACTATTTATTTCAACAGTTCCAGAAGTACATTCAAATCCGGTGTTACTACCAAATTGGATGCTATTGCTGAAATTATGAAAGAATTTGGTGATGCAAAATTTGTAGTTGCCGGACATACCGATAGTCAAGGCGCTAGTAGCTACAATCAAAAACTTTCTGAAAAAAGAGCTGCTGCTGTAGTTACTTACTTAGTAAGCAAAGGTATTGCTGCTGATAGATTATCTTCTGTTGGATACGGTGAAGACCAACCAATAGCCACTAATAAAACAAGAGCCGGTAGAGCTCAAAACAGACGTGTTGAAATTAATTTGAGAAAATAATTGTAAAACACCTCTTATATTAATCTTACAAAAAGCCTTTCCGCTCGGAAAGGCTTTTTTTTATGAATAACTTTCCGGTTTATTTGTATCTTAGCACAACGAATGTAGTGTATGAATTCATTTCTTTTACAAGTTGCTGAAAATATTCTTGCTGAAAACAACGATTTAGCGAACCATATATTGGTCTTACCCAACCAAAGAGCCGGTATTTATCTCAAAAAAGCCTTTAAAGATATCGGTGCTAAAACGATGTTTTTACCTGAAATTGTCACTTTTGATCGATTTGCTGAAACTTTATCCGGGATTCCTAAAATACCCGCCATTGAACTACTCTTTGACTTTTATACCATTTATAAACGTATAACCCCTTCAAATCAAATCGAATCCTTTGAATCTTTTTCGCAATGGGCTCCTAGCCTCTTAGACGATATGAATCAAATAGATGCCTACTTAATCCAACCAAAAGACATCTTAGGAACCTTAAAAGATATCAACCAACTTCAAAATTGGTCACCCGATACGGAACTGACACAAAACTATTTGGCTTTTTTTCAAAAATTAGAATCCTATTATTACGAATTAAGAAAAGAACTCTTAGAGCATAAAAAAGCATACCAAGGCTTGATATTTAGAGAAGCTGTAAAAAATGTACATCTGTTTATTGAAAACACCCGTAAACATATCATCTTTATAGGATTCAATCATCTCAATACAAGTGAAACTCAGATTGTACAAGAATTATTGGAAGCCGGTAGAGCAAATATCTATTTTGATATATCTAAAGAGTTGTTAGAATCGCACGCAGGCATATTTATCCGGAAATATTTAAACACTTGGAATTATTTTAAAACACACCAACCTCATTGGATTCAGCATACCAACATACAACCGGAAATAATAGAAATTATCGGTGCATCAAAAAATGTCGATATGTTTAAGTATGCCGGAGAACTTTTGGAAAAGAACAAAAATACAGAAAAAACGGCCATCGTACTGGCCAACCAAAACTTGCTGCCAATCGCGATGAATTCACTGCCTAAAACAGTTCAATCGGTCAATATCACTATGGGAATGCCGTTAAAACAAGCGCCCTTTTCTGATTTAGTCCTAGCTGTTTTTGAATTATTTACCCATCATCATTCACAAAAAAAAGAGGGTTATTATTACAAAAAAATATTTAAAATTATTCAACACCCCATTATTCAAAACAATCTGACAAACAGCTATCTGATCTATCAAAAATTAGTTAAACAAAACAAAGCCTTTATAAGCTATCAAGAGATTATAAACACCTGTGATTCAGCCGTTGACATAGCCTTGCTGGACATTCTTTTTAAGCCTCTGGAACAACAAAATTTACATGGTTTTCTATCCAAACTACATCACCTAATTGACACGCTAAAAGATACAGTTCGTGATTTTGAGAGAGAAATCTTATACCAACATTTCCAATTAATACATCAATTGGAACATTTGATTTCAAAATACAATTACATCCATTCCATCAAATCCTTATATCAAATTTATAAACAATTGCTGTTTTCTGAAAAAATTAATTTTATCGGAGAACCCTTACAAGGATTGCAAGTAATGGGGTTTTTGGAAACACAAGCCATTGACTTTGAAGAACTGATCATTACCTCTTTAAATGAAGGAATCTTGCCCGGAAATAAACAGTCCAATAGTTTTATCCCCTTTGATGTTCGCAAACATTACGGATTACCAACCTATCAAGAAAACGATGCCATCAGTCAATATCATTTTTTAAGATTACTACAACGAGCTAAAAAAGTAAGTTTACTCTATACCGTTCAAACCGATAGTTTTGGTGGTGGTGAAAAAAGCCGTTTTTTAACGCAACTCACTTGGAAATATCCTCATATAGTACAGCAACTAATTCATACACAAGTTCCTGTTGGAATTCAGGAGCCAAAGTCCATAACCAAAACATCCGAAGTAATGGAAAAATTGGATCTGCTGGCTCAAAAAGGGGTTTCAGCATCGGCTTTAGGATTATATTTATATAGTCCTATCCACTTTTATTATGAAAAAATATTGGGGGTCAAAGCCTTCCAAGAATTAGAAGAAACCATAGAAAGCCATACGATGGGAACTGTTATGCACGACACACTGGAAGCGCTGTACAAACCTTTTATCGGAAAAATATTAGAAGCAGATTCATTACGACAAAGCTTGAAAAATATAAAATCACAAGTAATCATCGGATTTCACAAAATTTATCCCAACGGACAATTTGAGTATGGAAAAAATAAATTAATATTTGAAGTTATTGTCAACTTTGTCCGAAGATTTATAGAAAGTGAAATTCGAGCTATTAAGTACGGCAAACAAATCAAAATCATAGCATTGGAAAAAAAATTATCACACAAAGTAAAGTTCCCACGATTAAATCGCAGGATGCTGTTTCATGGTTTTGTAGATCGAATCGATGAAATAAACGGTGTGGTACGCATTGTAGATTATAAATCGGGTATGGTACAAGCCGGAAATCTAAAATTGGACACTATTTCAAAAATAAAAGAGGATTATAAATACGCCAAAGCCTTACAGGTGCTCTTGTATGCCAAAATGTATATGGAAAGTCCGCTCTATGATAAAAAGAAGGAATTACAAGCCGGAATTGTCAGTTTTAAAAACCTTAAAAATGGGTTTATTCCGGTAAACTTTGCAACGGGAAGAAAAAAAGATTTTTCCATAACTCCTGATATCATTCAAGAATTTATGGTGCATTTGGAAGATTTATTACTTGAAATATTCGATACCTCCATAGCTTTTACAGAAAAAGAATCCTTACAATGATTTTCCTTACCTATTTAACCTCTATACAACTAATAACGTGAGCTTGACATAAGAAAATAATGCGTCCTATTACAAATCATTGAATTTTTGCTTCGATTCTTACATCGAACTTCCGTTAAAATAGAATCTACCCATTAGAATCTACTGAAAAAATAGCAGTAAAGTTGTAAGCTTTTTGTATTTTTGCGACTTATTTATTATGTATCTTAAGTTACAAAGTAATAAAATAAAAAACTGTCAATTTGTCGGCTGAAATTAACGGCATACTTATTGCCAAAAACCAAGCAATAACTATTTAAAAATAAACAACATGACTGAAATGTTAACGAAAGAAGCCTTCTTAGAAAAGGTTTTTAATTTTGAGAAAAATAAAGAGTGGAAATTCGAAGGTAACGTACCTTGTATCATTGACTTTTACGCAGATTGGTGTCAACCTTGTAAAATGGTCGCTCCGATTCTAGAAGAACTCAGTGAAGAATACAAAGGAAAAATCAATATCTACAAAGTAGATACCGAAGCAGAACGTGAATTATCAGCTGCCTTTGGAATTCGTAGTATTCCATCTATGCTATTCTGTCCGGCAGATGCCGAACCGCAAATGGCAACCGGCGCCCTACCTAAACACAACTTAGAACAAATCATAAGTGAAGTACTTAAGGTAGAAAAATAAACCAACTCACAAACATGTTTGTAAAGCCAATTAGTTCAGTCTGATTGGCTTTTTTTAGTACCTTTGAAATTCTTAATCGAATCATTCTATGCAAAATAATAAAAGAATATGTGTAATTGGTGGAGGAAGTTGGGCTACAGCCATTGTCAAGATGCTTACTGAAAATAGCGATGAAATTGGTTGGTATATGCGTAGTATTTATGCCATAGAGCATTTAAAAAGACACGGACACAACCCCAGTTATTTAAGCCAAGTGACTTTTGATAAGCATAAACTACAGCTCTTTAATGATATAAACCAAGCCGTAAAATATGCTGATTATCTGATTTTTGCCGTTCCTTCTGCCTTTTTACAAAGTGAATTGGATAAACTAAAAACACCTTTACAAGATAAATATATCTTTTCTGCAATAAAAGGGATTGTGCCGGAATCCGGATTGATTGTAGGAGAACATTTTAAAACAAACTATCAAGTTTCTTTCGAAAATTTTGGCGTCATAACAGGACCCTGTCACGCAGAAGAAGTCGCTATGGAACGCCTCTCATACCTGACTATTGCTACACAAAATCCCCAACTTGGCAAACAGATGAGTACATTCCTCAAAAGTGAGTATATAAAAACCACCCTATCCGATGATATTATTGGAACCGAATATGCGGCTATGCTTAAAAATATATTTGCCTTAGCTGCCGGTATTGCCCATGGATTAGGTTATGGAGATAATTTTCAAGCAGTATTGATGAGTAATGCCATACGTGAAATGAAACGCTTTACCAAAAAAGTGTGGAAAACCAAACGGAACATCAACAACTCTGCCTATTTGGGCGACCTTTTGGTAACCGGCTACTCTGTTTTTAGTAGAAACAGAACCTTTGGAAATATGATTGGAAAAGGTTATACCGTAAAATCAGCAATGATGGAAATGAAGATGGTAGCCGAGGGTTATTATGCAACCAAAAGCGCCTATAAAATCAATCTGATAAACAAAGCCCGTACTCCTATTATCGATACGGTATATCGAATTCTCTACGAGCATCAAGATGCCAAAACGGCTTTGGAACAATTAATCCCCTTACTAGATTAAATCATGTATCGCTTCAGCTTTATAGGGATATTCATATTGGTGGCTTGCAGTACTACACATATTCATTCTCAAAAAGAAACGAATCAACCACAAATAGCTTTTTACTTTTTAGAGGCTGCTAAATCAAAAGATAATAAAATTCAAGTTAAATTGAATAAGACTAAGGTAACAAACGGGAAACTAAAGACTTATATGCAAAAAATAATACCGTACCAAGCATTAAAAAACGGCTATTGGCGCGTGAATTTTAACAATCGTACCACCGTTTTTCAAATACAAATACCCAATCCTTTAGAAGAAAAAATCGAATATATAGATTCCCTGGGACAATTATCTACCCGAACGATTTATCATAAAAATAAAATATTTGTACTTCGTGTCCCTTATGATGATTCCATAAAAACCCTTACTTTTGAACAACTATCCAAAGATAGTACCGGGGTAAAAACACATCGTATTGATTCTGTAAAATTGTAACTATTATGCCGAAAACAACAGCCATACTCACCCTTTTTCTCTTAGTCCGGATAAGTTTATACGGACAAGTTTTTGACGTACAAACCCTTCAAGACAACGGATCCACCGATAAGCGAATCAATTTTGTATATATGGGCGATGGTTATACGGCATCACAGCAAGATATATTTTTAAATGATGCTCAAAACGCGATGAATGCGCAGTTTAATACCACACCCTATAAAGAATATCACAACTTTTTTAACGTATTTGCCATAAAAGTGATATCCAATGAAGAAGGAGTTGATCATCCCGGTACGGCTACCGATGTAACCGAACCGGTATTTCCGGTAGGTACCGCCGACACCTATTTTGACAGTACCTTTGATTATTACAATATACACCGCCTTTTGGTTCCCACTGATTATACGGCTATTTATGATGTGCTATCGGCTAACACTCCTTTCTACGATCAAGCCAATATCATCGTAAATACCCCTTATTACGGGGGTTCCGGCGGGGATTTTGCTACGGCCTCTACCAATACACAAGCCAGCCAAATTATGATTCACGAAATCGGACATTCCTTTGTTTCCTTAGCTGATGAGTATTGGGCAGGAAGCGATTATGCTGCTGAAAAAGCCAATATGACACAAGAATCGGACCCGGCATTCATCAAATGGAAAAATTGGTTGGATGATGAAGATATAGGCATTTATCCCTATGGCTCGTCCGGTGATCCCAGCCAATGGTACCGGCCACATCAATCCTGTATTATGCGGCAGTTGGGAAACCCGTTTTGTGCCGTGTGCCGGGAAGCGACCATCAATAGAATTTACGAATTGGTCAACCCAATAGATGCCCATTCTCCTGAAAATAGCTCGGTAGATTTTGACGGTACTGACTTGGATTTTTCTGTAGATTTAATTTATCCGGAACCCAATACACTCACTATTGAATGGATGTTAGATGGGAATTCCATCAATACCACAGATACACAGATTACCTTGACAAATACCGATTTGGGGAGCGACCCACATCAACTTAGTGTGGTGATAGAGGATACCACCGGTTTATCCCGTTCATATCTGCCAGCTAACGGATATGTCTTTAGCTTTACTTGGAATATTAACAACTACTTGCCATCCGGAGAAAACACATTGGATAAATTAGTATATCAAATCTACCCCAATCCGGCACATTCTACATTGAATTTGAGCTATACTTCAGAAAATATACAAGGGGATTATACCTTGAGTATTACAGATATGCAAGGAAAACTTATCACCGCGAAAAAATGGGTTCCTCAATATGGAAAACACCTTGAAACTATCAATATAAATAATTTAGAAACAGGTATTTATATACTAAGTATTAAATCATCTCATTATAGTAAGCGTTTTCATTTTATCAAAGAATAAGCCTTATGAAAAAAATATTGCTTCTAGACAAGAATCACCCCTTATTACAAGAAGGTTTGGAAAAGCTCGGCTATCATTGCGACACCAATTATACCGATTCCAAAACACAAATAGAAAAAATGATAGCATCTTATACCGGTATTGTAATTCGCAGCCGGTTTAGTATAGATAAAGAATTTATAGATGCCGCTAAAAACCTGAAATTTATTGCCCGTGTAGGTGCCGGTTTAGAAAGTATCGATGTGGATTATGCTGAGAAAAAAGGTGTCAAACTCATTGCTGCTCCGGAGGGAAACCGCAATGCGGTAGGCGAACATACCCTAGGCTTGTTACTATCCCTTTTTAATAAACTCAACAAAGCCGATAGGGACATTCGCCAAGGGAAATGGTTGCGCGAAGCAAATCGTGGCATAGAATTGGAAGGGAAAACCATCGGAATTATCGGATATGGAAATATGGGCAAATCCTTTGCCAAAAAACTCCAAGGTTTTGATGTAGATTGTATTTGTTATGATATAAAAGACGGTGT
>CAYNFJ010000011.1:1907-29771 GCA_964396505.1 uncultured Polaribacter sp. | reverse complement strand
TGATTTTTGACAATTCTGACACCTTTAGAGCCTTGAAATAATATGTTTCGAACTCAAAAACACTCCTTTTAAACAGAAAATAAATTTTATTTTTTCAAATGAAAAAAAAATTACTAGATTTACATCGGTTTTAATGTGACATTCATGCTGGCCTCTTATAAAATAGGAACGTATCATTTACTCCGGAAATTTGCAGTACTCTTGTTGTTCTTTTCCTCCTTCTCCTATGCACAGCATCCGGACACCTCTAATCATAAAGAAATTGAAAAACTACAAAAAGAATTAAATGAAGTAGCTCCTCATAAAAAAGGAGGCATTCTACTAAAATTAAGTGAACTTTACTGGCGGGAAAAACCATCCAAAGCTATTGATTACGGTAAACAAGCTATTGTGTTTTACCATAAAAAAGATATCTCCAAATTACCGGATGCTTATATTAATACGGCAATTGCTTTTTATTATCTTGGTGAGATGGATTCCACTATATATTATTCAAAAAAGATTATTACTGATTCGCAAAATAATCTTTCTGAACAGCATTATGGCGTCTTATATAACATACTATGTGTTGCCAACCGACGAAAAGGAAATTATCCCTTAGCATTGGATTATGGCGAAAAGGCATTGGACTATTTTAACAAAACAAAAGACAGCACGCGCATACCCGGCACACTAGACAATATGGCCTCTATTTATGAGCGTATGGGAGATTATAAAAAATCCTTGGATTTCTCACTACAAAGTTTACAAGCCTTTGAACACAACAAAGATACAGCCAATATGGCTGCCACACATTTCAATATTGCCAATCTGTATGCCAGTATAGAAAATTGGGATAAAGCCACCCTTCATCTGGATGCCTCTACCGATTTATCCAAAAAAACCAATGACAATTATCTTTTAGCAGACTCCTATAACAACTATGGAACACTGTATCTAGACACCAACCGTCCCGATTTGGCTTTTGATTATCTTACGAAAGCATTAAAAATTTATAATAAATTGGGGGTCAACAGCGGTATTGCAGTAGCCACTCAAAATATGGGATTGGTATTTGCTAAAAAGAAAGAATACACCCAAGCAATCACTTATCTTAACAAAGCTATACAACTCTTTGAAAAATTACATTCATTAGGAGATTTAACCGAAGCATATAGAGATTTGGGAGATACTTATAAGCAAACAAATCAATTGGGTTTATCTGAACATTTTTTGCAATTATCATTACAAAATGCCCAAAAGATACACAGTGCAAATTTACAACTAAAAGCACTCCAATCCATCAGAGAGCTATACCATTATAATAAGAATTACAAAAAAGCGTACCAATACGAAGTCCGGTTTCACGCGCTCAAAGACAGTATTGAAAATAATCACATCAAACAACAAATGGCTGAACTGGATAAAAAATACCAAAATGAAAAAAAAGAAAAAGAAATAAAAATACTCAAAAGCAATGAAAAAATTCAAAAGGAAAGAAGTAAAACCTTACTGATTATCATCGGTAGTTTGGGTGTATTCATTATATTGGGATATTATTTTATTCATCAAAAAAGAAAAAAAGAAAAAGCGATCAGCACCTTGGAATTGGAACAAGCCACCTTAAAAAAACAACAATTAGAACAAGAATTGGAATATAAAAATAAACAATTGGCAAGTCATGCTATCAATATTATGCAACGTAATAAAATGTTGCAGAGTTATCTCAATATATTGGAAGAAATTGAACCGGATTCCAATTGTAAAACACCGGTACAATATAAAAGTCTCAAGAGAACCATCCATAAAACCATTCAATCCAAAAAAGACTGGGAAAGTTTCAAAACCTATTTTGAAGAAACCAACAAAAGTTTTGTAGATAGTTTGATGCAACAGAATCCCGATTTGACCAACAATGATTTCCGGTTGGCAGCATTGATTAAATTGGGGATGACTAATAAAGAGATTGCCTCTATTTTTAACATATCATCTCAAAGTGTAAAAAACGCCCTGTACCGGCTTAAGAAAAAGATGCATTTGAATGAAAAAGAAAATGTACGCTCTTTTTTAAAAAAATTATAAGTTTCAATATACTAATTTCACTAGGGTAGCGTTCTGAAAATCTAAGGATTATAACAACGCTAGAGCTGATTTTCCGGAACCGGTTGAAAAATAATATTAATTCAAAAATTTTGGGTTTCAAAAAAAAACTTTATCTTTAGCCCTTTAAAACTTAATTATAAATTTACTATTACAATGAAAAAAGTATTTACTATCTTGGCAATCACAGGATTATTACTAATTGGTAGCAGCCAAAACACCTACGCTCAAGACGAAGCGACTAAAACAGAACAAGTAGCATCCGATGCTCCTACATCGTTCCGTCAAGAATTAAAACAACGTATGATAGAGGGGGGACCTGCCTTTATGGGAATTGTATTATTAACCTTAATACTAGGTCTTGCGATTGCAATTGAAAGAATTATTTACCTGAATATGTCAACTACCAATACTAAGAAGTTAGTAGCCAATGTAGAAGACGCCATTGAATCCGGAGGTGTAGAAGCAGCCAAAGAGTTGTGTAGAAATACCAAAGGACCCGTTGCCTCTATTTTCTATCAAGGTTTAGACCGTGTAGATGAAGGTATTGACAATGTTGAAAAAGCCGTAGTAGGATACGGAGGGGTACAAATGGGATTATTAGAGAAAAATATCTCTTGGTTATCTTTATTTATTGCCTTGGCACCGATGCTTGGGTTTATGGGTACTGTAATAGGTATGATTCAAGCCTTTGATAATATTCAAAAATCAGGTGTAATGTCTCCTGCAACTGTTGCCGGTGGTATTAAAGTAGCCTTGTTAACCACAGTATTTGGATTGGTTGTGGCTATTATCTTACAAATATTTTACAACTATATTATCTCCAAAGTAGATAGTATTGTGAACAATATGGAAGATGCCTCTATCAAATTGATAGACATTTTAGTAAGAAAAAAATAATCACCTTTAATCTAATATATTCATTATGAATAAGAGTTTATCAAAAATATTGACAATCGTCATCCTGGTACTTGCTGTACTCGGTGCGATTTTTTACGGTATGTCCATAGGTGGCGTTGATGCTGCTATGGGTAGATATGTAGGCTATGCAATGTTCTTATTGATTGTAGCAGCCGGAATAGCCGTTGTTTTTTCACTATTGAACCTGTTTAAAAAACCGGCTTTGCTTAAGAAAACACTCTTGAGTTTAGGCGTATTAGCAGTAGTTCTGGTCATCGCTTATGCCTTGGCTGATGGAGGAACCGTAACAGATGCTTCCGGTAAAATTTTCGAAGTCACCAGAGAAGGAAGTACTTCAAAATGGGTAGATACCGGTATATGGTATAGTTTAATCCTGCTTGTTGTAGGTGCTGCACTATTTTTGTGGGATATGGTTAAGAACCTTATTAAATAATTTATTATGGCAAGAAGAAGCTTACCAGAAATTAATGCAGGGTCTATGGCAGATATTGCCTTCTTGCTGCTTATATTCTTCCTTGTGGCAACCACTATGGAAGTAGATGGGGGTATTTCCCGTAAATTACCACAGAAACAACCACCTAACGCGCCAAAACCACCTGTTATCAAAGATAAAAATGTCTTACAAATCTCCATTAATCGTAATGATCAATTATTGGTAGAGGGAAAACAGATTATCACTAATGTCAATGATATTAAACAAATCGCTATTGACTTTATCGATAATGGCGGTGGTGTAGGTAATAAAAATGCCGGTAGATGTGATTATTGTAAAGGTGCCAGAAGTCCTGAATCTTCTGACCACCCTAACAAAGCTATTATCTCACTTAAGAGTGATAGAGGAACTTCTTATGGAGCCTTTATCGCGGTGCATGATGTATTAGGACAGGCTTATATGGAACTGCGTAATAGGGTTTCTAAGGAACGTTATGGTAGAACCTACGAGTCATTACTAAAACAACAAAAAAGTGATAAATCGGAGAAATTAAAGGAGAAAATTAAAAAGATTAAAGAATTGTATCCGGAAATTATCTCTGAAGTAGAACCAACCAGTAACTAAAAACTAAGATATCACATGTCAAAATTTAAAAAACAAAAGAAAGAATTGCCCGCTATTTCTACGGCTTCTTTACCCGATATTGTCTTTATGTTGCTTTTCTTCTTTATGGTTTCTACTACGATGCGTGAAACCGAATTAAAGATAACACCTCCTAAACTACCGAAAGCTCATAATACCAAAAAGTTGGAGCACAAAAATCTGATTAGTACTATTTACATAGGAAAATCTTTGAACAATAGTGACGGTGGCGATGTAATTCAACTGAATGATAAAATAGCTCGGGTGAAAGATGTCAGACAATTTATCTTTGCTAACAGAGAAAAATTACTGGAAGATGAAGTCCCTTTTATGACTACATTATTTAAAGTAGATGTTGACTCCAAAGTGGGAACCCTCGCTGACTGTAAAAAAGAATTACGCGAGATTGATGCACTAAAAATTACCTATGCAGCCACTCCTACTAAAGAATAACTGTAGTTGTAATTTGGTATAACAAAATAGTAAATAATTTATATAAAGGCAATCCTCTGTGGTTGCCTTTTTTATCATGAAACCGCTTTTTTCTATCATAGCAATCCTAATGAGCTTAACCGTTTTTGGTCAAGACAGTTTGCTGGTTGGTAAAAAATATCTGGAAGACCAAATTTATATAGGAATTAACTATAATATTCTGCGAAAAAAACCGGATTTGTTACAACAAAAAGGGATCTCTATCAACTATCAAATAGGATTTATCAAAGATTTACCACTTACTAAAAAAGGGGATTTTGCCTTAGGAATAGGATTGGGGTATGCCTATAACAAATTTAATCAGACACTTAAGATAAGTAATACCATCCCCGCTTATGAAATTATTACGGAAGATTATCAAAAAAACAAATTTGAAACACACGCCCTGGAATTGCCCATAGAAATTAGATTTAGAAATGCGACTCCTACTACTTATAAATTTTGGCGATTGTATATAGGAGCTAAGATAGCCTACGTTTTTGCCTCAAAAAGTATTTTTATAAATAGTGATGGAGAAGAAAAAATAAAATTAACTCCTATCCCCCATTTAAATAAATGGCAATGGGGACCTCAAATTTCTTTTGGGTATGGAACCTGGAACATCTACGCCTTCTTTAACAGCGCTAATCTGTTTGAAAATGCGCCCACTATAGAAAATATAGATGTCAATCAATTAAAAACCTTTAAAATAGGCTTGCAATTTTACATATTCTGATACACACCGGCCAACACCAACTGCGTACCTACACCCAAAACAAAACCTAAAATCACTTCATTAAAATTATGCGCCTGAAGACTGATACGCGCTTTTGCAATCAATCCGAAAATGAGAAATAAAAATACCAGAGGTAATAGAAAATTTTGATGATATGTATAACTCAATTGAATTATAAAACCGATCAAACCCCCAATACCTAAGGTGTGGATACTCACTTTTATTTGTTTGAATAAAAATAAATAGACCAACAGCATCGCAAAACCTCCTGCTATAAAATAAACGGCCAAATCATTGACTAAAGCTATTTTAAACAACATCTTACCTATTAATATAGCCAAAAAAGCAAAGAATAAAATGGGAAATTTACGTTCTTCAACAGTTGGCAAATGAAAAGACTGTATCAATTGTAATTTTTTAAACAAATACAATAAAAGAATCGGCAAAAGATAGGAACCAATAAAAACCACCAATAAAATGGTTAATTTATAGGGTTTAGTGATATAATAAGGAATGCTAAACAAATATAGACTACTCCCGACCAAAGGGAAAATAATAGGATGCAATAAAGAAGAAATCAGGCGATTGAACATCTATGCTGAAGATTATAAAACTACAATTTTTTGCGTAATCTAGCTACCGGTAGATCCAATTGTTCACGATACTTAGCCACTGTTCTACGAGCAATGGGATAACCTCTTTCCTTGAGAATAGCAGCTAATTTTTCATCGGTAAGCGGTTTTTTCTTATCCTCTTCTTGAATGACCGTTTCCAATATCTTTTTTATTTCACGTGTAGAAATGTCTTCTCCTTCTGCATTTTTCATCGATTCAGAGAAAAACTCTTTGATTAATTTAGTGCCATAAGGCGTGCTGACATACTTACTGTTAGCGACACGTGAGACCGTAGAAACATCCATCCCTATTTCATCGGCAATATCCTTGAGAATCATCGGTTTTAATTTAAGCACATCGCCGGTCAGGAAATAGTCTTTTTGATGATTCATAATGCTATTCATTGTAAGTAAAAGCGTCTGTTGGCGTTGCTTCACTGCATCGATAAACCATTTGGCTGCATCCAATTTTTGACGTATAAACTGAATCGCCTCCTTCTGGGATTTCGATTTCTCTTTACTCTCTTTATAGCCTTGTAACATATTGTTATAGGTGCTGGATATATGCATTTCCGGTGCATTGCGTGAATTGAGAGATAAGTCCAATTCACCATCGATAATACGGATCGTAAAATCGGGAATAATCTGCTCGGCAACTTTATTATTTCCGGCATAAGAACCTCCGGGCTTAGGATTTAATTTTTCAATCTCGGCTACCGCTTCTTTAAGCTCTTGTTCGGTAATATCAAATTTGTGAATCAATTTTTGATAATGCTTTTTGACAAAATGATCAAAAGCCTCTTCAATAATACGAATAGCCAAAGTACGAGTCGGTTTTGGTTTCTTACGTTTTAATTGTATCAACAGACTCTCTTGCAAATTATGCGCCCCTACTCCAGCCGGATCCAGTTGATGTATGACGTTATCTAACAAACTGTTTACCTCTTCGACAGAAGTGTGCACATTTTGTGTAAAAGCCAAATCATCTACTATGTCTTCTACTGTTTGGCGAATATAACCGCTTTCATCGATACTTCCCACTAAAAATTCGGCTACTTGGCGTTGGCGATCATCCAATCGAAACGTATTTAATTGGCTTTTTAGGTGTTGATGAAAACTTTTTCCGGCCGCAAAAGGAATTGCTTTGTCTTCCTCATCGTCCGAATAGTTATTCGATTGTGTCCGATAATTGGGAATATCATCATCGTTTAAATAATCATCTATATTAAAATCATCTTCTGAATTTGGAGGAGTGTCCTCATCGTATGTATTGTCAAACAAATCTTCTGACTCGGCTTCTTCTTTACCGGAATCCAAAGCAATATTCTCTTCTATCTCTTGTTTGACGCGCTCTTCAAAAGCCAATGTAGGCAATTGAATCAACTTCATCAACTGGATTTGTTGCGGAGAAAGTTTTTGTTGTAGTTTATATTGTAAAGATTGTTTTAACATAAAATGTTGATTACTTGAGGTAAAAATACTTATAATTTTTTAAAATTCAGCATTTTGAGGAGTTCTCGGGAAAGGAATCACATCCCGTATATTGCCCATACCGGTTACAAACTGTACCAATCTTTCAAAACCCAGTCCAAAACCACTGTGAACAGCCGTTCCAAAACGACGGGTATCTAAATACCACCACAATTCTTTTTCATCTATATGCAATGCTTTGATCTTAGCTTTCAACACATCCAGACGTTCCTCACGTTGGGATCCGCCGACAATCTCTCCGATTCCGGGAAACAGGACATCCATAGCCCGCACGGTCTTACCATCTTCATTTAAACGCATATAAAAGGCTTTGATATTGGCAGGATAATCAAACAAGATAACCGGACTTTTGAAATGTTTTTCCACCAAAAAACGCTCGTGTTCACTTTGCAAATCAACTCCCCATTCATCAACCGGAAATTGGAATTTTTTCTTTTTATTGGGTTTCGAATTTCTGAGAATTTCAAAAGCTTCTGTATAACTCACCCGTTTGAAATTGTTTTCTAATACAAATTGAAGTTTTTCCAGCAGAGACATATCACTGCGTTGGGCTTGGGGTTTTTGGGATTCTTCTTTTACAAAACGATCGTTTAAAAAAGCCAGATCATCTTGACAGGTTTCCAGTACATATCCAATTACTTTTTTGATGAAATCTTCGGCGAGATCCATATTGGCATCCAAATCATTAAAAGCTACTTCAGGTTCTATCATCCAAAATTCAGCTAAATGCCGGGTAGTATTCGAGTTTTCAGCCCGGAAAGTGGGGCCAAACGTATAGACCTTACCCAATGCCATTGCATAAGTTTCGGCTTCTAATTGTCCGGAAACAGTCAAATTGGTTTCCTTGCCAAAAAAATCATTTTTGTAGGCAATCTTACCGGTTTCATCCTTGGGAAGTTTATCTAAATCCAAGGTGGTTACGCGAAACATCTCGCCGGCACCTTCTGCATCCGAACCGGTTATGATGGGTGTATGAACGTAGTAAAAGCCTTGTTGGATAAAATATTGATGCACGGCAAAAGACAACATAGAACGTACCCGCATCACCGCACTAAAAGTATTCGTGCGAACCCGTAAATGGGCATTATCCCGTAAAAACTCAAAGCTGTGTTTTTTGGGCTGAATCGGATATTCCTCCGGATTGGACTCTCCTAATACTTCTAACTTGGAAACGATAATTTCTACCTTTTGACCTCTTCCTAAACTTTCTTCAAGCGTGCCGGTGACTGCTAAGGCGGCTCCGGTATTTATTTTTTTTAACAACTGCTCGTCAAAGGATTCAAAATCTACTACACATTGAATATTTTTTATGGTAGAACCATCGTTTAACGCAATAAAGCGGTTACTTCTAAAAGTACGCACCCATCCTTTGACAGATACTTCTACGCCGGTTTTATCCCATTGTAATAATTGTGCTACACTCGTCTTTTGCATGATATATTTTTAAATAAATTGAATTGCAAATATAGAATTAATAAATTTTAAATAACACTATTCCAATAGCCTTATTCAAAATCCAAATCAAGAATTTCCAATCTAAAAAAAGAACTCAACAATAAGTTAAAATAGATGCCTTTTAATCATCATCATCCGGCAACACATCTATACTGGGCTCTTTGAATACTTTTTTATTGGCAATTTTGTTTTCTAAGGACAATAATAGAGAGGGTAACAGCACTAAATTGGATAACATAGCCACCAATAAGGTACCTGATACCAAACCGCCCAAAGCGATGGTTCCGCCAAAACTGGATACAGTAAAAACCAAAAATCCGAAAAACAATACAATAGAGGTATAAAACATACTGACTCCTGTCTCGTGCAAGGCAGCATACACAGATTTTCTCACTTTCCAATTCGTCGCTTGTAATTCTTGCCGGTATTTAGCCAGAAAATGGATGGTGTCATCTACCGAAATACCAAAAGCAACACTAAATACCAATATGGTAGAGGGTTTCAAGGGTATTCCCAGATAACCCATAACACCGGCAGTCAACAATAAGGGTAACATATTAGGAACCAGTGATATAATAATCATTCTAATATTCCGGAACATCCAACCCATAAAGATAGAAATCAATAAAACAGCAAGACCTAACGAAATAATCAAATTTTTAATCAAGTAATTGGTTCCTTTTAAGAAAACCAAGGCTTTTCCGGTCATCGTAACCGTATATTTTTTCTTTGGAAATGCTTTGTTGATACGGGCATTGAGGCGTTCTTCGATACGTTCCATTTTATCCGTACCAATATCTTTCATAAAAGTGGTCAGGCGAGTATATTGTCCGGTAGAATCTATATAAGTTTTCAATAATTCATTACTGCCGGATGAGTTTTTTACATAGGGCAATATAAAGACCTTCTCTTCACGTGTGGGTAATTGATAATACTCCGGATTATTATTATAAAAAGCCTGTTTGGCATATTTTACAATATTCAATATAGAAACCGACTTGGAAAGTTCAGGGATTTCATCGATGATTTCATCCAGTTTTTCCATACGTTTCAGGGTGGATAATTTCATCACTCCTTGTGGTTTTTTAGTATCAATCAAGAATTCCAAAGCCATAATTCCTCCAAATTCTTCTTCTTCAAAGCGAATGTCTTTGGCAAATTGTTTGTGCTTAGGCATATCTTCTAATAAACTACCGGATACACGAATCATATAAACCCCAATCATACTGATGATAATAAGGACTACGGTAGTAATATAAATAGTAATCCGATAATGCCGAACGGTATTCTCTAACCAATTGATAATCTTTTCAATCCATTTTTTATTCAAATGCTTCAAGTGCTTTTCCTTAGGCATTGGCATAAAACTGTAAATAATAGGAATGATTAAAAGTGCCAAGATAAAAATAGCCAAAATACTGACCGAAGCGGTAACTCCAAACTCACTTAACAACTGACTCCGGGTAAAAATAAAAGTGGCAAAACCTGCAGCCGTCGTTAAATTGGTCATTAAAGTAGCATTCCCAATCTTAGTAATAACCCGGTGCAATGATCGGGCTTTATTTCCATGTTTTATAACCTCTTGCTGGTATTTATTGATAAGAAAAATAGCGTTGGGTACCCCGATCACAATGATTAAAGGAGGAATTAAGGCCGTCAATATCGAAATCTCATATCGAAATAAACCTATAAAACCAAAAGCCCACATAACCCCAATACTTACCACAATCATCGTGATAAAAGTAGCTCTAAAGGAGCGGAAGAAAAAGAAAAATATAAAAGCCGTAACAAAAAGAGCCAAGCCTAAAAACAGGCGCATTTCTCCCTTAATATTCGCTGAATTCATCGTGCGAATAAAAGGCATTCCGGAAACCTTGACATCTATATCATTGTCTTTTTCAAACTTTTCTACTAGTGGATTTAAGATGTGTAAAACAAAATTCTTACGTTGGGGTGTATTGACTATATCTTTTTTGAGATAGACCAATGTTTGAATGGTACCGGTCTTCTTATTATACAACAGGTTATCAAAAAATGGCAAATTATTGAAAAGCTCATTTTTAATAGCCAATACTTCCTTTTTGGTTTCAGGTGGTTTTTTAAAAAGCGGTTCGACAATAAATTTTTTGTTTTTGGTGTCTTTCTTTAACTTTTTGATATCTCCCAAAGACATGGCAAAATCTACTTCGTCGTATTGGCTTAAGGCTTTAGAAATTTGATTCCAATGATTGAATTTTTTTGGAGTAAAAATGCTACTGTCTTTAACCGCCAACAAAATCAAATTACCTTCTTCTCCAAAAAGTTTTAAAAAATGATCATATTCTACATTTACCGGATGATCTTCGGGCAAAATATTAGCCTCGGTATATGAAAAATGGGCATACTTCCATTGAGTTGACAAAAACAAGGTAATAGCCAGCAGTATCAAAAGGACAACTATTCTCCCTTTTAAAATTATTCGTGAAACCAAGTTCCAAACACGCATCAGATTTAATTTTTGCAAACTTACAAAATTGCTGACAGATAGCTTGAAAATGTGTTTTAATTTATACAGAACAAACTCTTATACGTTCTAAAAACGGTTTATTAAGAAATAAATAGTATTTTCGTTCAAGAATTATAAAGAAAATGAATACAGATTTTTTTGCACATGCTACCGCAGTTATCGATCCGGGATGTAAAATTGGAAAAGGAACTAAAATATGGCATTTTAGCCATATTATGCCCCATTGTGAAATAGGAGAAAATTGTAATATAGGTCAAAATGTAGTGGTTTCTCCGGAAGTTATTCTGGGAAAAAATGTCAAAATACAAAACAATGTTTCCATCTATTCTGGCGTTATTTGTGAAGACGATGTTTTTTTGGGACCTTCTATGGTCTTTACCAATGTAACCAACCCCAGAAGTGCTGTAAACCGGAGAGGGCAATATGAAAAAACAAGAGTCAAAAAAGGCGCCAGTATCGGAGCCAATGCCACCATAGTTTGTGGTAATGATATAGGGGAATATGCCTTTATTGGTGCCGGTGCCGTAGTGACCAAAACGGTAAAACCTTATGCCCTTGTGGTGGGAAATCCTTCTAAACAAATAGGTTGGATGAGCCAATACGGGCATCGGCTGATATTTGACGATAAAGGTATTGCCGTCTGTCCCGAGAGTAAGGAAAAATACAAACTTGTTCAAGATCAAGTAATCAAATTAGAAAATAAATGATCCTAACACAGGAAAACAAGATGACACTTAAAAATAGTTTTAGTATTGTACTCATATTGGTAGTACATCTGATGGGTTTTGCTCAAATAGAAAAGCCGCCTACTTACCCTGATTGTCCTCAAGACAGTCTATCCAACAACTGTTTTATCGATCGGGTTAGCCGTTCTTTTGAACAAGCATTTAAGGCAGAAAAGTTTGATGATCCGGTTTTTACAGTCATCTTTTCTGCAACTAAAGAAGGTGCCTTTCAAGTTTTATATGTCAAAACAACCCACCCCGAATTAAAACAAGCCGTCGAGCAGGTTTTTGACAATATCTCGGCTTTTAATCCTGCGACCTACAATGGACATCCTATAGACCAACAATTTATTTTATCATATCCCATTGATAAATCATCCAAAGATAAACCGGCGGTTTCCAGAAGAAAAATGACCGGTTCTCACAATCCTTTGTATGATACACCTATCCTAATTCCCTATTCGCAACATACCTACAGGCATCTAGACCCATATGAAAACAGCTCAAACGCCCATACCGCCGTTAAACCTTATACTTACAAAGAGGTGCAGCCTACTATTGACTTTGATTCTGTACAGAAAGCTCTGGAAATGGACAAAACCAGTTGGTTCGGACGTAAATTTTGGAACGAAAATATGTTGATTATTCAAGATGATAATTATTGGTTTCATCTGGACCCTATTGCCGATTTACAAGTGGGTAAAGACAATTCGGACAATACATCTACTTATAACAACACCCGTGCGGTGCGGGTAGAAGGAGGTTTGGGGAAAAATTTGGCTTTTTCATCTACCCTTTTTGAAAATCAAGGACGTTTTGCCGATTATTTCAACCGTTATGCGCGCGCTATTAAACCGACCCGTGACGCTTATGCCGTAGTGCCGGGAAGAGATATTTCCAAACATTTTAAAGACAATGGATTTGACTATCCGATGACGACAGGATACTTGAGCTTACAAGCTATGAAACAAGTCAATATCCAATTTGGGCACGATCGTAATTTTATAGGAGATGGTTACAGATCCTTATTTTTATCGGATGTTGGGGCTCCTTACACCTTTTTAAAATTCAACACAAAATTTTGGAAAATTCAATACACCAACTTGTGGACTTGGTTACGAGACACCCATATTTACACAGATGATAACGAACCCTATAAAAGAAAATATATGGCATTGCATTACCTGAGTTGGAATGCGACAAAAAAATTAAACATCGGTCTTTTTGAAAGTGTCGTTTGGGCTAAATCCGAAGACCGTGGCTTTGACGTGCAATACTTAAATCCGGTAATTTTTTACAGAGCCTTGGAATTTTCTAACGGTTCCAAAGCCGGTAATGCTATGTTGGGATTGAGTCTAAATTATCAACTTACTAAAGACATCAAGACGTATTCGCAATTTTTATTGGACGAATTAACGATGAAAGAATTTGTGAAAAAAGACGGTTATTGGGCCAATAAATATGGTATTCAACTAGGACTTAAATATTACAATGCCTTTAAAGTGCCTAACCTATATTTTCAAGCCGAGTATAACCAAGTACGTCCTTACACTTATTCCCATTCAAAGCCGGAGATAAATTACGGACATGTCAATCAGCCTTTGGCGCATCTATGGGGCAGTAATTTCAGAGAATTTATTTTCATTACGGATTATCAAAAAAACAGATGGTTTGGGAACTTAAAATTAAATATTGGAACTAAAGGATTTGATTACAATACAGACACCGATTCTTTTAGCTACGGTGGAGATATTTTTAAGAGTTACACCGATCGGAATGACAATTACAACATCCGGATAGGACAGGGAAACAAAGCAAAAATCTATTTAGGAGAATTCAAAGCCGGCTACCTGATTAATCCGGCTACGAATCTTAAAATATATGGCAGTCTGCTCATTCGAGATTTTAAAACACCCACTCCAGATGCTGTTTTTGAAAATAAAACAACTACTTGGTTTTCAGTAGGATTCAGAACCGATATTAATAATTGGTATTTTGATTTCTAGTTTTTTATGACCGTAAACGATTTTTTATTTTGATGAGAATCCCATAGTTGAATGATATAAATACCTTTTTGTAGCGAATGGGTTATTATCCTCTTGTTACTAAGATTCCCCGATTTTATTTTTTCACCTAAAAAATTGAAAATTTCATAGCTTACCACTTCAGAACCCGAGGTGGTTTTAATAAACAAATCAGATTGAGTCGGATTAGGATATAACACAATATTTTTATTAAAATGATAGGCATCATTACCCATAGAATTATTGAATTTTGAGTTAATCAAATCCCACAATTCAGCTCTATTTCCATCATAATTCAATGCCCATATACCAACACCTCCCAAATTTTTTTCTATAGCTTTATCATATTTTAATTCTATACTTTGCATCGTATCTGCCCATATTTGGTGCCAATCGGAATCTTGCCATCGATACCAAGAGGTCAATGAATTATCATCCCAAAGCGCATTTCCATAGGTAGCATTTGCAACGGTATTTCTATAAAGAGTGGCGCCCATATAGGCATTGACAGGAGATCCGGCATTTTCTGTTGTAGTTGTCCAATGATTGCCATAATAAGGCACCCCTAACACAATCTTTTCAGGGTAATTGCTAATGGCTTCAGCATAATCATCATCTAGGGATTTTGACACACAAATTCCGCCTGAAGGATGAATTAAAGGAGCGCAGGCGCCGGTATTCGAACTCCAAGACCCGTTGTAATCATACGCCATAATAAACAATAAATCAACACTTTGTACCAATCCGTTTAATTGCCAAGCGCTCCAGTTCACTGCCGGACCATCAAAGGACACTTCTTTGCCGGAGAAATTAGTATGAATAAAATCGGACAAATCCTGTAAAAAAGCATTCAACACACTTCCTCTATCAGTAGCATTAATCCCTTCAAAATCAATATTTACCCCGTCTAATTGATAAGTTGAAATTTGTGTTGCAATCGCATTAAATAGATTGTTTTTTGCCGTAGTATCGGTCAATAATGTATGGACTTCCGATGCGTTAAAATTGGTCACGACCATCACCACTTTCGTAGCCTGAGCATGGGCAGCATTGATTACTTCTGTCCAAGGCCAACCCGAGGGATTTGAAATACTACCGTTACCGGAAGCTTGAAAATTAAAAATCGCAACATGTGATAACAAATCGTAGTGCATATTATTATGCGCCCCGTTATTGTATTCCCAATAGGGCAAAAACCCAAAAACTATGTTGGATAGCGTGTTAGATTCCTGCGAAGATAAAGGTAAAATAAGTGCTGTATCGGTGCCTCTGTATGCTGAAGTGTGATGGACTGAACCAAAAGTTTCTAATTGCTGTTGATGAACTCCTTTCCTTATCAATTCTTGAGAAAAGGAACAAAAATCAGCTGTATAAATAAGAATAATAACAAAGAAAAAGACTTTCATTTTTTTTAAAATTAACCGAACAAACCCACTACTTTGAGGGTTTTACCCCAAATTTAGTGGTTTTAAATAAAAAAACAGCTGAAAAATGAATTTTTCAGCTGTTTTTCTTTACATTTTTATTAATCTTACTTTTTACTTCTCCAATATTGCGGAGCAGTATCTTCGGTTTTTTGATTCCAATAATCTGGAGAAACAATACGACCGTCAAAAGTTTTTAACTTACGTTCAAAAACCCAAATGGTCGGATTAAAAACCATATCGGTTACAGCCACCGTATATAATTGGGGTTCTTCTTCACTCTTGCGTTTTTCTTCCTGTACAATTACTTCCAATCCATTATGCTCCAGCAGCTTTTGTAAAAAATCAGCTCTGTCTTTATCTACCTTTTTTTCTATAAAGGTAACCCGTGTATCATTAATGGCTCCAAATTGATGTTTTCCAACTAAATTCATTCTCTACTAATTTAAGTTACTGTTACTGCAAAATTCCTTGACTCAAGGCGACTACATAATTATATAAGGGACTGTACAAACCTAATGTCAAAACACCTATTACGGTTAAAATTAACCCGATTCGCATCATGATCTTACTTTTGAAATAGGGTATAGCCTGATCACTGGTTTCCAAAAACATAGCTCGAACCGGCAATAAATAATAGTACAATGAAATGGTTACATTAACCACTGCAATGAAGACCAATACGTAATACCCTTTCTGTGCTGCTGCCGTATATAAAAAGAATTTCCCAAAGAAACCGGCAATAGGCGGAATCCCTGCCAAAGAGAACAAAGCCAATAATAGCACCAATGACAACATAGGATTGGTTCTGTAAAGCCCTTTGTAATCATTCATATTCTCCTTACCAGTATGCGTAGCAATAGCTTGCACCACACCAAAAGCACCTAGGTTGGAAAAGATATAAATCAATACAAAAAACACAACAGTGGCAATACCCAATTGATCAGCATTGATAATACCCATCAACATAAATCCGGCCTGAGCAATAGAAGAATAAGCCAAGAAACGTTTCATATTTTGTTGACGTAAGGCAAAAAGATTACCGGTAAACATGGTAGCAATGGCCACAATGTAAACCACTATTTTCCAAGAACCACTCAACACAGGCAATACTGTAAAAAGAATCATCATCAGTACAAAAACAGCTGCTCCTTTGGAAATAACCGATAAATAAGAAGTGATTTGAGTAGGAGCTCCTTCATACACATCTGCTGTCCAGAAATGAAAGGGCGCTAAAGATATTTTAAATCCAATGCCGGCAAAGAAAAATACCATTCCTAAAATGGCCAAATTAGAACTGGACAAAGTAGCGGCTATAGAATCAAAGAACAGAGAACCTCCGGTTGCATACAACATACTAATCCCAAATAAAGAGATCGCAGATGCCAATGCTGCTGATAAAATCATCTTAATACCGGCTTCTGTGGCTTTTTGATCATACGAGTTATAGGCGATCAAGGCTATTAAAGGCAGGGTAGATAGTTCCAATCCGATGTAAAACATTAAGAAATCTCCGGCAGATATCATAAAATACATACCCAATAATGAAGAAAAGAGTAGGATAAAAAACTCCGGAATCTTATGATATGCAGCCACCTTATCGCGTAACCAATCAGCCGATTGAAACAGGATAATCAGCACCCCGACATTCAATACATTTTTAAAAAAATGTACCAATCCGTATGTTTTAAAAGAACCTCCGAAAAGGGTACGCGTTTCAATAGGAAAAAAACCTATAATCGTGTGAATGAAAAATAATCCGATTGCGACATTAATCAATGTTCTTTTCTTATCGGTTTTGGTGAAAATTTCCAAAACCAACAGCACCAAAATCAGCACTAAAAGTATGATTTCTTGACGCATTACTAAAAAATTTGAAATATTCATTTTTTGTATTTTATCATAAAAGCTTAAAAGCCTGTTATTTATTTATTAAAACTTCAACTCCTTTAATAAAAGGTTCGATACTTTCGGTAATCATATTGCTCAACCACATCGGCGCTACTCCAATACCCACCACCGGGATCAATAGTAAATAAATCCCTATTCGTTCGTACCAAGTAACTTTGGGCAAGTCTCTAAATTCATCAAAACGTATGGGTCCCATCAACATCATACCCACCACCCGAAGGATATAAACTGCAGTAATCACGATGGCCGAAACGGTCAATATACTGGCGACTCTATGAAAAGTATCGGTATGCTGGAATGCACCGGCAAAAATATTCATCTCTGCTACGAAACCACTCATTCCCGGGAGTCCCAAAGAAGCCAATCCGGCAATGACATAAATCATCGAAATAAAAGGAATTATCTTAAGCAAACCACCCATCTTTGTAGCATCACGCGTATGGGTTCTACCATAAATCATTCCGATTAAAGCAAAGAAAAGTGCCGTCATAAATCCGTGTGACAAAGACTGCAAAATTGCACCGTTCCAAGCAGTTTTATTCAGCATTAACAAGGCAAATAGTACCATTCCCAAGTGGCTTACAGAAGAATAGGCATTGATATATTTTAAATCGGTTTGTTTAATAGCCGCCAAAGCACCGTAAACAATACCTATTACAGAGAGCACAATAAAGAAATTCGTCCAATGCAAAGCACCCGCAGGCAATAAGAACATAGCGACTCTAAAGATACCATAACCTCCTAATTTCATCAATACACCGGCGTGTAACATCGAAACAGCTGTAGGTGCCGAAGCATGACCACTGGGTGACCAAGTGTGAAATGGAAATAAAGCACCTATCACGGCAAATCCAATGAAAACTATTGGAAAGAACAGTTTTTGAGTTTCTACCGGAATATGTACCTTGGCAATTTCCAAAATATTAAAAGTCAAAGCACCACCATCGGCATTGGAATTAAAGTACAAGCCTAGAATCCCCACTAACAAAACGGCTGATGCTCCCATCAACATCAAGGTCAACTTCATAGCCGAATTTTCACGAGGTCCACTACCCCAGATACCGATTAAGAGATACATCGGAATAACGGCAATCTCATAAAAGACAAACATGGTAAATAAATCTATGGAAATAAAGAATCCATATACACCGGCTGCCAAAATGATGAGAAAAATGAAAAATTCTTTTGCCAATTGATCTATCTTCCAAGAGATAAATACTCCTGCCAGTACGATAATTGAAGTCAGCAATATCAAGGCAACCGATACTCCATCTACGCCAATAGCATAATGAATGTTAAAGGATTTAAACCACATTACATCTTTAGAAAAAAGCATCATTGAATCATTGACTGCCCGTTCTCTCAAATAAGAGAATAATAGATTCACAGCCATTCCAAATTGAATCAATGCCCCCACCAATGCAATGGTTCTGGCTTTTTCCAAACCCTTTCCAAAAAAGAGTAAAACAACTACCGTTAGAAACGGAATAACTACTAATAGTGTTAAAATATCCATATTATAAAACGTATAAAACGATTAAAACCAATACAAAAGCTCCTCCTGCAAATGCTACCGCATAATCCTGTACCTTACCGGATTGAAGTCCTTTAATCAGTTTAGAAAATGAAACTGTTTTGTTACCAATACCGCGCATACTACCATCCACTACAGTTTGGTCAAACCAAGCAAATGATCCTGCGATGCGTTTGAAAATGATTTTTTTAGTGATAAATAAATATAATTCATCAATGTAAAATTTATGAAAAGTCCACTTATAAAAACGACCAAAAGATTGAGATATCTTGGTAGGATAATCCGTTGGCTTTTTATAAAAAGCCCAAGCCAAACCAATACCGATCAAACCGGTAATAATGGCAATAATAGCTTTGCCCCAATCGATCGCCATTAAATTTGCTAAAATTCCTGTGTGTCCATGCATCGCCATTCTATCGGCTGTTACCCATTCTCTAAAAGGTAAATATCCACCGGCAATAGCCATAAATGCTAAAAACAGCAATGGGAATGTCATAGATAAGGGTGATTCATGAGGGGTGTGCTCGTATTTATTTTCTTTACCCCAGAAAATACTGAAATACAATCGGAACATATAGAAAGCTGTTAAGCCTGCAACAAATAAAGTGATAAAATAAATGAGCTTGTTGTGTTCAAAAGCAGCTCCCAAAATTTCATCTTTACTAAAGAAACCGGCAGTAAACGGGAATCCGGATATGGATAAAGCAGCAATCAGAAAAGTAATATGAGTAATCGGCATATACTTACGCAATCCTCCCATATCTTGCATCAAATTACTGTGAACCGCATGAATCACCGAACCGGCACCTAAGAATAAGAGTCCTTTAAACATTGCATGGGTAAATAAATGCCACATAGAAGCCATATAACCAAGACCTTCATGTCCTTCAAACTTAGAAACTCCCAAAGCTAACATCATATAGCCTATTTGAGACATCGTTGAAAAAGCTAGAACCCGTTTAATATCATATTGTGTCAATGCAATTATGGCAGCAATCAAAGAAGAAATAGCTCCCACCCAAGCCACGATATGCAAGGCAAATCCATCTTCTACAAAATAAAACATCGGGAACATTCTTGCTACTAAATATACCCCTGCTACAACCATTGTTGCTGCGTGAATTAATGCAGAAACAGGGGTAGGTCCTTCCATTGCATCGGGTAACCAAATATGTAGTGGAAACATAGCCGATTTTCCGGCTCCTCCCATAAACATCAAGATCAAAGCCCAAGTAATAACCGATAAGCCCATAAAAGAAGAGCTTGCCCAGTTCATAATGGCTGTACCTTCCGGATTATTAAGTATCCCAAAATCGTAACTTCCACCGTAATAACCCATCAACAGAATACCAATTAAGAAACCTAAATCAGCAAAACGGGTAACGATAAAGGCTTTTTTAGCAGCTGCTACTGCCGATGGTTTATCGTAATAATATCCGATGAGCAAAAACGAAGAAACACCTACCAATTCCCAAAATATATAAATTTGAAAAAGGTTAGTTGCGACGACTAATCCCATCATAGAAAAAGTAAATAAAGAAAGAAAGGAAAAGAACTTAGTATAACCCGGATCTCCCTTCATATAGCCTCTACTATAAATATGCACCATCAGCGAAATAGTAGATACCACCACCAACATCATAATAGATATAGGATCTAATAAGATACCCATATCAATATGCAAGGTGTCGGTAAAATTCATCCAATTCATCTTAAAACCATAAAAGGTTTGGAATTTTCCATCTACTTTCGGGATATTAAACAGGTATTGAATAGCGGTATAATAGGACAAAGCAGCTACCACACTTAAAGCAGCCACACCAATCCATCCGGACACCGCCGGTTTAATTTTGTTATAAAAGAATCCCAACAATAAAAAAGTAGCTATGGGAATCAAAAGAATAAAAATTGTATAACTAAAGTCCATAATTTCTAATATTTCATTGTTTCAGTTTCTGATATATCTACAGAGGTTTTCAATCGGTATAAATTGATTATTATTGAAATGGCTAGCGCAGTTTCTGCTGCAGCCACTGCAATAATAAAAATTGAAAAATAAACTCCTTGTAACATACCCGAGAACAGGTATTTATTAATCACTACAAAATTAATTACCGCAGCATTTAATAATAACTCAATAGCCATCATCATAGCTATTAAATTCTTTCTTGTCAAAAACCCGTACAGTCCTATAAAAAACAAGATAGTGGTCAGGGTTAATATTTCATATATACTGATATTCTCAATCATTTTATAAATTTTTAAATGTTCTTACGACCTTTAGCAATGATAATAGCGCCTATCATAGCAGCTAACAGTAAAATACTGATTACCTCAAAGGGCAGGATAAAGCCTCCTTCACCGTAATTAAGCAGCCCTTTTCCTATATTTTCAACACTGGTGGGAACAGCTTGGGTTCCGGTTTTGAAATCAAATGAATAAATAGTTGTCAGTGTGATACCCAAACCAAAAAGGCTTAATACAGCCATTCCCCATTTACGGGTTTTACTCGGTTCTTCTATTTCTCCTTCTACGTGATGAATCAACAAAACAGAAAAAATAAATAAAATGATAATACCACCGGCGTAAACTGCCATCTGAACCGCCCCTAAAAAGGCATAATCCATCATAAAATATAAAGCGGCAATACCCAATAATGATATCAAAAGATACATAATAGCTCTTAAAATCTTTTTACTGGTTACCGAGGCTATTGCAAATACCACAATGATGATTGCGAAAATGTAAAAAAATACTCTTTCCATACTTATTATTCTTTAACATCGGGATGTACTTTGGATCCCGGTTTGTTTAATACTTTAGTGAGCTGTGAACGATCGTAAACCGAACTTTCAAAAGTTTGTGCCATAACGATGGCATCGGTTGGGCAAGCTTCAATACAGAGGTTACAAAGCGTACACATAGAGAGATGATAAATATGTTTCTCTATTTGCTTTACTTTCTTTCCGGTTTCCGGATTGAGAACACGATCCCAAATAATTTCAATACTTCCATTAGGACAAGCGATTTCACAAGATTGACAACCCGTACAGCGGTGCATATTATTCTCGTCGTGAGGCATCACTACTTCGCCGCGAAACCGTTCAAAAATATGGGGTCTTTCCTCCGGATATTGTACGGTAATAATTTCTTTTCGTGCGTTGAAGAAATATTTACCGGTAACTTGCATCCCTTGAAACAAGGTTTTGATTCCGTTATATATGTCTGAAAAATAACTCATAATTCTTTATAATATTAGCAGTAAACTACCATGAAATTGTAAATCCTAACCAAATCATTATGGCCATTAAAACGATGTTCATCAGATTCAATGGTAATAAATATTTCCATTCCAATGTCAATACCTGATCTATTCGTAAGCGGGGATAGGTCCATCTGAAAAACATCATCAATAAGATAATGAGAAATACTTTTAAAATAAACCAAAAGGGTTGTAGCCAAAAAATACCGTCTGTAATTCCAAAGGGAGATAACCAACCTCCGAAAAATACGGTAGTAGCAATGGCCGCAATGATAAACATATTAATAAATTCCGCTAAGAAAAAATAGGCAAATTTCATTCCCGAATATTCTGTGTGATATCCGGCTCCCAACTCAGACTCTGCTTCGACCAAGTCAAAGGGTGCTCTATTGGTCTCAGCTGTTCCGGCAATCATATAAATGACAAAAGCGATAATAGCAGGAATATGTCCTTGCACGATTAACCACCCGCCGGTACGTTGTGTTTCGATAATTTCTGATAATTGCAGAGATCCGGTAAGTAAAACCATTGTTAATAATGATAAGCCTACTGACAATTCATAGCTGATTACCTGAACCCCACTACGCATAGCGCCTATTAAAGCATATTTGTTATTACTTCCATAGCCTCCTATCAATATTCCGATAACCCCAATAGAGGAAACCGCTGTCAAGAAAAACAAACCGATATTGATATCAAAGGCTTGTAAAGATTTGGAAAAAGCAAATACAGATAGGGATATCAAAGCAGCAACAATAGGAAAATACGGTGCTAGATTGTATAAAAATTTATCGGCTTTGATCGTTCCTGTCAGCTCTTTGGACACCAGCTTTAGTGCATCGGCAATGGTTTGGAAAATGCCCCAAAATCCGACTCGATTGGGACCCAATCGCAATTGAATCCAACCGGCTACTTTACGTTCTAAAAGCACTAAATAGAGCCCTGCTACGGCAAAAAAGGCTAAATATGCAATGGCGATTAAAACCATTTCTACAATACCGGCAGCTGTTGGTGACATCCAGCCCGTCAACAGTTCATGAACCCACTCTGTTGGTAATAGTAAAGGTATGTTCATCATTTTATTATTTTATCGCATTGGCACCTAGTGTACCATGCTTATCATTTATTGGTTAAACTATCTATCTATATCAGGTACTACTAAATCCAAAGTCGCCATCATCGCTACCAAATCTCCTATCTTGCTTCCTACTGCCATATGATTTAGAGCCGATAAATTAGAGAATCCGGGTGAACGGAATTTCACACGATACGGATTTTTCTTTCCATCACTATTGATGTAAACACCCAATTCCCCACGAGCCGTTTCTACTCGTTGATAAAACTCGCCTTTAGGCAATTTAATGACCGCCTTGGTAGCTACTTTATAATCACCTTCCGGAATATTATCTATCAATTGTTCAATGATAGACAGGGACTCCCACATTTCATCAATTCTCACTTTGTAGCGAGAAAAAGAATCACCTGTTGTATATAAAGGTTCCTTAAAATTCACACGATCAAATGCAGAATAGGGATGAATTTTTCTAATATCACTTTCCACACCGGAACCCCTGGCTACCGGTCCTGATACACCGTAACTAATAGCATCTTCTTTAGACAATACCCCTACGCCTTTCATACGTTTTTGGAAAATGATATTACCGGTCAATAATTGATCATATTCCGGTAATTTCGTCTTAAAATGCTTGACAAAATCCTTGGTTCTTTGTACAAAATTAGGGTGAATATCAAACATTAAACCGCCGGGAATATTGTAATTCATCGTCAATCTGGCACCACAAGTTTCTTCAAAAATATCATTGATTAACTCCCGATCTCTAAATCCGTAAAAATAGGTAGTCAAAGCACCTAAATCCATTCCCATAACACCCCACCACAAGGTATGCGATGCAATACGAGTCAATTCTCCAATGATGGTTCTAATTACTTTGACACGCTCCGGAACTTCCAATTCCAACGCATTTTCTACAGCCAAACAAACCGCTTCATTGTTAATATGAGAAGATAAGTAATCCATTCTGTCAGTCAGATGTACAATCTGTTGATAAGAATCGCGTTCACACATTTTTTCAATAGAACGATGGATAAAACCTAAATCGGGTTCTACTTTCTTTATAATCTCCCCATCAATGGTTAGTAATAAACGAAGAACTCCATGAGTCGCAGGGTGCTGCGGTCCCATGTTTATCATATATTCTTCCGTTTTGAAAGGGTCTTTTACAATAGTTTCTTGTGCCATACTACTATTTTTTATCGTCAAAAAGCCAAACTTATTGACAACTAATTTATTAACGTATTATCATATTAATTTCATCCACATAATCTTTTCGCAACGGATAACCTTCCCAATTTTCCGGTAAAATCAACACGTTCATATTGGGATGATTGTTAAAACTAATACCAAACAAATCGTGAATTTCCCGTTCGTGTAATTCTGCAGTTCTCCATATATCGCACACAGTATCGATAGAAGCATTTTGTCTATCAGAAGTATGCACTTTTACCACCATTTCATGTCCGTGTTTTCTAGAACGTAAGTGATAAATAACACCCAGTGTTTCGCCCCAATCTATTCCTGTCTCACAAAACAGGTAGTCAAATTGTGTTTCGGGTGTATTTCTCAATTGCAACATCAACTCGTGCAAATGCTCTTTAGGCACTGTAATGTTAAGAAATTGAGAAGCTTCCTCGCTAAATTCGAGATTTGGGAACCAGGGTTCTATCAGTGTTTGAAGTTCGTTGTTAGTCATATTTTTCTTTTTAAAAAAGAATATTCAATCTATTTTAATCCTTCGTCAAATCCATCTACCGGATTAACTCTTTTAGTAGCAGGTTCTTTCATTATTTTTTCCTGTAGTTTCATCATTCCTTCCAACAAAGCTTCCGGACGAGGAGGACAACCCGGCACATATACATCAACCGGTATCACATGGTCAGCTCCCTTTACCACAGAGTAGCTATTATAGAAAAAAGGACCTCCTGAAATAGCACAAGCACCCATAGCAATAACATACTTAGGTTCTGCCATTTGATCATACAATCTTCTCAATACAGGTGCCATTTTATTGACAATGGTCCCTGCAATAATAATAAGGTCTGCTTGTCTGGGAGAAGGTCTGGCTACTTCAAATCCAAAACGTGAATAGTCATTTCTAGCTGCACCGGTTTGCATCATTTCGATGGCGCAACAACTCGTTCCAAAATACAAAGACCACAGGGAGTTCTTACGACCCCAGTTAATCACTTGATCTAAATTGGTAACTACTATATTTCCGCCGTTTCCACCCGGAATGATTTGCCCCGGAAAATCTGCCGGAACTTCCGGAGCAGGTTGTACTTTCTTTTTTATTATTCCCATTTTAAGGCTTCTTTTTTCCAAGCATATAATAGGCCTAAACCTAAGATAAGCAAGAATATTAACACTTCAACTAAGGCGACTAAACCCATATTTTTGTAAACAACCGCCCAAGGTGCCAAAAAGGCAACCTCTACATCAAACAATAAAAACAGGATGGCATACAAATAGTATCCTACCTTGAATTGTACCCAAATGGGTCCAATGGTTTCCATCCCACTTTCGTAGGGTTTGCGTTTGTTAAGATTGTCTGATTTAGGTGAAATTAAATTAGACAGTGCATTGGCACCGGCTACTAAAACGACACCGGAAAGAAAAAAAACAACAATGGCTATATTTCCCATATTATTCTGTTATTAAAGAGTACAAAAATATTCTATTCCTCAAGCTAAAAAAATGACTAATCTCATCTTTTAGCAACTATTTTACTTCATAGGTTTCTCCGGAGAAAAACAAATCATCAACAGACTTAAATCGAGAACTCTCCGTCACCCTATTGACCAATTCACGTTCTCGTTCTCCAAAGGTAGGTTCTTCAACACTTCTGATTACTCCGGTAGCCAAAGGATATTCCAAACGCACTAACATTGCATGCAAGGTAATATCGGGTTCATGGGCATCGTGAACCAATAAATCGGCTTCGGTAATTCCATTTTCTCCTAAAGTAACCACTTCTAGTTTCAATCCGTTTAGCACCAATCCTTTATTGCGTTCTTTACCGAAAATCATGGGTTTTCCATGTTCCAGATGAATTTGCATCTCATCTTTGACCGCTTTATCTGTATATTTGGTATAACATCCGTCATTGAATATGACACAATTTTGTAATATTTCAACCAAAGAAGTTCCTTTAAATTTTTCAGCTTCTATAAAAACTTGGGTCATTTCTTTAGGGACATTACCACCTAAACGGGCAAAAAATCGTGCTCTGGAACCAATAGCCAATTCTCCCGGGTTAAATGGTGGTTGTGTATTTCCGTAAGGAGATGTTTTGGTTTTCTGTCCTAATAATGAAGTAGGTGAAAACTGCCCTTTGGTCAATCCGTAGATTTCGTTATTGAAAAGAATGTAGTTGATATCTACATTTCTACGCAGCACATGGATAAAATGATTTCCACCAATTGCCATAGAATCTCCGTCACCACTCGCTACCCAAACACTTAGTTCAGGATTGGCTAGTTTTGCACCGGTGGCTATAGCAGCTGCTCTACCGTGAATACTGTGCATTCCATACGTATCCATATAATATGGAAAACGGGATGAACAACCAATTCCGGAAATAAACACGACATTTTCTTTCTTGACGCCTGTTTCCGGCAACGCTTTTTGAATCGATCTTAAAATGACATAATCATCACAACCCGGGCACCAACGCACCTCTTGATCACTCTGATAATCTTTAAATGTATATTTTGTTGCTGTATTTTCCATGATTATAATACTTGCTTAAATTTCTCTGTTAATTCCAATGTAGTAAAAGGCAACCCTTGCGCTTTGTTGTATTGTAAATAATCAATCTCTTGATAATTATTTTTCAACACTTGAACCATTTGTCCGGCATTCAACTCACACACGATAACTTTCTTAAATTTCTTCAGTTGATCCAAGGTGTTTTTGGGTAGTGGATTGATATAATTAAAATGCAGATGACCAACTTTATAGCCCTCTTGGTTCATTTGATTTACCGCTGCATTTAAGCTTCCATAAGTTCCACCCCATCCTACAACTAACAAATCTCCTGCTTCTTGATATTCCGGATGTATTTCAGGAATATAATCTTGAACACGTCTTACTTTCTCAGCACGTATTTCTGTTTGAAATTGATGATTTAAAGGTTCTTGTGATACATTACCGGTTGTTTTATCTTTTTCTAAACCACCTACACGATGTTCCAGATTAGGAGTTCCGGGGATAGCCCAATTACGAGCTAAACTTTTTTCATCTCTCTTATAAGGCACATGATTTGTTCCTTCTTTTACCACCTGATTGCCTATTGGAGGCATATCAGCTGCTTTTTTAATCTTCCAAGGAGCAGAACCATTGGCAATATAACCATCGGTTAACAAAATAACCGGTGTCATGTGTTCCAATGCCAATTTACAAGCTTCATAAGCAAAATCAAAAGAATTACTAGGTGTACTGGCGGCAATTACGATAACGGGACTTTCTCCATTTCGTCCGTACATAGCTTGCAACAAATCAGATTGCTCTGTTTTGGTCGGTAAGCCTGTAGAAGGTCCTCCACGTTGTACATTGACAAT
>CAYNFJ010000011.1:0-1807 GCA_964396505.1 uncultured Polaribacter sp. | reverse complement strand
TCAAAACCGGAGTTTTGAGATGCTGCCAATAATCCCCAAGCCGTTGCTGTATTCCCATTAATCATTCTATAAATACCCTTATCCATGGTAGCCGGAGCTATTTGGTAAGTAGTCGCGATAATTTCCATGGTTTCAGCAAAATAATAGCCGGCTTTTAACACCTTGGTATTTGCCTCTACAATAGTAGGTTTTTTCTTAAATTTCTTTTGAAAAAAGTCAATGGTATGATCCATAGATCGGTTATAAATAAAATAGACCATTCCCAAAGCAAACATATTTTTACTTCGTATGACACTCTTATTGTCCAAGCCCATATCTTTTAAGGCTTCTTTAGTAAGAGAAGTCATCGCTACTTCAATAACCTTGTAGTTGTCTAAACTTCCATCTTCTAACGGGTTACTGTCATAATGGGCTTTCTCCAAATTCTTTTTAGTAAAAGAATCGGTATCCACAATAAGCATTTGCCCGGGTTTCAGGGCGCTTAAATTGGTTTTAAGACCGGCAGGATTCATAGCGACTAATAAGTCAACACTATCTCCCGGAGTAGTAATATCCAAACTACCTATTTGAACTTGAAAACCCGATACGCCATATAAACTGCCCTGAGGAGCTCTAATTTCAGATGGATAATTGGGAAAAGTTGCAATGTCATTACCAAACATAGCCGAAGTATCCGAAAACTGGGTACCGGTTAACTGCATTCCGTCACCGGAATCTCCCACGAAACGAATGACTACATTCTCTACAACCACACTATCTTTGGGGGTTGTATTGTTTTTGCTGTCAGTTATCATAAAATATGTAATTAAACTTGATTTTAGACTGCCAAAATTACTAAAAATTTAGAGTTTGCAAGTTTTCTTTAAGGATTTTTTAGTGAAATAAAAAGTTTGATATAAAATATGATAAATATCAGCTATAAAACACCCTATACGCTGCTCTAAAAGAAGTATTTTTACAACATTCACTATTTATAATCATTCTAAATTACTAATTTTGAATTATTAAACTCAAAATTTAGTACTTTTGTATCTCATTAATTTAAAAATAAAGAATTATGGCAATTAAAATAACTGACGATTGTATCAACTGCGATGCTTGTATATCTGAATGTCCAAACACCGCTATTTACGAACCGGATCAAGAATGGTCTTACGCAGACGGTACTTCATTATCCGGTGAAGTTACCCTTCCCAGCAATGGAGAAACTGTAGATGCCGATGAAGAATTTGAAGCAAAATCTGATGAATTCTACTTTATCATTACCGATAAATGTACAGAATGTAAAGGATTCCACGACGAGCCTCAATGTGCCTCTGTATGTCCGGTAGATGCTTGTGTTCCTGATGAAGATCACGAAGAAACCGAAGAACAATTGATGGCTAAAAAAACTTGGTTACACGGAGAATAAGCTCCTATAACCGACAAATGATAAAAGACCACCTGAACGGGTGGTCTTTTTATGTTTATAAATACTCATTGTGAAGCATTAGAAGAGACAAATATCATAAAATCAGCATCTAAAATAAATACGTGATTTATCAAAAAGTATTTAGATTTGTGCAAAGAAACAGAAAAGTGTGACACTGTCTCACTTTTTTAGAATAGAATAGTATAATGATAAAACTATTTGAAAATAAAGAATATAAAGAACTTATTGAAAAAATAAGTGTAAATTATATAAAAGCAAAGACAAGAGCTTTTAAAGCAATCAATAATGAACTTACCCTTTCAAATTGGGAAACCGGAAAATATATCGTAGAATTTGAACAGAAAGGCAATATAAAAGCGGAATATGGCAAAAAAC
>CAYNFJ010000010.1:0-30592 GCA_964396505.1 uncultured Polaribacter sp. | reverse complement strand
GGCTTTCCATCCGTGAGGATAATACATCTCAGAGAACAATGCCAACTGTGGAATATGCGATGTGCTGTGATAGGTGATTTTGTTAGGTTGGTAAGAAACCAATTGTATTTGTGCTGTTGAATCAATCATCCATATTGTTTTGGGAATCAATGATTTATATCTTTTATCCAAAACGGCAGTATGCGCATCGATACTATCCATTGCTTTCATTTCATCATCGGGTGAATGAGCCCATTTTACCTCATTGACAAACCAGGCATTGCCGTAAGTGTCTGGATTTTCTTGTACTTGAACCTGTCCTTTATCATTTCCTAAAATAAGATACTTTGCGTGTAACATATTTAGGACGGCAAAATTATTTTTAGCAATTTGATAATCAAACAATTCCTGATAGCGTCTGGGTTTTGCTGCGTGATAACCGCCAATGGAATGATGAAAATAAGAGGTGCTGGCATCATTCATCGGATTGACAGTAAAATTAGCTACCCGGTAATGCGTGGTATCTTTTGCTATCTCTTTATCGGCAGGCGTTGCTTTAAAAGGTCTATCAACTAATATAGCCGATTTAAAATCATCGGCATTGACATATCTTTTGGCTACCCCGATTCCATCAAATAATAGAAGAGCTGCCAAGACTAGCAAACTCGGGTATAATTTGATTTTATCTCTCACAAATAACCACAATACGGCAGCTGCTGATAAAATTAAGACAAAGGACCGTAAACTGTCTTGAAAAAGAAGGTCTTTTCTATCCTGAATGAGTGCTTGTGAAAAATCGGGAATCATCTGGTTATACATCGCATCATTGCCTCCTTCAAAAGCAAACCAAGAACGCCCCAACAATAGAAAGAACAAAGCCAATCCACCGGCGATATACAATGCATTTTTAATGGCTTTTTCCTTTTGCTCTCTAGAAATTTTTGTGTCGAAGAATAATTTTTGTAGCGATAAGACTGCCAATACCGGAATTCCTAATTCTATCAAAACTTGAATAGAAGATACCGCCCTGAATTTATTGTACAATGGAACATAATCAATAAAGAAATTTGTTAAAAAAGACAGATTCTTTCCCCAACTCAACAAGAGCGCCAACAGCATACTGTATAGCAACCATTTTTTAGTGGTCGTGTTAACTAAGAAGAAACTCATCACAAACAAGAATACCAATACAGCCCCTATATATGCCGGTGCTGCTACAATGGGTTGATTACCCCAATAGGTCGGTGCGTGCCGGGCAAAATCACGTGCTTGTGCCCTGCCAATTTTATCTTTTAAAAATTGATAGGTATGGGAGTCTGTTCCTAGATTTTCTGCATTGCCACCACCTAAAAGACGTGGAATAAACAAATTGAAGGTTTCTAAGAAACCATAGCTGTATTCGGTAATATAGTCTTTGGATAATCCTGAGCTAGGCTCTTTGTGCTTTCCGTCAGGAGTATAAGTCAGTTCACTAGAACTACGGGTACTTTCTTTGGCATATTCCCGGGTGGGTAATAGATGATTGGCATTGACCGCTAAGGCAAGTAAACCGGCAATCAACAAAACCCCTACCGATTTGGCATAATCTGCTAATCCATTTTCCTTTAAGGATTTAACAAAATAAACAATCCCCATAAACAGCAACATAAAGAACAAGTAATAGGTCATCTGAATGTGACCGGCTACAATTTCTAAAGCAGTTGCTAAAAATGTAAGAATAAAGCCTGTAAAATATTTTTTTTGAAAAATCAAGAGTACCCCGGCAAGTACCAAAGGCATATAGCCTATGGCATGAGCTTTGGCATTATGCCCTACACCAATAATGATGATTAAATAAGTAGAAAAACCAAACGCCAATGCTCCCATAACAGCCAACCGAGCATCTACTTTTAGCACCATCATCAGCACAAAAAAGCTTATAAAATACAAAAACAAGTAATCGGCAGGTCTGGGCAAAAAACGAATGAATCTATCTATTTTATTGATGTAATCATGCGGATAATAGGCACTTATTTGATAAGCCGGCATCCCACCGAAAGCGGCATCTGTCCAATAGGGTTCTTCACCTGTTTTTTGCCTAAAGTCTTTAATTTCTTTGGACATACCCCGATACTGTGCAATATCACTTTGATACAATTTTTTTCCTTCTAAGACGGGCGAAAAATACGCTAATGAAACCACTATAAAAGTGACAATCGCTATAAGATACGGAATACTGGCTTTAAAATTCATATACTGTTTTTAGGATAATAAATAGCTTTTATTTTCTTTCAAAAATTTTAATTTCAAATAATTTTCCCCAATGCTTTCCGGTTACAAAAAGTCGTTTGGTTTTTTCGTCATAAGCAATTCCGTTCAACACATCGTCATTGGGTTCCAAACTTTGAGATGCTCTAATTATTTTTTCCAATTTACTCAAATCGATAATACCTTCAATGGCCCCATTAGTATGATTGAGAATCAGAATAATATTTTTTTGCCAAACATTGGCATATATTTTACCTTCAATATATTCTAACTCGTTGAGGTCTTTCACCGGTTGCTTGTTGGTATAAGCTTCTATAAAACCAATTTCTTTTAAGGTTTCCGGATCCAAAAACCAGACTTTTTCAGTACCATCGGTTTTAATTAACTTTTTATTGTCGTGAGTCAAACCCCAACCTTCTTTACTCTGTTGATACGAAAAGGTTTTGAGTTGTTTAAAATCGGATAAATTATAAACGAAACCTAACTTACTTTGCCAAGTCAATTGATATACCTTGTCTTTATAAATGGTCATACCTTCAGCAAAATATTGAGAAGGAACTGCTATTTGTTGTAGCACTTTACCGGTTTTTAAATCCACTTTGCGTAGGGATGATTGTCCTTTTCTGCCGGTACTTTCGTATAAAAATCCGTTGTGGAACTCCAAGCCTTGTGTATAAGCACCTCGATCGTGTGGATAGGTATTTACAAGGGTAAAATCGTACACTGTGGGCGCTTTTCCTGCTAAAAATAAAATGGTATTGTTCAATTTTGCCTCTTTCCCTTCATAAGACACAACGGCTTTGAGCACATGTTTCCCCAAACGTTTACCGGAAATATCAATTTGCGATGGATTAGAAAGCTCAATCCCATCTAAAAAATAGGTGATTTTATCGATTTTTTTGCCATTTACCTCTTTGACAGTAACTTTTAAGGGTTGGTTGATGGTGATTTTTCGAGGGGAATCGAACTTGAATTTATATTTATCATTACACGATGTAAGGAGTAAACTACTGATTAACAGTAATAAAAAGAGTTTTTTATACATTAGAGACCTATTATTGATTAATATTACAAATAAAACAAAAACATTTTTTGTGGTTTCAAAAATATGGTTAAATTTGCACACTTGAAAATAAACAAAGTATAAAATGAAAAAAGGTATACATCCAGAGAATTATAGAATGGTCGCTTTTAAAGATATGTCTAATAACGATGTGTTTTTAACAAAATCTACCGCAGATGCAAAAGAAACAATAGAAGTTGATGGTGTTGAGTACCCATTGATTAAATTGGAAATTTCAAGAACCTCTCACCCGTACTATACCGGTAAGATGAAACTCGTAGATACGGCTGGTCGTATTGATAAATTCAAATCAAAATACGCAAAATTTAAAAAGTAGTCTAACCACTATTTTTAATTTGTTTTTATAATAAATATCCGTTCTGAATTTATTCGGGACGGTTTTTTTTGCATATATACATATGATTACAAGTATTTTAAAAAAAACTAAACCGGTTAAAATACTTAGCTCATTACATATACCGGCGTAAGTATCTATAGAAAATTTTAAAGATAATATAGATAATAAAGGCTATTTTTATCAGTGAAAACTTAGATTTTTTACGCGCAAGCTCTTTTTTACCCGGATAATTTACTCCTTTGAAAGGGTGTTCTTGCGGTTTAAAGGATGCCTCTTTGACAAAATGCTCACAAGTTTCGCTAAAATGCGGATAATTATCTGTTAAACCACAGATTGTACCGTATCTTTTGGTTTCTTTTCGATGGGTACAACGGGTACAAAACTCCAAGCGTTCTTCTCTACTTAACATCGCTATTCTACCTTTAAGTAACTCTCTACATTAATCCCTACCTCTTCCCAAGTCTTACTGATACCATCTGCACCGGTATGTTTTTCCTTACAGACATTGTGTAATGAGGCGAGCGCCTCTCCTCCATTCCAATCCAGTACATTCAACTTACCATGCATCGACAGCATTTGCCCATCCACAAAATACGACAACGGTATGGAACGGGTCATTCCATTCATCTTAAGGTTTACAGTTAACAAACTGTCATTTTCTACCTTAAGCGTACCGGTAAGATCTAGTGTATGATCCATTGCACCAAAGAAAAATTTCTTTAATTTCTCATCTCTAGCCGTGTTATTACTAAACAAACTACTGACCGGAATAGAGAATTCCAATCCATCAATAGCTTGACGAGGGTTTTTTTCTTTTTTAATATTCTTTACTGTTATTTCAGTAAACTGACCTTTTACGGCCTTCTTGGCGGTGGTTTTGTAGCCAATCCAAAAAACAGTGGTCGTTTTAGGTTCAATGGAGTACAGTTTGCCGGTTTTGTCAAACTGATTGGTCTTTTTCTTCTCTTGATTAAAATACTGACACGATTGAATGCTTATAAGTAAAATAACAGCAAGAAAAAAGAAGTTTTTGTTGATTTGAAGTGTTCTCATAGTTAGTAAATCATAAATTCACTGCAAGATAGAAAAAAATCAAGAGAGTAACTTATTAAAAAGCATCTTTCCTTAAGAAAGTTCAGCAATCACTTGTTCACCTCCTCTAACTTTATCGCCCAATTTTACACGCACTTCAAAATCTAAGGGAACAAAAATATCCGCTCTGGAACCAAATTTTATAAATCCCGCATCGGCACCTTGTATGGCTGTCACACCTACTTTTGCATAGTTTACAATACGTCTGGCTACAAATCCGGCGACCTGACGGTATAAAATTTTCCCGATGGTGTTATTTTCAACTACAATGGTGGTGCGTTCATTTTCTGTAGAAGATTTGGGATGAGAAGCCACCAGGTAAGTGCCTTTATGGTATTTAGAGTAAACCACCTTACCTCCAACAGGATAGCGGGTTACATGTACATTTAAAGGGGTCATAAAGATGGATATCTGACGTCTTTTGTCCTTAAAATACTCCGGTTCCTCGACCTCTTCTATGGCGACAATTTGGCCATCTACCGGGGCTATAATCTGTGTATCGTTAGCTTGTGTATGACGTTTGGGGTTTCTAAAAAATTGCAATACTAACACGGTCAGCCCTAAGAAAATAACTTGAACTAACTTTTGAATGGTATAATTATCAATCAGTTCACCGGCACCAATGACTGCCAAAGCCAAAATAGTTAATGTGATAAAAATAATAGGATATCCTTCTTTGTGAAACATAATTATGATATTACTAATAAATAAATAAAAATAAAAGGAGCTGCAAAAACCACACTATCCAATCGGTCTAGAAAACCACCGTGACCGGGAATGAAATTACTGCTATCTTTTACATCGGCTTGGCGTTTAAACATCGATTCTATCAAGTCTCCCAATACACCAAAGATACTGACAATTGCCGCAAAAACCAACCAATTAACCATTGTTAATCTAGTAAAATACAATGAAAGCACGTAACCTCCAATAAAAGTAAAAACCATACCTCCCAGAAAACCTTCTATGGTTTTATTGGGTGATATACGCTCTAATAGCTTGTGCTTTCCAAAATTCTTACCTACCAAATAAGCAAAACTGTCATTGACCCAAATGAGTATAAAAACACCTAATATAGTGGTATTAACATAGGTAAATTCATTATTGATAAAAGGTATTTGAGCAATCAATGTAAAGGGAACGGCAATATAGATAATACTTAAAAATATTTTTCCCAAATGACTGACCACTTCATCTTTTTTGGTAAACAATATGGAAATAAATGCTGCAAAAAAACTTAAAAACAAGGCAATACCGGAATAATCTGACAGCAATCGTGAAGGAATATCTTTGACATTTAATACATTGGCAAACACAAATAGTAAAATAGCGATTAAATACGGAAAGATACTTTTCAGGTTAATAATATGGGTAAATTCATATAAGGTTACCAACATTAATACAAAAAACAGGCTGATAAAGCTAATCTTGGAAAACAGAATTCCAAAAGCCAACACACCTACATAAATAGACCCAAAAATCAGACGTTTTGTAAAATTATTCATCGGTTATAAATCTTCTAAGAGGAGTAAATACAGGTTTTTTGAATTGGTATTGCCGTAATTTAAAAAATTAGGATCTTTTTTATGTGGCATATAATCTTTAATAGCACTGATATTGGATGGAATTTCTTTCTTAAAACGGTACTTGATACTCGTCAAAGCTTTATCCTTGTCGTGAATTAACTGACTGGTTGTAGCAAAAACAATAAAATTATTAGGATATAACATCAATTTGGTTTCCTTTAACTGATTGGATGAAAATAAAATACTTCCATCTTCGGCAATTAAATGTTCACAAGTGGTATAAAACACCGGCGCTTCCTGATCATTGGGTATTCCTATTACACCCAGGTTTGACTGCAAGGATTTATCCAAACAATACGCTGATTCCCAAGCATTTTCAATAAAGATATCCTTTAAGAAGCCTATGACTTCTTCAGGGGTCAAACAGTACAAAAATTTGCCTCCCCTTTCTTTAAATTGTTGCACAAAATGAGTATCTGCAGGTATTTTTCCTTTGGAAACAGCATCTTGACCCGATTCTTCGGGCTGTTCCTTCGGCTTATTTCCAAATATTTTATCAAAAATACTCATAAGGGTTCGTAGCTTTTATTCCTTTTCTGAATTTTCAGATTCTATATCCTCCGTATCTATTTTGTTTTTTTCCTCTTCAATCAATTTAGTTTCGTGAGGACGTTTCCCAAAAATAGTTTCCAAATCATCCTGAAAAATCACCTCTTTTTCTAATAATTTTTCAGCGAGAGTCGTCAATTTATCTTTGTGTTTTTCTAGAATAGCAACTGCCCGTTGATATTGTTCTTCAATAATTTTAGAGATTTCATCATCTATTAATTTGGCAGTATCTTCGCTATAAGGTTTGGTAAATCCATACTCCTGTCCGGAAGAATCGTAGTAAGTTAGGTTTCCTATCTTGTCATTCAATCCATAAACCGTAACCATCGCACGCGCTTGTTTGGTAACCTTCTCTAAATCGTTCAGCGCACCGGTAGAAATTTCATTAAAAATCACCTTTTCAGCAGCCCTACCACCCAGTGTGGCGCACATTTCATCTAGCATTTGATCCGTTTTGACAATCATACGTTCCTCGGGCAAGTACCAGGCGGCACCTAAAGAGCGACCTCTAGGCACAATGGTTACTTTTACCAAAGGTGCTGCGTGCTCAGTCATCCAACTTACCGTAGCATGTCCCGCTTCGTGGAAAGCAATGGTTTTCTTTTCTAACTCTGTTACAATTTTATTTTTCTTTTCCAATCCTCCAATGATACGATCTACCGCATCTAAAAAATCTTGATGATAAACCGCTTTTTTACCTTTTCTAGCGGCTATCAGAGCTGCTTCATTGCAAACATTGGCAATATCTGCTCCTGAAAAACCGGGTGTTTGTTTGGACAAGAATTCCAAATCGATATCCTTTGCTAATTTCAAGGGTTTTACATGCACTTCAAAAATAGCTTTGCGTTCATTTTTATCAGGAAGATCCACATATATTTGACGGTCAAAACGTCCGGCACGCAACAAGGCTTTGTCCAATACATCCGAACGATTGGTCGCTGCGATAACGATCACATTGGTATCGGTTCCAAAACCATCCATTTCAGTCAAGAGTTGGTTTAAGGTGTTTTCCCGTTCATCATTTCCACCGGTCATATTATTCTTACCTCTGGCTCTACCGATCGCATCTATTTCATCGATAAAAATGATAGAGGGTGCCTTTTGTTTGGCTTGCTTAAATAAATCACGAACCCGTGAGGCACCTACTCCTACAAACATTTCCACAAAATCTGATCCGGATAAAGAATAGAAAGGCACATTTGCTTCACCTGCTACTGCTTTGGCTATCAGAGTTTTTCCGGTTCCCGGAGGACCTACCAGCAAGGCTCCTTTAGGAGTTTTACCTCCTAGAGAAGTATATTTTTCAGGATTTTTTAAGAAATCGACAATTTCTTTCATCTCTTCCTTAGCGCCTTCCAGTCCAGCGACATCTTTAAACGAAGTTTTTACTTTCTGGTCTTGGTCAAACAGCTTGGCTCTTGATTTTCCGATATTAAAAATCTGTCCACCGCCACCGCCTCCGGCACCTCCGGACATGCGTCGCATAATATATATCCAAACAGCTATTAAGAGTATAAATGGCAATGCGTTTCCTAAAATCATTCCCCAATCGCTACTGGATTCCAGCTTATATTCTAATAGTTTATCGTCTATTTTAGCTTGGTCTAATTTCTCTTGAAATAACTTCAAATCACCATATCTAAAAGTGTAATACGGTGTTTTAGCTTTAGCCCCAAAGACCCCACCATTACTGGCATTGGTATGCTCTTCTTTTTCTGCTGCCGTTTTGTTAAGAAAAGCCGTTGCTAATCTTTTTTGATCGAAAATGATGATGCTATCAATTTCTTTATTGTTTAACAGGGTTTCAAATTCGGACAATGATATTTCATGAATATTCTGATCCGGATTCATATTCTGAAAAAGCATATAACCCAAAAACAGAAAAATGGCAATGTATATCCAATTAACTCCCATTTTAGGTTTTTTCAAATCGGGTTTGGTAAAAGGAATTTTATCTTTTTGAAAATTGGGATTATTCCTTTTTTTATCCGGAATTTTATTGGTATCGGTCTCTTTACTCATCTAATAATTTTAATCGGTTTCTTAAAATGTAGTAATCTTCGCATCGCCCCACAAACCTTCCAAATCGTAATGTTCACGAACAGGTTGTTGAAAAATGTGTACTACAACATTGACATAATCTAACAAAATCCACTCAGCCATCTGCTCTCCTTCTGTATGCCAGGGTTTTTCGTGTAGTTCTTTACTTACTTCTTTATTAATTCTCCCGGCAATGGCCTCGGTATGGGTATTGGAAGTACCGGAACAGATTACAAAATAATCACATACTGTGTTTTCTATTGCTCTTAAATCCAATAATTTAACATCTAAAGCCTTGGCGTCTTCTGCCGATTTAACAATTTGAGTAATAAGTTGATCTACGCTATATTTTGATGTACTCATTCAAAGTTTTTAAATTAATTACAAACATACATAAAAAAAGAGCTATGTATCACTCTTTTCATCAGTAAATTATTGACTTATTTATTCACAATTCAAGGTAAAATGGTATTTTTACACACTTGTTCATAAAAATAATCACATTGAAAATAGTCAAACTTCATACCACACAGTCAACAAATGACTATTTAAAGGATTTATTTCAGCATAATGAGCTTGAAAATTTGACGGTAATCACCTCACAATATCAAACTCAAGGTCGGGGACAACGGGGTAATTATTGGCATTCAGAATCGGGTAAAAACCTTTTATTCAGTCTGTTAATAAAGCACAAAACACTAGACACCCAGCGACATTTTCTATTAAATCAAGTAATTTCATTGGCTTTGTGGGACGTTTTACACCGCTATGTACCTCAAGTAAAAATAAAATGGCCTAACGACATAATGGCAGATGCTCATAAAATTGCCGGAATCTTGATAGAAAACACCCTGAGCGGCTCTAAGATTAAGCACAGTATTATAGGAGTTGGAATCAATGTCAATCAGGTTGCTTTTCCCAAAGATTTACCACAAGCTACTTCTTTAAAAAAACTACTGAACACTACAATAAATCTAGATAAATTATTAGATGAAATAGTCCATTCCATCCGGAACAATTATGAATACTTACTGGAAAACAAAACAGAAAACATCCAAAAACGGTATGTAAAAAACCTGTATTTATTACAACAAACCTGCCTGTTTAAAAACAGAGAAGGCAAATCCTTTACAGGAAAAATCACCGGAATAAACACAACCGGAAAAATACAATTGGATACGGATACCGGAACAGAAGAATTTGATTTTAAAGAGCTTGTTTTTCCGGATAAACCATAAAAAATTTATAATTCGCTCATCTTATCCGCCAAAGTGTCCACCAATTTTTGTAATGGTTTTTTAAGCATCATAGCCATCATCGGATTGATATCGGCATCTATAAATAACTGTGCTTGCGATTTATTCTCAGCTTCAGGAAGGATCCGGCAACTTAAAAAAACAGGTAAATTATCTGATGTTGCTTTTAATTTTATAAAATGATCGGGTGTTTTCTCCACAAAAGCCAGATTGATACGAGGCATCCCTTTTAAGGTAAAAGTAAATGAATCATCATACACCTTAAATTGCTCTAAACTATCGGGTAAGATCGATTCAAAATTGGATACATCTGTCAAGAACTTAAATAATTCTTGTGGTGATTTTTGTACAGTTACTTGTTCGCTTTGTATGTTCATATTCGGTATATTTTTGCGTTTTTAAGGGACAATAATGGGTGTCATCAAACTATTTTAATGGGAAATGCCACGTTGACGGATGCTGTCGCCAAGATTCCAAGATGTGACGTTCTGACTCAGAAATAAAGCCTTCAATACTTGCTTCTTCTAACAATATAGGATAATTACTCAAGGTGTGGGTTTTTAGATTTGCTTTCAAAAACAACTCTTTTGATTGTGCAAAATTATAAGTGAAAACGGCATACATTCCCAAAACGTCAGCTTGTGCTGTTTCCAAGGCTTTCACCGCCTGCATACTACTCATACCGGTACTGATTAAATCTTCTATAACCAAGACTTTTTGACCGGCATGTAAATACCCTTCAATCTGATTTTGACGCCCGTGTGCTTTGGGTTTCGGCCGCACATAAACAAAAGGCAGATTCAAGGCATCTGCCACCAATGCAGCTATTGCAATCGCACCGGTAGCAACCCCTGCAATGACCGCTACATCCGGATAATTATCTTGAATATGCTTTACAAATGCGTCTTTGATAAAAAGTCGCACATCGGGATAAGACAACAAAATTCTATTATCACAATAGATAGGAGATTGCCAGCCCGAAGCCCACGTAAAAGGCTCTTGCGGTTGTAATTTTACAGCATTTATCGATAAGAGTAGTTTGGCAGTTTTTTTTGCCGTATCTTTGTTGCAAATCATAGGGTCAAACCTACATATTTTTTTTATATTATTTTTGTAAAAAATTTGTAAAAGAAATGGATCTTTAACTAATTTCAAAACCGCCATTTTATACGAAAAATGTATACAATTTTTGTGAACGATAAACCGATAATCCTAACTAACAAGCCGAAAACCGACTTGGGATATGAGGTTTATATGTACCGAGAAATACGTTTTGAAGAGGTTTTACATAAATTACGACATTCCAAAGTAAAAGGTATTTGTCTGTATTACAATGATTTGGAATATTTGTTTTCTGCTTTTAAAAATTATTTTACAGTGGTAGATGCTGCGGGGGGATTGGTCTTAAAAAACCAACGGGAAATTCTGTGTATTTTTAGGAATAACCGCTGGGATTTACCCAAAGGAAAGATGGAACCGGGTGAAACTGCCGAAGAATCTGCTCTTAGAGAAGTATCAGAAGAATGTGGGATCCATCAACTTTCCATTATTAAACCCTTGGAGATTACCTATCATTTTTTTTATGAAAACAACCTGAACAAGTTAAAAATTACCCGTTGGTTTCTTATGGAAACTGCCGATCATTCTAAACCAAAACCCCAAAGAGAAGAAGGCATAACCGAAGCAAAATTTATTCCCATACAGAGTATAAGTGAATTGTATTCAAATATGTATGCCAATATCAAAAACTTAATTATTAATTTCTTAAACTAACCTAAAACATGAAGATAGGATTGACCAAAGAACGTAAAACACCACCTGATAAAAGAGTTGTATTATCACCTGACATCTGTGTAGAAGCATTGGAATTATTTCCGGATTTAGAAATCAAAGTAGAAAGTTCTGACATAAGAACCTATCGCGATGAAGAATATAGCGCAAAAGGGCTTAATGTGAGTGATGATATCTCAGATTGTGATGTCATTCTAGGAGTCAAAGAAGTACCGGTAGCTGCATTAATCCCCGATAAAAAATATTTTTTCTTTTCGCACACGATTAAAAAACAACCCTATAACCGGAAATTATTACAAGCTATTTTAGCAAAAAATATTGAACTATACGACCACGAAGTCATCACTGCGCAAAACAATGCCCGTTTGATAGGTTTTGGGTATTATGCCGGAATTGTAGGGTCCTATAACGGCATCCGAACCTATGGATTAAAATATGATTTATTCCATCTACCCAAATCAGAAAGTCTGTCCGATAAAGTGGCACTGATTACCGAATTGCATCAAATTCAACTTCCGGCTATTAAAATAGTCTTGACCGGAACGGGTCGTGTAGGAAAAGGAGCCAAAGAGATGCTGGATGCTATGTATATCAAGCAAGTAAGTGTAGAAGCCTTTTTAACACAAGAATTTGACGAAGCCGTATATGTGCAGCTGGATGTTTTGGACTATAACAGGCGTAAAGACGGGGTACAAAAGGATATGTTTGATTTCTTTGACCATCCGGAAGAGTATGACGGTGATTTTTTACGATTTACACGTGTTGCCGATTTATTTATAGCCGGACATTTTCACAATGCTGCCGCTCCCGATTTTTACACTCCGGAAGACACCCGTACGGATGATTTTAAAATACGTGTGGTTGCAGACATCAGTTGTGATATAGGACGCCCAATATGTTCTACCCTTAGAGCATCTACAATAGCAGAACCTATTTACGGTTACGATCGGATAAAAGGGGTTGAAACCGATTACAAAAACCCGGAAGCTATTGCGGTTATGGCGGTAGATAATTTACCGGCAGAATTGCCTAAAGATGCCAGCGATGGTTTTGGTGAAATGTTTTTGGAACACGTGATTCCCGCATTTTTTGATGGAGATAAAAATGGAATTTTACAACGCGCCCGAATGACACAAAACGGAAAATTAACCGAACGCTATCAATACTTGCAAGACTATGTTGATGGCCGGGAATAAAATAAATTAATTGTATAAAATATAAACAATCTGTCAATAATGTTAATAATTGGAATAGCCGGTGGTACCGGTAGTGGTAAAACAACCGTAGTCAATCAAATTATGAACGAACTTCCTGCCGATGAAGTAGTTATCATATCGCAAGATTCTTATTACAAAAAAAATGAGAATATGACTTATGAGGAACGTTCTAAAATCAATTTTGATCACCCCAACTCTATTGATTTCGATTTATTAGTCAATCATTTGGAAGCCCTTAAAAGAGGCGAAATAATAGAACAACCTGTGTATTCATTTGTCACGCATAACCGCACCATGGATACCTTATTGACCCATCCCAGAAAAGTCATTATTGTAGAAGGGATTCTTATCTTTAACAATATCCATTTGAGAAACATGTTCGATATTAAGATCTATGTGCACGCCGATGCCGATGAGCGATTGATCAGACGTATCCGTCGTGATGTAGCCGAACGAGGAAGAGATGTGAATGAGGTGCTAGACCGGTATCAAAAAACCTTAAAACCCATGCACCAACAGTTTATCGAACCAACCAAAAATTTTGCGGATATTATCATTCCAAACGATCGATACAATACCGTTGCCATTGATATCGTTAGAACCGTAATCAGCCATAAATTATAAGAGTATTGAAAAAAACAGCCCTTAAATATTTGCTCAATCGCTATGTATTAATCCTGATAGCTTTTTCTGTTTGGATGTATTTTTTTGATGATAATTCCATCCGGATTCATCAAGAATTGAATCGGGATATTAAAAAATTAGAACATGCTATCCGGTTTTATAAAAGCGAAATAGCCAAGGACAAACAAATTATTGAAAATCAAAAAGACCCAGAAAAATTAGAACGTTTTGCCCGTGAAAATTATCAGATGAAAAAGAAAAATGAAGATATCTACATCATTGAGTACGATTCTGTTTCCCACTAATTTTATAAAATTTGAACATGTCACAAGATAAATATCTTTTTAGCGAATTTCCTCCGGTTTCTGAAAAAGAATGGAAACAACAAATTCAAATGGAACTCAAGGGAGCGGACTATACCAAAACCTTGGTTTGGGAATCATTGGAGAATATTCACGTCAAACCCATTTATCATCCGGATAGCTATGCATATCTAGACATTCCTATACCTGAAAAAGACTTTTCCATAGCTCAAGAAATTTTTGTCGATGATCCGGCTATTGCCAATAAAATTGCCCTTGAAGCTCTTGAAAAAGGAGCCGACAGTCTTGTGTTTATCGCACAACATAGTTTTGATATCGATGTGTTGTTTCAAAATTTTGATTCCATTAAAAAAGCGTTTCATTTATATTTTAAAACTTCCTTTTTATCCCAATCCTTTCTGGAATCTTTATTGGAATATTTTACAGATAACCGGTTACATCTCTTACTAGATCCTATTGGAACATTAGCCGGAACCGGAAATTGGAACCGGACTAAAGATGCCGATTTTAAAACACTCTCTTCCTTACTTCGTAAATATCCCAATAAGAGTATCATCAGTATAGATGCGGCACGCTATCAAAATGCAGGGGCAAACAGCGTACAACAAATCACCTATGCATTGGCACACGCCAATGAATATCTCAATAGCTTACACACGGATACTGTACCCGAATTTCATTTTGAATTTGCCATAGGAAGCAATTACTTTTTTGAAATTGCCAAGCTCAGGGCTTTTAGATATTTGTGGGCAAAAATGCAAGCCACAAAGCCGGAAGAACCTGCCAAAATTATAGCACGCCCCAGCCTTCGTAATAAAACCATCTATGATTACAATGTCAATTTATTACGAACAACCACAGAATATATGAGTGCTATCCTAGGTGGTGCAGATACGATTATCAGCCAATCTTATGACTCTATTTTTAAAAAATCAAATGCCTTTGGATCCCGTATTGCCCGTAATCAACTCTTGCTTTTAAAAGAGGAAAACTCCTTTATCAACGCGCAAGAATTCCCTAAAGGCAGCTATTATATTGAATCATTGACCATCGAATTGGCAAAAAAAGCACTATCTATCCTTAAAGAAATTGAAAAATCAGGAGGATTTCTCAAACATTTGGAAAAAGGAAGTATCCAACAAAAAATTCAAGCCGCTGCCCAAAAAGAACAAGATCTGTTCGATTCCGGAAAAATCACATTATTAGGCACCAACAAATACCCTAATAATAAAGAAAAAATGCAAGACGAATTGGAATTATTTCCTTTTACCAAAAGGCAATCATCGCAAACGATTATACCGCCGATTGTCCCTAAAAGACTGGCCGAAAAAATGGAAAAAGAGCGTTTGGACACTGAATAATTACATCCAATCATCCATTATTTTCTTAATATCTTTTTCCACGTGTTTTTTCATAAACTCTATAGTTTGAGAAGGACTTTTATTTTCCAATTGCTTTTCTAATGTATCGATATACGCATCAAAAGAGCGGATAATTTTAGCGGTTTGAGTTTTGGAAATAGACTTACCATTCTTATCCAACACAAACATACCGGCATCGTACACGGCTTTTATTTTTTTCACCCCTTCTTTATTAACACAAATTCCAATGATAAAAACAGCTGTTTTAGTTCCTATTCCACTATCGGCAAAACCATTACCCTCGGCATAGCAACTCAAAAAGTTATGTCCTAACAAATCGGCTTTTACATAGGTCGGATCACGGTCAGAAGCGTATGCTTTTCCTTGATGTAACCCACCTAGTTTGGCAGAAGAACTATGCGATTTAATGACGGGATTTTTTAGATTTTCCCGGACAATTATTGCTTTTTTAGATGCCCTACTCGCTTCGTGCAAGTAGGTCTTATGATTATTTACCGACACGATATAATCTACTTTTGCCGTAGCAAAAGTATGTGTGTTGGTGTTACTGGCATGTTTTCTGACATCGTCCAGATTCAAATCGGCTTTAGGTCCAAAAATAGCTCTTAAAATAGGCGTTCTAATCAGTGAAAAAGCAGCTTCTGCAGGATCTGTAATTTTCCCATACAAATCGTGTAAATACTCCATATCTTCTCGTCCTCTATCAAATTCTTTCATAAACTTTCGTGTAAACTCAAGTGGGTCAATAGCATTGGAAACGGCAAATGACTGCACCTGTGCCACTCCTATAACAATAGATTTTTCATCCTTAGCAGGATAGATACGTAAGCTGTGTTTTCCCATTGCTTGGGCTTTTGCTCCAATATGATTGGTCATAAAATTATAGGGTACCGGAGCCCCTTTTGGATGCGCATGTCCAAAAGAATTGGCTATTGCATTGGCATATCCTCCTACCACATCACCATATCCGGTAGCATAGGCAGATCCCGGAATAATGGGTACGTCTTGCCCCTTAAAATGGTCTTTATCTTCTACCGGAAATTCCATTCCTTTTTTACGAAAAGCCTTTGCCAATTCTATGTTTTTCATGTCCTGAGAAATCGTATAAATGGTATTCCCGACTTGATGACTTTTAGAATCTTTAATGGTACAAGCACACGATTTTTTTCCGGTAGGTGTTTTAATAATATATTTATGTTTGGGTGTTTTAGTAGTAGATTCCGGATAATCACGTGGTGCTTTTTCAGATTGGGGTATGTTTTTTACTAATTGCTTGATCCATTCCTCAATAGTGCGCTTGGTATAATTGGGATGTGGCACAGTGTCCTTAGAGAGTGATTCAAAGTACTTTAGCTGGTCTTTTAACATTTTATCCCAATTCCAACCTATCATCTTATCATTATCATGCACTAAAACTTCAATATTAAAAGTACCTGTTTTTTTTGCTTTTACAGGAATACTCAGTTTCAAGGTTCGACTATTTGTATCATTATTTAATATATAGGTCTTGGCATTACCTTGTGGCAGGATAATTTTCTTAGGACTCAAGTTATTTACCGAAACAGCAATAGGTAGTTGATAATCCTCTGTACCTCTAATTTGAATTTTTAACTGTGTTTTTTCTCTTTTGTGTAAATTGGATTTACCTATACTTAAATCAATTGCAAACAGAAATGTAGGGAGTTGCATATAGCTATCTATAGCCGCATCTTCAATGAATAAGGTATATTTTCCAGGAGGTGCTTCCGGAATACGAATCGAGATCTGATCCGGACTTTCCGAAATAATTTCCGGCTCATAAAAATTATCTTCATTTTCAAAGACAAGAATCGTATTATCTTTTACGGCATCAAAAGCGCCATAGATAGTAGCTTTTTCTCCTATTTTAAAAAAAGACGGAACTGTAAAATTTGATTCAGGATGCTGTGCAAAAAAATAGAAAGGGACTAAAAAGAGAACTATAAATAAACGGGTACCAAAGGCTTTCATAAGGCTCCAATTTTAGATTAATATATACTCAATTGCTTCAAATTTATAAAATAGATTTTTTAAAATACCTGACAATCATCATTTTAAGAAAAAATGTATAATTATTGATCCATTATAGCAATAAAAATTACCTTTGTGACATCAAAACACAAGATACTGTCTATGCAACTCAATTTATCCAAACCACTCGCTTTTTTTGATTTAGAAACAACCGGAATCAACATAGCCACCGATCGTATTGTAGAAATTTCCATTTTACGAATTGAACCCAACGGCAAAGAAACTACCTATACACAACGAGTCAATCCGGTAGTAGAAATTCCCAAAGAAGCATCGGATATTCACGGAATCACCAATGAAGATGTCTTGAACGAACCTACATTCAAAGAAATAGCCCCTAAAGTAAATGAGTTTATAAAAAATTGCGATTTAGCCGGTTTTAATTCCAACCGATTCGATATTCCGTTATTGGCAGAAGAAATGTTACGTGCCGAAGTAGATTTTAGTATGAAAAACAGATTGGCAGTCGATGTTCAAACCATTTTCCACAAAAAAGAACAACGTACCTTAAGTGCCGGATATAAATTTTATTGCGATAAAGACCTGGAAGGAGCACATTCTGCCGAAGCTGATACATTGGCTACTTATGAAATATTAAAAGCACAGCTGGCTAAATATGAAGATTTGGAAAATAACGTAAATGCACTGAGTGAGTTTTCAACCCAACGCAAACGCGCTGATTTTGCAGGATTTATCTTGTATAACGACAATCATCAAGAGATTTTTTCTTTTGGAAAATACAAAGGGAGAAAAGTATCCGATGTGTTGTCAGAAAATCCCGGTTATTACGCTTGGATTCAAAATGCCGATTTTCCGTTATATACTAAGAAGGTATTGACCGAGATTAAACTACGTGGATTTAACAACAAACTTTTTTAAAAAAACCAAAGTTTTATTGACATAACTGCCACTACAATAATCAGTAGTACACGAATAGCCTTATCTCCTTTATTGACTGCCCAACGACTGGAAAACCAAGCTCCCGTAGCTCCTCCTAGGGCTAATGACAACCCGTATTCCCAATTGACCTTTCCATAATAGGCAAATGTAATCAATGCACTGGCGGTATAGATAAGAATTACAGCTGTTTTGGTAATATTACTCTTCAGTAAGCTGTAATGATTGATATGTGTTAAGGCCAATAATATAAAAAATCCGGTACCTGCCTGAATAAAACCTCCGTATATTCCTATAAAAAAGAAAGCGATAATACCATACCACAGGTATTTGCCTTTTAAACGTTCTTCAATGTTAATTTTTTTTTGAGGTTTATATACTACCAATCCCATAACCAGCAACATCACTATGGCTAGAATTTTATTGAATGTTTCACCCTTGATATCTACGGCAAATTTTGCACCTATAACGGCACCCAACAAAGCCGAAATACCAAAATAAATACTAAAAGGATAAGTGTGCATCCCCTTACTTTTGTAACCGGCTGTCCCAAAGATATTTTGAATAAAAATAGCTACTCTGTTAGTCCCATTGGCAATATTGGGTGGTAATCCCATAAAGATCAATATAGGAAGCGTTAACATAGAACCTCCTCCGGCAAGTGTGTTGAGAATACCTGCTACAAAACCTATCAATATTAGATAAACATATTCCAAATTAGCTGTTGATTTTTTGATGATCTAAAACAGCCAATGCCGCTCCGATAATACCCGCTTCATTTTTCAATTTTGCAGCGACCAAAGGAGTATTGATATGAATTTGATCTTTGAATTTATCCAATTTTTTGCTGGCACCACCACCTATAATAAATAAATCGGGAGACAATAATAATTCAATGTGTTTAAAATAAATATGGAGGCGTTTTCCCCATTCACTTCTGGATAAATTTTCTTTTTTTCGTACGGCATCCGAAGCAAATTTTTCAAAAATATCCCCGTCTGTATGCAACACATGTCCCATTTCTGTATTGGGAAGCAAGTGACCGTTTAAAAATACCGATGATCCGATTCCGGTTCCTAAAGTAATCATCACCACAGTCCCTTTTACTCCTTTGCCGGCACCAAAATAAATTTCTGCCAGACCTGCCGCATCGGCATCATTGACAATCGTAAAATCATTGCCGATTTTTTCTTTGAAAAAATCGGCTACAGAGACTCCTTTCCAAGTATTGTGAAGATTGCCACCCGACAGACACTTTCCATTATGAAAAGGAGTAGGAAAACCACAAGATACCGCACCTTTCCAATTAAAATGATGTACTATATCCGCAATAACCGCTACAACATTCTCCGGATTTGCCGTATTGGGTGTAGGAATTCGATAGCGATCCCCTACTAAAACACCTTGTTCTGTATCAACTATAGCCCCTTTTATGCCGGAACCTCCAATGTCTATTCCTAGTATCTGCATCGTTTTTTCTAATTTTCACGAGCAAAAGTAGGAAATAAAACGCTGTATTTGACATGAATCTACTATTATACGTTGCGTTTCACACATCCGGGGTTTCGGATTATCTGTTCATCATACTTTTTTTACCGGAAATTTGAGCAGCAGCATCTACAGTGAAAGTGCCATTACTCACTACTTCTTCTCCGTTGTGTAATCCGGATATAATTTGATAGTAATCGCCCATTTCCTTACCTAAACGCACTTCTCTCATCTCAAAAACGGGTTTATTCTTGTCTATTTTCACATAGACAACCGAACGTTTACCGGTCCATAAAACAGCCGTTTTAGGGACTTTGACCTTCGCTTCTTTATCCATAACGGCATCCAGTGCTATGGCACCGGTTAGTAACATACCGGGTTTTAGTTTAGTGGATTGATTCTTTAAAGTCGCTCTCACGTTAATACTTCGTGTTTTTACATTTAAGTTTGGATCTATGTAATCTATCTTGGCCAAGAAGCTTTCTCCCGGATAGGCATTTAGAGAAATTTTAATTGATTGACCTAAATGAACCCATTGAATATCTTTTTCATAGATATCTATATTCGCCCAGACACTGGATAAGTCAGCTACTTGAAACATGGCTTGTCCCTCTTTGACATGGGTACCTTCTTCTACAAAAATTTTATTGATATAACCAGAGACACTTGCATACATATTGAAATTCGTACGTACTTTTTGTGTCTTTTCAATTTGTACAATCTGAGACTCCGGAATCTTCCAGTTTTTTAATTTATTTCTCACGGCTTGATACAGTTCCGGCTGTGAGTCTTTGATTCGTAAAGCCTCAATAAGCTCTTGCTGCGCAGTAACCAGTTCCGGTGCATACAAACTGGCTATCAATGCACCTTGCTTGACATAAGTCCCCGAAGATTTATAATACAAACGCTCTATCCTACCTGCAAAATGGGCGGTTTGTAAAGCGGTTTTGTCTTCATTTGCGGTAATTTTACCGGATACGTTTAAAGTACTTGTTGCGGATGATTGATCTGGGTTGGCTGTTTGCTGTCCCAACACATAAGTTTCAATATTGGCCAATGCCATCGCATTCTTTGTCATTTGAAAAGCATTGGGCGCCATCGCATCTTCTGCCTCTCCTCCTGTTGTTTTTAGGATTAAATCCATGCCACATATAGGACATTGCCCAAATTCAGGCATATCAATTTGCGGATGCATAGAACATGTCCAATGTTCTGCTGCCGTTTCATCTTTGTGTGATGATACTGTTTTTTCTTTCGAACCTGATAGGACATATTTTCCGATGAGTATGCCGGCTAGTAAAACAGCTATTAGTATTATGATTTGTTTTGTTTTCATTTGGTTTCTATTTATGGTTAATTATTTAAGAGATACTTTTTTTAATCGTAAGGAATTGGCAATAACCGATACGGAGCTAAAACTCATTGCCGCAGCGGCAATCATAGGTGATAAAAGCAATCCGAATACAGGATATAACACACCTGCTGCAATGGGAACGCCCAAAATATTATACACAAAAGCAAAGAATAGATTTTGTTTGATATTTTTCATCACGGCTTTACCGAGATTTACGGCTTTTACAATGCCCAATAAATCACCTTTTACCAGGGTTACCTCGCTACTTTCTATCGCAACATCGGTTCCGGTTCCCATAGCAATGCCAATATTTGCTTGTGCCAATGCCGGTGCGTCGTTTATACCATCACCTGCCATAGCCACTATTTTTCCTTGTGCTTGCAAATCTTCTATTACTTTTAATTTATCTTGCGGTAAACATTCGGCTTTATAATCGGATAAATGCAATTGATCGGCTACATATTTTGCGGTTAGATTGTTATCACCGGTAAGCATGACTACATCGATACCTATATCTTGCAAGCGTTTTATGGCTTCAATACTGGTTTTTTTTATAGCATCGGTTATGCTTACATAACCCGCTATATTTTCATTTACTGCAATATATGAAACGGTTTTACCCATTGCTTGCTCTTCATTCACTTGATTTTTTACATTTTCGGGAATGCTAACACTGTATAATTCCATTAGTTTTTTGTTTCCTACCAATATTGTATCATCTGCTACTGTTCCCATCACTCCTTTTCCGGCAACTGCTTTAAAATCAGTAGTATCCTGAAGTGATAAATTGAATTCTCCGGCTTTATTTACAATAGCTTCAGCTAACGGATGCTCACTGTATTTGTTTAAGGAAGCAATTAATTGTAATAGTGTTAGATCTTCATTTCCTTTTGTGTTTACCACTTTTTCTACCGATGGTTTCCCTTGAGTAATCGTTCCGGTTTTATCGGTGATGAGTACATCTACTGTGTTTAAGTTTTCCAGTGCTTCGGCATTTTTTATCAATACACCGTTTTGAGCTCCTTTACCCACACCGACCATCACAGACATAGGTGTTGCCAAGCCCAATGCACAAGGGCAAGCAATAATCAATACGGCAATGGCATTTACAAAGGCGTAAACTAAAGCAGGTTCGGGACCGTAAATACGCCAAACGATAAATGTAATTAGTGAGACACTTACCACAATAGGCACAAAATATTTGGATATTTTGTCTGCTAATTTCTGAATCGGTGCGCGAGATCGACTCGCATTATTTACCATTTGTATAATTTGCGAAAGCAAGGTTTCAGAACCAACTTTTTCGGCTTTCATTACAAAAGATTGATTGCCGTTAATGGTTCCGCTACTTACATTATCTCCTATTTTTTTACTTACGGGAATAGGTTCTCCGGTAATCATACTTTCATCTATGTTCCCGGTTCCTTCTACTATTTTTCCATCCACCGGAATTTTATCACCGGGTTTTACACGTAATAAATCACCTTTTTTAATGGCGTGAATAGACACTACTTTATCACCATTATCGGTTACCAAAGTTGCCTCAGACGGCGCTAATTTTAGTAGTTCTTTTATGGCTCCACTGGTTTGACTATGTGCTTTGGCTTCTAATAGTTGCCCCAATAAAACTAAGGTTAAAATTACGGTTACCGCTTCAAAATAGACAAAAACAGTTCCGCTTTCTGTTTTAAATTGTTCCGGAAAAATGTTGGGGAATAACAATGCAAATACACTAAACAGAAAGGCTGCTCCTGCACCTAGACCGATTAATGTAAACATATTTAAGTTCCAAGTTATAACGGAATTATAGGCACGTTCAAAAAACATCCAAGTAGCATAAAAAACAACCGGCAATGCGAGTATAAACTGAATCCAATTCCATGTTATTTGTGAAAATATATTTGCCAATGGTTTTCCGGGAATTAACTCGCCCATAGCAATAACAAAAATTGGAACTGTAAAAGCAACCGCTATTTTAAATTTCTTGAGTAATTCTTTAAAGATTTTATCTTCTTCGCTATCGGTTGGCTCCATAGGCACCAAATCCATTCCACAAATAGGGCAACTTCCGGGGGCATCACGTATTATTTCGGGATGCATAGAACAAGTGTATTGAACTTCTACTTGCAATTTAGGCTGTTCAACTAAAGGCATTCCACAAACGGGACAATCCCCGGCATTGTCGTAGGTTTTTTCACCTTCGCAATGCATCGGACAATAAAAAACACCATTGCCATCAACCGGTTTTTCTGCTTTTGCATGCTTTTCATGTCCGGGCATTTCTATTGTATAATGCAAACCTGCTTTTAACATCGTTTCTTGTAATTTTTCTAAAGGAACGTGTTGGGTCATTTCTAAGGTAACTTCATTATTTTTTAAATTTGCCTCTACTTTTGTGATTGCCGCTAAAGCGGACAAAGCACTTTCTACATTGGCTTTACAACCGGTACAAGTCATTCCGGTTATTTTGTATGTGTGTTTCATGACATTAACTTTTACTCCGTTAAATATTCCACTTTAGCCTTTGCTATAAAGGTTTTTTTTATGGCTTCTATTTCTTCTAATTCGTATTTAATTTTTTGTAATTGCAAACGTAAAATCTTATCATAATCTAAGATTCCTGTTTGATAGCCCTTTAAATCCACCGCTATGGCTTGCTGTATTTCCCTTTTGTTTTGCTGTGCAGCTTCTAGAGAAAGCAGCTGGTTATCAAAGTCTAACAAAGCTTGTTCCAAGGCAATTTCCAGTGTGTTTTTTTGATTGATCACTGATGCTTCCAATGCGGCTTGTCGGATACGGATCTGTTTATATTGCGAACTGTACTTTTTATTAAAGATAGGAATAGCCAAGCTAAATTTGGGCATCCAAATATCTTTCCCGTTAAAAGCTAGATCTTCAACCGGTCGTTTATTGACTAAAACGTAATCAAGACCCAGAGATATTTTTGGTTTTTGATCTATTGTAATCAGTTTTTTTTGCAAATTATAGACACTGTCCATCTTCTCCAATTGTAACACGCTGGGGTGTTCATTTACGGATTCTTTTTGAACCAAAATATTCGAAATATGCAAACTATCGGGTACCTGAACGGGTACAGATTCTTCTCTTTGCAAGAGCCGGTTAAAATTAGCATCCATACTAGCTATACTATTCTTGTTTTGATAAATTGTACGATGCAATTCGTTTATCTGAACCTGAATTCTCAGCACATCACTCATCGTAGCTCTATTATTTGACAAGGCTGCCAGCGCCATAGCTTTATAGGTTTGCAGCACTTGTTTATCCACTTTCAGAATAGCGGTAATGGCTTTCTGTTGATAGATTGCATAATAGGCTTTTTTGACTTCAAAGGCTATTTGTTTTTCAGATAGCGATACGGCATATTTTTTGGTTTCTGCCAAAGCTTCTACGGCTTGTCTCTTGGTTTTAAATTCTCCAAACCACGGAAGTTTTTGAGCGACTCCGGCTTTAAATAACTGTGAGCCCACTCTAGTTTCCGGAGTGGTGGCAAAAATTCCCAATGAAAAATTGGTATTATCCAAATTGGCAACTTCATGTATTTTTTCTTGTGTCAGTGCCAGATTGGCTTGTGCCACTTTGATATTGGAATTATTTTTTATCGCAATGGCCACATAGTCTTCCAAACTTTGTGCATGTGCTATTACTCCAATAAAAAAAGCAACGATTATTTGTATTGTTTTCATCATTTTCTATTTATGAATTATTTCTTTATTTAATTTTCAACTCTTTATTCCAACTAAAAAGTACCGGTACTACAAAAAGAGTAATCAATGCCACAAGCATCCCACCAAAACTGGGGATTGCCATTGGAATCATAATATCACTACCACGACCCGTACTGGTTAAAACCGGCAATAAGGCTAGAATAGTCGTTGCGGTAGTCATCAGACATGGTCGTATTCTCTTTTCTCCGGCTTCTATCACTGAGGCTCTAATCGCTTCTTTAGTGGTAGGATCATTTCGTTCAAATGTCTGCGTCAAATAGGTAGCCATAACCACTCCATCATCTGTTGCAATACCAAAAAGTGCTATAAATCCAACCCAAACTGCGACACTAAGATTTACGGTATTCATTTGAAATAATTCTCTAAAATTGATGCTGCCCATATCTATATTTAAAAACCAGCTTTGTCCATACAACCAAATCATGATAAAACCTCCGGCAAAAGCCACGGCAATTCCTGAAAAAACCATCAAGGAGGTGGCAATGGATTTGAACTGGAAATATAAGATCAAAAAGATAACCAACAAGGCAAGCGGCACTACAATAGACAGGGTTTTTTCGGCGCGTAATTGGTTCTCATAAGTACCTGTAAAAGTGTAATTAATTCCTTTAGGCACCACCAATTCTCCCCGGTCTATCGCTCCTTTTATGGCTTTTTGGGCTCGTTCTACCACACTTACTTCTGCTTCGCCTATGGTTTTATCAAACAGTACATAACCTATCAAAAAGGTATCTTCACTTTTGATAACCTGCGGTCCTTGTTCGTATCGAATCGTCACCAAATCTTTCAGCAATACAGGTTTACCCATCGGAGTAGGGATATAGATATTTTCCAATTCCGATTCAGAGCTTCTCAATTCTCTAGGGTATCTAACCCGTACACCATAGCGTTCTCTTCCTTCCACGGTTTGGGTCAATATTTTTCCTCCGACAGCTACTTCTAAAATACTTTGAACATCCTCTATAGCCAAACCAAATTGGGCTATTTTAGCACGATCTATATCGATTAACAAATAGGGTTTCCCTACAATTCTATCAGCAAATACCGCTTCTTTCTTGACGCCTTTTACCTGTTTTAAAATCCCTTCCAGAGCAATACCGAAATCTTCAATTTTCTTTAAGTCCTGTCCTTTTACTTTGATACCCATAGGCGCTCTCATACCGGTTTGTAACATAACTAACCGCGTTTCAATAGGTTGTAATTTAGGAGCAGAGGTCACACCCGGTAATTTGGTGACTTTTACAATCTCTTTCCAGATATCATCAGCAGTTTTTATTTTTGATCGCCAATTCCGGTAATAAGCTCCCGATTCATCCGGAATTAACGCATCGGGTGATACCGGAGTTCCGGAAGTGATAAAAGTACCTGATTTTGTTTCAAATTCTCCTTGTTCGTTTACCTTGAACTTCAAACGTTTTTGATTGTGATCCACAATATATTCCGGTTTGTACAATATCAAATTTTCGTACATAGACAGCGGTGCCGGATCTAGCGCACTTTCTACTCTACCGGATTTCCCTACCACGGTTCTAATTTCAGGAATGGAAGCAACAGCCATATCCAATTGTTGTAAAATACGTTTATTCTCTGCTATACCTGCGTGTGGCATAGAGGTAGGCATCAATAAAAAAGAACCTTCATTCAAGGCGGGCATAAATTCCTTGCCGGTCGAACTCCATATCTTAAATCCTAAAAATATAATGATAGCCGGAATACTTAAGAAAAGCAATTTATGTGCTAATGCCCAAGTCAATATGCGTACATAATATATTCTAAACAAGGCAAAACCACCCAATAGCACCGCAGCGATCAATCCTACAAAAATAAAATTGAGAAATAGTGAAAAGTCAACGCCCAAAGGTCTCCAATACACCGACAATAAACTGACAATCGTAAGTGCTGCAATGATGACATGTACTATATTGGCTTGAGATTCAGAAATATAATTCTTGGATTTTAAAATACCTGAAATCGCAAAAGCAATGAGAATCAATCCTAGAATATAACCGCTTAACACCGCAAATATACCAATGCCTAACAAACCTAATTGTATGATCATACCCCATTTCTTTTTGGGTGATTTCCATCCAAAAATCCAAGCGGCAAAAGGCGGAATGATAAATAAGGCTACAATAACCGAAGCGGTAAGTGCCATGGTCTTGGTCGCAGCCAGAGGTCTGAATAATTTTCCCTCGGCGCCTATCATCGTAAAGACGGGTATAAAACTGATAATGGTGGTTGATACAGCTGTAATAATGGCTCCGGACACCTCGGCAGTAGCTTTGTACACAAGCTTATTGATAGGCATTGTATCATTTTCTGATAAGTGCCGGATGATATTTTCCGAAAGGATAACTCCTACATCTACCATAGTTCCAATAGCAATAGCAATACCCGATAAAGCCACAATGTTGGCATCTACGCCAAAGAACTTCATTCCGATAAACACCATCAACACGGCAACCGGTAACAAGCCTGAAATCAACATAGAGGCTCTTAAATTAAACACCATCACGATAATGACCAATATGGTAATAAGAATTTCCAAAGTAAGTGCCTCATCTAAAGTGTTTAGGGTTTCATAAATCAAATCAGTACGGTCGTAAAAGGGTACGATCGTCACCTGTGAAACGCGCCCGTCTTTCAATGTTTTGGAAGGTAAACCGGCACTGACTTCTTGTATTTGTTTTTTTACGTTTTTGATCACTTCCATCGGATTGGCACCATATCGAGCCACGACCACGCCTCCTACCACTTCTGCGCCTTCTTTATCTAAAATACCTCTTCGTGAAGCCGGTCCCAGCGTAACTTTTGCCACATCTTTGACTAAAATGGGGGTCAAATCGGTGGCTGTGACTACTGCATTTTCCAAATCGGCTACCGACTTAATATATCCCAAACCACGCACTAGATACTCCGCTTGATTAATTTCAATAGTTTTGGCACCGATATCTTTATTGGATTTACGTACTGCATTGACTACTTGTTGCAGTGTGATATTATAATTTTTTAAGGTTTCCGGATTGATATCTACCTGATACTCGCGAACATACCCACCTATAGAAGCTACCTCTGAAACCCCAGAAGCTGAGGATAAGGCGTATTTTACATAGTAATCTTGAATACTGCGTAATTCGTCTAGATCCCATCCGCCGGTCACATTTCCATCTTGATCGCGCCCTTCCAGCGTGTACCAAAAGATTTGACCCAAACCGGTCGCATCGGGTCCCAGACTGGGCTGTACACCGGACGGCAAAAGTCCTTTGGGCAATGAATTGAGTTTTTCCAAAATACGGCTACGACTCCAATAAAATTCAATGTCCTCTTCAAAGATGATATAGATAGATGAAAAGCCGAAAGCAGAGGAGCTACGAATGGTCTTGACCCCCGGAATTCCCAACAAGGATGTAGTTAAGGGATAGGTTATTTGATCTTCTATATCTTGTGGTGATCTACCGGTCCATTTGGTAAATACAATTTGTTGATTTTCACCAATATCCGGAATGGCATCTACCGCCACCGGATTTCTGGGAAATGAACCGGTTTTCCAATCAAAAGGGGCTGTCGCGACACCCCAAGCGACGAATAATGTGACTAGTAATACGGCTACCAGTTTGTTTTCTATTAAAAATTTGATGCTTTTATTGAGCATAATCGTGTGGTATTGAAAGTTGAAAGTAAAAGGTTATAAGTTGAAAGTCGCATGTCGAATAGGAGTATCGCACCAAAATTAAGACCGCATAGTGTCTAATAATTGAATGCCATAAGTTAATATAAATACAGTAGTCAATACACTGTATTCAATCATAACTCTTCATCGACAAGTCGTAAATCAAATACGAAAAACTTGGAAAAAACTTTGTATGTTTCTTACGAGCAGCGGCGGCTCATAATTCAAAACAGCAGCTACCTTATCAAGAGAAGGTACGCGTAAAACAAATGAATAGGTATAAGCAACTATAAAACTGAATTGAGAAAACGAAAAAGCAAACTCTTGTGCTTGTTGATTGGTGTCCACTCCTTTTACAAGGACATGAACATCCTGACAACAATCTGTTGTGTTTACCGAAGAAACTTCTGTATCACTAGAAAATTGCGTGTCGTTTTCACAAAACCCCATTTCCATTCCACAGGATTCAGCCTGAACAAACCAGGCAGTATCCAGCACTTCACCACCACAAACGTGCTTATTCACCGTATAAGAAAACGATGAAAATAAGACCGTAAGGCTTAAAAAAACGGAAATTATTTTATGTAACTTTTGTTTCATTATTGTGCAAATGTATTAAAATTACAACAGCAACCAAGTATGTAATACAAAAAAAGGTTTTTTTTAACATTTGTAAAGCACAAATTATTGGTATCGAAAAGATATACTCTAATCAAACGACCCCTATGCGTTAACAAGATTTATAAAAAAGTCTTCACGCCCAGCACCAAAGTGTTTATACGCGAACCGGCTAAATCAAAATGGGCATATCCTCCGGAAAGGGCTAGTTTTTTAATGTGATAATTCAAGCTAACTCTATATTGGTTTAAGGATTCTTGTTGGACAGAACTCCCTTTGAATATCGCTTCCAGACTGATGGGTTTATGAATAAAATACGCCGCACCCACCTGGTATGCTAAGCCCCATTTATGAACGTCATTTGCTACATAGGCCGTTCCCAACCCAAACCATACATCCAATTTTTGCGTACGAACTCTATGATAATTTACCAAACCGGAAAATACTGCTATTCCTTCAGTCCCCGAACTTGTTTTCTCGATAAATTGCAGGTATTCTACCGCTATATCAAAACGCTTGGCAAAACGAAATAGAGCCGTAAAATCATTGCCATATAGATGCGTATTTTCATATAAAAAATGATTGCTGATATCAAATCTGGACAAGGCATATTTGGTGGAATCACTTTGAATGTATACAAAATCACCTACTTTTTTAGATTGATACGGATAACGGGCAATTTCGGCATAATGCATCTCCGTATTACGTTCAAAAACACTCTCGACCAACACTCCATACGTCAAATTTACAGCAATAGCCGTCACAAGATGTCTAAAGGGTTTTTCTTCTTTATAACCGGCGCGCCGGTTGGTGTGCGTTGTGCCGGCGGTTTGGGTTTGTACCGGTTTTTCTTTTAACTTTTCTTTGGTTTTATGAAGTTTTCCATCTTGAGCAATGCCGGGCATACTCATTAAAATCAATAAGGTAAAAAGGATATTTTTTATCATCTTTTCTGTTTTTTAAAGAACAATGATAGTGAAAATTTGGGGAATATTCATTTAGCAGATATAACTTTTAAACAAGAGAACTAAAAAAAATTACTATCAGGATTAGCGACTTTATTAAGTCGCTGATCCCTGTGCGAAAATCCAATACATACAAAACAAACCTCAACGCTTGGCGTGAGGTGTTTTTTTCATGGCGCAACACTTTCAAAAATGAATTACTATCAGGATTAGCGACTTTATTAAGTCGCTGATCCCTGTGCAAAAATCCAATACATACAAAACAAACCTCAACGCTTGGCGTGAGGTGTTTTTTTCA
>CAYNFJ010000009.1:2919-32168 GCA_964396505.1 uncultured Polaribacter sp. | reverse complement strand
ACACCAAACAATTCATCTTCATTAGATGTTGTTTCTACTACAAAAGGAGTATTAATACCTAGAATGACTGTTACACAGCGAATAGCAATTGTTAATCCGGCCGAAGGACTTTTGGTATATCAAATAAATGATGTAAAAGGATTTTTTTTTTATAACGGTACAAGTTGGAATAGACTTTTAGATAAAAGTAAAGATGGTAATCCAATAGGAACAATTATTTCTTTTTCTACAAACAATGTGCCTTCCGGATATTTAGAATGTAATGGTGCAGCTGTAAGTAGAACAACGTATGCTGATTTATTTTCAGTTATAGGTACGAGTTATGGTGCAGGTAATGGCACGACAACATTTAATTTACCGGATTATAGAGGGCAATTTCTACGAGGGTATAATCATGGTTCAGGGATGGATCCGGATGTGGCAAGTAGAACAAATCGAGGTGATGGGACAACCGGAGATGCTGTTGGTACAAAACAAAATAATCAAATATTAGTACATCATCATGTAGTAAATCCACCTGCAACTAATACAAATACAACAGGTAATCATAGGCACACCATAGATCCACCAAATACATATACAGCCTTTGGTGGAAATCACAGACATTCTACAAATTTATATAGAGTAGGGGGATATAATACACCAAGCAGACCTGCAAGAAATACATATAAAAGATACTCTAAATGGATACCTAACACTTTGCAATATACAGACTATGCAGGTAATCATCGGCATACTGTAAATATAGCTCCTTTTAATTCTTTCCTTTCCGGTAATCATAACCACACTCTTGATATTCCTGCTTTTAATTCAACTAATTCAGGAGGATCAGAAACAAGACCTAAAAATATTACCGTAATGTATTGTATAAAATATTAAAATTTAAAATAAAATGATAAAAAAACTATTACTATTCTTAATCCTTTTAAGCTACCTACCTGTTTTTTCGCAAGTAGGTATTGGTACCACTACTCCTAATGCCAAATTAGAAATTAAAGCAACGAGCTTAACTACACCAACTAATACAGATGGTGTTTTAATACCAAAAATGAATGATTTTCCCACAACAAACCCAACAATATTACAAGACGGTATGTTGGTTTTTATTACAGGAAATGGGACGCCAAACAAAGGATTTTATTATTGGGATCAACCCACAACTACTTGGAAACCTCTTGGAGGTAATAGTGGTGTTAAGAAAATAAATGATTTATTAGATGGAAAATCGTCTTCCGGCGGTTCATCAGTATTTTTAGGAGTGCAATCCGGTTTTTTTGATGATGGTACCGATAATAGAAATACCGGAGTAGGTTTTCAAAGCATTAGAGCAACCACAACAGGAATTTATAACAGCGGTATAGGTTATCGTTCTCTTTTTAATAATACCACTGGTAATTTCAATACAGGTTTGGGAGGTAATGCTTTATTTTCTAATACAACAGGAGTTCAAAATACTGCAATTGGTATTAACGCATTATTTCAAAATTCAACTGGTATAAATAATACAGCAAACGGTGTTAATGCAATGAGATATTCTACTGTAGGCTCTTACAATGTAGCAGATGGATCAAGAAGTTTATTTAGCCTTACAGTAGGAAACAGGAATACCGTTTCAGGATTTGAAGCAATGTTTACTTCTACAGGTGCTTATCGAAACACATCTAGTGGTTTTAGATCATTATATTCTAATGTAACAGGTTCTTACAATACAGCTGTTGGTTATGAAGCAGGATATAGTAATACGGGTGCTTCAAATGTGTTTTTGGGATATCAAGCAGGATATTTTTCAAATGGAAATAATAAACTATTCATTGAAAATAGAAATGCCAATGCAAACAACGCCTTAATTTATGGTGAATTTGGAGCAGATAATACTGCTTCGGGCAATATTCTACGTACCAATTCTCAATTTCAGATAGGAAACCCAACTTTAACAGGATATGCTTTTCCAACGGTTGATGGCACGGCAAATCAAGTATTGGCAACCGATGGTAACGGTACTATGAATTGGACAGATGCCAATACGCTAATTAACCCTCATAAAATAAACGATTTATTAGATGGGAAGTCTGATAATGACGGCACACAAAATGGTTCCTCTGTCTTTTTAGGAATCAATGCCGGATTAAATGATGATAGTACAGATAATAAAAATGTTGGGGTTGGTTTTAAAAGTTTAAAAAGTAATACAAGCGGTTTTTCGAATACAGCTGTAGGTTCTCAATCTTTATTTTATAATACAACCAGTAATTTTAATACAGCTATAGGTTATATATCCTTATTTTCTAATACAAGTGGTTTTTTAAATACAGCTGTAGGTGCTCAATCTTTATCTTATAATACCTCAGGGGTGGCGAATACTGCTTTAGGGATGAATAGCCTTATGAATAATCTATCAGGAAGCTACAACACAGCTATTGGATCGAGTGCTTTATTTAATAATATGACTGGATCTTATAATACTGCCATAGGTCTTTCTACCTTACATCAGAACTCTACAGGAACTTTTAATACTGCCATAGGTCTTTCTACCTTATATCGGAACTTTATAGGATCTTTTAATACCACATTAGGAACATATGCACTTTTCAATAACATTTCAGGTAATTATAACACTGCAATAGGTTATAATGCTTGTTTTAATGGTTCAAGTTATTCAAATGCTACCGCTTTAGGTAATGGTACTAACATTTCTGCTTCTAATCAAATTCGCTTAGGAAATAATATAGTAACAAGTATTGGTGGCTTTGCAAATTGGACTAACGTTTCAGATGCACGCTTTAAAAAAAACATTAAAGAGAATGTAAAAGGTCTAGATTTTATATTAAGATTAAGACCAGTAACTTATCACTTAGATTTAGATAAAATTGATAACTATCTAAAAATTCCGGATTCTTTACGCTATGGAAAAGATAATGCGCTTAGAAAATATAGAAAATTAAAAGAAAAAGAAATCCAAACAGGATTTATAGCACAAGAAGTAGAACAAGCAGCCAAAGAATTAGGGTATGATTTTAGTGGTATAGATAAACCTAAAAACGAAAATGATTACTACGGTTTACGCTATGCCGAATTTGTAGTGCCGTTAGTAAAAGCTGTACAAGAACAAAACAAAGTTATTGAAGATTTAAAACAACAAAATAACCGGAAAGATGAAATCATAAGGAAACTCCAACAAGGCATTAATTTGCAGAATGAGAGAATTAATAAATTATTTAAACTTATTAATAAATAACCTATAGAGTTCAATAGAAAAGAACAGATAAGTTATTGTTTTTTTTTAAAGAGGGCATCAATAGATGCCCTCTTTTTGATTAGTTTTATTTCAATGGATTAATTAGTTATAGTAAGGTATCTAAAAAAATAAATATTTTTTATAGGGTAAATCCAAACTTGTTCGTTTTATATGTGATTAATCGAAACAAACATTTTAAATCTTAAACAAATTTTAAATTTATCAAATTATGAAAACATTAAAAACATTTTTAGCACTTACAATTTTAATAGGAGGATTATTCTCTTGTACCACAGATTCAAATACAATAGACATTCAAGATCAACAACCGGAAGTCAGCGAAACTGCAAGAATAATTACTGATAACTTAAAAAACACTACTTCTTCAACTACCGGAAGAAATTCTTCAATGAGTGGAACAGCAAGTGTTGATGCTATTTTAGAATTCGATTTCTGTTTTAACTTCGTCTACCCAATTACATTGGCATATAATAACGGTACCACGGTAACCATAAATAATAGTGCCGAATTAACAGCTGTAGTACACAACATGACAGCAGATCTATATATTGATGCAATCTCTTTCCCTTTTGATGTGGTAACACCAACCGGAACACAAACGATTACAAATGAATCAGAATTTGCAGCTGCTATTTCAAGTTGTGATGCAGATCAAGATGGAAATCCTAATTATACCGATACCGATGATGATAATGACGGAATTGTAGATACTGATGAAGATGTTAATGTCGATGGTAACACAACAAATGATGATATAGATGGTGATGGTCTACCTAACTATCAAGATGCGGATGATGATGGAGACGGTATTGATACTTCAAACGAAGATATAGACGGTGACGGTGACCCAACAAATGATGATACCGATGGTGATGGTGTAGCTAATTATCAAGATCAAGACGATGATAATGATGGTGTAAATACTGCTGATGAAGATAATGATCACAATGGCAATGTAGCTGACGATGATTCCGATAACGATGGGACTCCTGATTATTTAGATACAGACTCTGATAATGATGGAGTAGCAGATGGGCAAGATTCCGATGCAGATGGTGATGGTGTTAATGATGATCAAGAAGGTGGAAATGATAACGGTGGAAATGATGATAACGGTGGAAATGATGACAACGGCGGAAATGATGATGCTGGAAATGGTAACGGATAAGAAATAACAGAATGGTTAGTTTATTAAGCGAGAAATTCATATCATTGGTTTCTCGCTTTTATAAAAAAGTAGGGTAAATAGGATTCTACTTGTTTACATATAGCAATACATAAATCCTTTAAACATTTATTTAAAATAATAACTTAGTTTTTAATCTGATAATAAATTAACACACATGAAAAAAATATTTTTAATACTAATTTTATTTGCTTCCTTTACAACAGTAACCGCTCAGTCCTGGCTTACTGATTTAAATGAAGCAAAAAAACAAGCAAAAGACGAACACAAAAAAATCGTTTTGGTATTTCAAGGTTCCGATTGGTGCACACCTTGCATCAAATTAGACCGCGAAATCTGGCAATCGGATACTTTTAAACAATATGCCAAAGAACATTTTATTTTGGTTAAAGCTGATTTTCCGAGACGAAAAAAAAATCGTCTTAGCAAAGAACAACAAGCCAAAAACAACCAACTGGCAGAGCGTTATAATCACAACGGAATATTCCCCTTGGTTGTGGTGCTAAACGCTGATGGAAAAGTACTCAATCAACTAAGTTATGAAACCATTTCACCCAAAAATTACATCAAAAAATTAGAATCCTAATTGAGAATGAAGCATTTTATTTTAACCTTTTTTCTCTTACTCTATTTTGTAGGTTTTTCACAAAAACGCTATACCAAAATAACCAAATTAATGGGTAGTAGATATGATATTACCGTTGTTGAAAAGGATTCTATTAAAGCAGTAAAAGATATTCAAATCGCTATTGATGAAATCAAACGTATCGAAAATATCATTTCTTCTTGGAAACCAAATTCGCAAACTTCTAAAATCAATCAAAATGCCGGAATAAAACCGGTAAGAGTGAGCAAGGAATTATTTGATTTGATTAAAAGAAGTAAAGCGATTTCCAAATTAACCGATGGTGCTTTTGATATTTCGTACGCCTCGATGGATAAAATATGGAAATTCGATGGTTCAATGACCGATTTTCCTTCCGAAGAAAAAATAAAAAAATCTGTTGAAAAAGTAGGCTATCAAAATATCATTTTAAATGAAAAAGATACTACAGTCTATCTAAAATATAAAGGAATGAAAATTGGTTTTGGTGCCATCGGTAAAGGATATTCTGCCGATAAAGCCAAGAAATTATTACAAGATAAAGGAGTAAAAGCCGGTATTATCAACGCCTCCGGAGATATGAATACTTGGGGAAAACAACCGGATGGCACCGACTGGAAAGTGGCAATTACCAATCCGTTTAACAAGAATAAGGCATTTGCTTTACTACCTTTAAAGCAAGGAGCCGTAGTAACTTCGGGTAATTACGAAAAATACGTTACTTTTAACGGAAAACGATATACACATATTATCAATCCTAAAACAGGCTATCCGTCAAGCGGCATAGTAAGCGCCACCGTTTTCGCACCCAAAGCAGAATTGGCAGATGCATTGGCAACTACGGTTTTTGTAATGGGAAAAGAAGTAGGTTTAAATTTAATTAATCAATTACCGAATATAGCATGTATTATTATCGATGATACAGGAAAAATCAGCACATCTAAACATATTAAAATTGAAAATTATGTACCGTAAATATTTATTATACTTATTTTTACTCGTTTTACTGAATTCTTGTGTAGCCGTTAAAAGCTACGAAAAACAGTATTTAAGCGATCCGGATATGAAACTCACTGCTAACAAAATTGAAAAATTTGAAAACAATGCTCAAGTATATCGCGAAGCTGCATCGGGAGCTAATGGTGGAAAAACCGGCGGAGGTTGTGGTTGTAATTAATAGATAAAAAGAATCAATGAAAATTATTAAATATATAATCCTGTTATTTTCTTTTGGGGTCGCTTTTGCGCAGAATGCACAAGACTCTACCAAAATATTTAAGAAAAAAGTATTAGAAACGCCAGAAATAGATATGCTTCTAAGTTATTATCAACAAGATGGTGAAAATGCCGCTGTTACAGGAGGAATTGGTACCGAAAAATTAGATGATTTTGCCACCAATATTACCGTTTCTATCCCTATAAATGAAGACGATATCTTAACAGTTGATGGTACAATATCGGCTTATACATCAGCTTCTTCTAGTAATTTAAATCCGTTTTCGGGCGCTTCGCAAGGAGGTGAAGAAGATGATGATGATAGAGCTGCCAATACTACTATTACAGGTACGCCTTGGGCAGCATCATCGGGTGCTTCAAAAAGTGATGTATGGATAGATGCAGTTATTGGTTACCAACACAGCTCGGATAATCGTAACAAAATTTGGGGAGCCAATCTAAGCGTAGCAAATGAATTTGATTATTTTTCTATGGGCTTTGGAGCCAACCATACGTGGTTATTTAATCAACAAAATACGGAAATAGCGGTAAAAGCAAATTTGTTTTTTGATCAATGGCGACCAGTATATCCTACCGAAATAAAATCGTATAACCAAACAAACGGCAGTTTGTTTCAAGGTTTTTTTAATGGAGTAACTATTTTAAATCAAAATGGTATTCCGATTAATAAAGCAAGTTTGAGCAATGCTTGGCGTCCTTTTAATACCAATTTGGTAGCTGACAAAGGAAGAAATACTTATACCGGTTCGGTTAGCTTTTCTCAAATTTTGAGTAAAAAAATGCAAATTTCCCTATTTGCCGATATTGTGCAACAAAAAGGGTGGTTATCTAACCCCATGCAACGTGTGTATTTTAAAGACAGGCCCAATTATTATATTGGTAAAGCTGCTGATATTCCATTCTATACTACCACTAAAAATCAAGGGGTTTTTCAATTGGCAGATGATTTTGAACGTTTGCCGAGTGCTCGTATTAAATTTCCGTTGGGAATGCGTTTCAATTATTATATCAACGAATTCTTGGTTTTAAAAACTTATTACAGATACTATTTTGATGATTGGGGGGTGACTTCACAAACGGCCAATGTAGAATTGCCCATAAAAATTGGTGGTAAATTTACATTATATCCCTCTTACCGATATTATACACAAACACAAGCTGATTATTTTGCCCCTTATGAGGCGCATACCACGGCTGAAACATTTTATACATCCGATTATGATCTATCGGCGTTTAATTCTAATCAATACGGATTTGGTATGCGTTATACCGATATTTTTACAAAAGGAAATATTTGGAAATTATTTTTAAAACAAGCCGATTTAAAATACAGCCATTACCAACGCAATACAAGACTTCATTTTGATATTGTAAGCCTTGGATTTAAATTTATTGTTAAATAAGTTCGTAGAAAAACGGACTAATATCCGATAATTTAAGCTACAGATATGATGGTTGGTTGAATCTACCTTGTAATTTTTTTAAATGAACTTTCGGTTCTTTTAGAAATCCAAGCTAAAGGAATCCCAGTCCAAACCTACTTTAAAATGATTCCGTACGGTTTGTAACACATTCGGGTCAATATCGGCATAGATGATTTTTTGCTTACTAGCAGGTGCTTGAACCAGAATCTCACCGGTAGGACTCAGCAACATGGTGTCACCGGTATGAGGCTGTTTATGATGATCTACTCCTACTCTATTGACCCAAATAACATAAGCTTGATTTTCTATGGCTCTGGCTTGCAGCAATTTTAGATAGGCTTGTTTGCGTATTTCAGGCCAATTGGCAACATACAGTATCACATCGTAATCATATTGATTGGTTAGCGCATCATAGCGGTTTCTGGAAGCCACCGGAAAACGCAAATCATAGCAGACTTGTAATAAAAAACGAATCCCCTTATAGGTGACTATAACCCGCTTCGTCCCGGCGGTAATATACTGATGTTCCTTTCCCATTTGGAAAAGATGTACCTTATCATAGTGCTCGAAACTTCCGTCGGGATATACCCAAAACAAGCGGTTAAAATATTGGCGATTTTCCTCAAAAAGCACACTTCCAACCACTATTTTTTGCAATGCAGTAGCTTGGGTCTGCATCCATTGCAATGCCCTATGTCCCAAGGGTCTTTTTCCTTGCAAAGTATTAACCGTAAAAGCCGTTGAAAACATCTCGGGTAAGACAACAATAGCTGTTTTAGGCTTGATTTTCTCAAAAAGTTGATTGAAATGATGCAGGTTCTTTTCTACATCATTCCAATACAAGTTAGATTGGATCAAGGCTATCTGCATACTGTTATCCATTTTAAATATCGGTTAATATCGCTACCGCTTTTAGTAAAGTCTCTTCTTCTTTGGGAAAAGCAAAACGGAGAATCTGTTGATTCTTTTTGTTGTGATAAAAGGAAGAAACCGGAATAGAAGCCACCCCCTTTTCACGGGTCATCCATTGGGCAAATTCAAATTCAGCTTGGTCAGAAATAGCACTGTAATCCAATAATTGAAAATAGGTCCCGTGAGTAGGGATGATTTTAAAACGGGATTTGTGCAATCTTTCGACAAAAAAATCACGTTTTTGCTGGTAAAAACCCGGGAGTGACAGGTAATTATTTTCATCATTTAGATAACTTGCCAGCGCATATTGTATAGGAGTATTTACACAAAACACATTAAATTGGTGCACCTTTCTAAACTCTACCATCAAAGATTCGGGAGCCACCACATATCCCATTTTCCAGCCGGTAGCATGAAAGGTTTTGCCAAAAGAATACACTGCAATGGTACGGCTAAACAAATCATCAAATTTTAATGCCGATTGATGCTCCAATCCATCAAAAATAATGTGCTCATATACTTCATCACTAATCACTACCATATCGGTATTTCGTGTCAGTGTTTCCAGATTTTCCATATCCGATTTTTCAAAGACAAATCCACCCGGATTGTTGGGTGTATTGATGATAATCATCTTTGTGTTGGCGTTGATGTTATCTTTTACTTGATTCCAATCAATCTTAAAATCAGGTGCTGTTAATTGAATGTATTTAGGTATGCCGCCGTTTAGCACTACTGCCGGCGCATACGAATCATAAGCCGGTTCAAATATAATCACCTCATCGCCCTTGCTTACAAAAGCGGTGATAGCCGTAAAAAGTGCTTGAGTAGCTCCGGCGGTAATGGTTATTTCTGTATCCGGATCTATTGTTTTATGGTATAATCGCTGTATTTTTTCGGCGATGGATTGACGTAATTCCATTACACCGGGCATAGGGGCATATTGGTTTTTTCCGGCTTGCATCTGTTGGTAAATCAGATCTATTAATGCATCGGAAACTTTAAAATCCGGAAAACCTTGCGACAGATTAATTGCCTGATATTGGTTCGCTAAACCGGACATTACGGCAAAAATAGAGGTTTCGGTTTGCGGTAGTTTACTTTTCATAAAAGATGATATTTGAGGTATATACTATTGATTTTTAAAATGCTCAATACGTTTTTCAACTCCTTTGAGATGCAGGTTCTCTTTAGGGAAAACACCTTTGGACATTAAAACCAATCCAAAAACGATTAACACGATTCCTATGGCACGTTTCATTTTGTACACTGTAGTGGGTTTCATCTTGTCCCGCAATTTTTTGGCAAGTACGATCTTACCGACATCTACGGCCAAATAGGTAAGCAATACCGTTACAAAAAACCAAAAGATTTTAGTTTCATTCATTTGAAATTTGGCTCCATACACCACAATCATTCCCAACCAAAAGCCCAAAACACCAATATTGATAAAGTTTAATAAAAAACCCTTGACAAACAGATTGAGATAGTTAGTTTTGGGAATTACCACCAAACTTTCATCTTGAATAATCGCCTTTTGTTTTTGGTTAAAAAAAGAATACAAACCATATATTATCATTATCAAACCACCAAAAATAAAAAGCATCGGGTTATCTTTGATTTTCATCAAAACAAAACGGCTTCCAAAATAGGCAATTAACAAAAAGAACACATCTCCCATTACGACTCCCACATCAAAGGTAAAAGCCGCTCTAAAACCTTTTAGAATACTGGTTTGTATCAACATAAAAAATACGGGACCTATCATAAAGGCCAATATAAAACCTATGATTATCGCTTCTTTTATGTCGTAAAATGTCATCAAATTTTAGAAATTAAACGTCAAAGGTAATATTTAATTGGTCGGTGGTGGCTCTTGCCACGCAAGTTAACACTTTTCCTTCGGCTATCTCGTCTTCGTTCAAGGTTGCATTTTCTTCCATTACCGCCTGTCCTTCTGTAATTTTTGCCATACAACTGGTACAAAAACCCCCTTGACAAGAATAGGAAGGATCTAATCCCGCATCTAGCGCCGCATCCAAAATAGTAGTAGTCTTAGAAACTATAATCTCTTTTGTTTCACCCTCTGAAGTAATCGTCATTGTAACTTTGTCCGATTTTTTAGGTTTGGTAAAAAGTTCAAAAAAGATTTTGTTTTCAGAAACCCCTTGCTCTAATAAGGCCTCTGAAACATGCTCTTTCATCTCCTCTTGTCCGCAAATATAGAACTGTTCCCAATCGATTCCTTGGAACTTTTTCTCCACAGCATAACGCACCAATGCTTTGTTTATCTTCCCTGAAATGGCTCCCTGAACTACTTCTTGACTGTACAAATATTGTACAAAAAAACGATCCGGAAATTCTGATTGCAATGCATCCAATTGTTTTTTAAATATCGTATGTTGTTCAGTGCTATTACCATAAAAAAGGCCAAATTTACTCTGAGGTTCTTTCTCCAATACCGCTAAAATCATCGCATAAATCGGAGCAATACCACTACCGGTTGCAAAACCCAAATAGTTCTTTTGATTGTGTGCATCAACCGGTAACACAAAGTTGCCTTTGGGTTCAGAAACTTCCAGATAATCTCCTGTTTGTAAAGCGGAGTTTACATATTTAGAGAAATCTCCGGTAGCAGTTTCCTTTACAGTAATTTGCAAACTTTCCGAATAGGGAGAAGCCGTTATGGAATAAGCTCTTTTGTAAAGCTTTCCTTCCAATTCTTTTTGCACAAACACATACTGTCCGGCTAAAAATGGATAGTTTTTTTGGTATTCATCGGTCAATTCAAAACGAATTGTCATGGTATCCGGCGTCTCTTTATGCAGGTTCGCTATTTTTAATCTGTGCATATTGGTTGTTTTTAATTAAAGTTTTTAGACGCCAAAGGTACTAACAATGAAATTAATAATAAAATGTTAAAAAAAACGTTTGCTATCTATCCGCTCACTTTTAAATATATCTTTGTTTTTTTTAAGCCTAAAAGCCATTTTACCTATGAAAAAATTCTTTTTTATCTGTTTTTTATTGCTCTTCGCTACGGTAGAAGCACAAGATACCAATACCGATTTATCCGTTTACCTCGATTGTCAATCTTGTAACACGACACAGATTAAACAAGAATTAAAAAATGTATCTTTTGTAAGGGACCAAAGTGATGCCGATGTACATTTGTTTTTTACCGTTCAAAGAAATGCCAGTGGCGGGAGGGCTTATGAAATAGAATTTATCGGGCAAAAAAAGTTTAGCAAATTACACGACACTCTAAGTTTTGATACCAATTCAGATATGTCCGATTTGGAAAAAACCAATAAAATATTAAAATACATCCGCTTGGGCTTAATGCGGTTTTGGATTGAAAACGGTTTAGCAGACAAAATCAGTGTCAGCCTGCAAAATGATGAAGATACTGATAAAAAAGAAGCCAAAGACCCTTGGAATAAATGGTCTTTTCAATTAGGTGTAAACGGATGGTTTAATGGAGAGGAAACCTCTAAATTTTCCAATTTTAACGGGAGTGTTTCGGGAGAACAAATTACAGATAAAAACAAATTTAAGTTCCGAACCGGCATTTCACAACGAAAATCAGTATTTATCTATGGTGATCAAGAAATCATATCCGAAAAAAAATCGAAATACCTGACTGTCAGCGATGTGATAAGTATTAATAAGCATTGGTCAGCCGGATTATTTACCGGTATGGGCAATTCGGTCTATAACAATTACAAATACTATTGGAATATTCAACCCGGGGTAGAATACAATTTTTTCCCCTATTCCATCTCTGCCAAAAAACAAGTGGTTTTATCTTACAAAATCGGACCGAGATTTAATAAATACTATGATACCACTATTTTCTTGAAAGACAAAGAGTTATTGTGGAAACAATCGGCGCTGGCAGGCACTTCCTTTCGAAGAAAATGGGGAAGTCTTACAACCAGCTTGGAATACGCCAGTTTTTTACACGATGTATCATTGAATGAATTTAATGTCTATATGAATACCAACATTCGCCTATTCAAAGGTTTTTCATTGCGATTAAACGGGTATTACGGCATTACTCACAATCAGATTAACCTATCGGCGCAAGGTGCTACGCTGGAAGAAATCTTATTGCAACAAAAACAGGTTCGTTCCGGATATAGTTATTTTGCAAGTGTTGGTATCAATTACTCATTTGGATCTATTTACAATACCATTATCAATTCCCGATTTGATTTTTAATCCGGAAATTCTTGCTTGATATCTTTGATCTTTAATTGGATACTGGTTATTCCGTTCCAATGGTTTTCATCCAAAGTAAAAACCGCTTTAAAAGGTTTTTGTAACATCTTATAAAGATATCCTAACCCAAAACCTATACCCTTGTATGTCTTGGGGTTAGCCCCTTCAATAATACTGACTTTCAAATGCGATTGGTCAGCGCCTACCCGCCTTCCGGTACCGTTGTCTCGCAAACCGCTTGCCATAAAAACCGGATGCATATTTTGGGGACCAAAAGGGGCCATCTGTGTTAAAATACGATAAAATTTGGGTGAAATATCGGACAAAAACAATTCGCTATCTATGCGTATCTCCGGCTCTCTCAATTCATCCGGCATTCGTTTTTTTACAACTGCTTCAAAAGCCTTTTTAAAATGCTGATAATTTTCAGATTTAATTCGTAAACCGGCGGCGTATTTATGCCCGCCCCATTGTTCGATCCATTCCTCACAAGCTTCCAATGCTTGATATAAATCAAATCCGCGTACAGAACGTGCCGAAGCCGTTAGATAATCGCCACTTTTGGTAAAAACAATGGTCGGCCTATAATAGGTCTCTATCAACCGGGAAGCGACAATACCGATAACGCCCTTATGCCAGGAGGCATCAAACACAACACTAGTGAAATTATCTTCTTCTTGATTGGCGGTTATCTGTGATAAGGCTTCTTGCGTAATCAGTTTATCCAAATCCTTGCGTTCATTGTTAAAATCATTGATAGCCTTTGCCATAAGCTGCGCTGTTTCCAAATCATTTTCAGTCAATAATTCCACGGCATAATTGGCGTGTTTTAAACGTCCGGCAGCATTGATTCGAGGGGCAATACCAAAAACGACATCGGTAATACTCAAGGTTTTTTTATCATAAGCTACCCTTTTAAGCGCAGCTATTCCTGTACTGGGATGCTCATTGATAACTTGTAATCCAAAATAGGTCAGGATTCGATTTTCGCCGGTAATAGGTACAATATCGGCTGCTATACTGGTAGCTACCAAATCCAAATACGGAACCAGCTGTTCTGTAGTTCCACCTTTACGACTGTGCAATGCTTGTACCAATTTAAAACCCACACCACAGCCACACAATTCCTTGTAAGGATATGCACAATCCACACGCTTTGGGTTTAAAACAGCAACGGCATCGGGAATGGTATCTCCCGGAGTATGATGATCGCAAATAATAAAATCGATATTTTTTTGAGCTGCATATGCTACCTTGTCCAATGCTTTTATCCCGCAATCTAAGGCAATGATTAAGGAAAAATCGTTATCTTCCGCAAAATCGATACCTTGAAAAGAGATCCCATAACCTTCCTTGTCTCTATCGGGCACATAAGTTCCCACTAAATTGGAATGTGTTAATAAATATTTGGAAAGCAATGTAACCGCCGTAGTACCATCTACATCATAATCACCATAGACCAATATAGGTTCTTTATTTTGAATGGCTTTTTCAATGCGTGCTACCGCCTTATCCATATCTTTCATTAAGAAAGGATCGTGTAGATTGTCTAGATTGGGTCTAAAAAAAGCCTTGGCTTCTTCATAGGTTTCGATACCGCGTTGTACCAATAATTTGGCATTGATCAAATCTATATTCAACGCCTTAGCTAATAATGCTGTTTTTTTAGGATTGGGTTGGGTTTTAAGAGTCCATCGCATAAATAAATGATTTTCTAACAATTTTTTGCTGTGTAAAAGTACAAAACAAGAAATAATTTCGGTTAACAAATCTGAAAATTTCAGTAATTTATTTCAATAAATAGACTCTTTCAACTTAAAAATTGGATACATTCTTTATAAAAATCATCCGGATTTTCTGCGTGTAGCCAATGTCCTGCCCGGGAAATCGTTACTATTTTTGCTTGAGGAAAATGCGCTTTGATCAACGATATATCCGATGCTTGAATATACGGAGATTCAGCGCCTTTTAAAAATAGGCTTTCTCCCTCATACGTACTATACACCGGCAAGGAATCGGTAATTTCATCATAATGTGTTACCAATACGGGCAAATTAAACCGGAAAGCTAATTCATCTGGAAAAAGTCTATGTATATTTTTGAGCAAAAATTGCCGGATTGCTTTATTTTCAACATAAGTCGTTAACACTGTATCAATTTCTGACCTTGTTTTTTGAACTTTAAAATCAACCGTTTGCAAAGCTTTTAAAATAAAATCATGGGCACGGGTATCGTATTTGTGAGGAGCAATATCTGCAACTATAAGTTTACGAATCAATTTTGGATAACTAACAGCCAGAAACATCGCCACTTTACCACCCATTGAATGTCCGATTATATTAATAGTTTCCAATTTATAATGATTACAATAATCCACTACATCATCTCTCATGACTTCATAGTTCATTTCATCATCGTGAAAACTGCGACCGTGATTTCTTAAATCAATCAAATGCACCTCAAAAGACTGCATAAAGCGCCGAGCTAAACTAATCCAATTATCGCCGGAGCCTAGAAAACCGTGAAGAATTAATAAGGGATTTCCTTTGCCTATTATTTTTGAATGTAACAACTGTTGCATATAAACTGTACTTGATACAAAAATACATAAATTCAACAGACTTTTATAAAATTTATTAAATACAAAATTGTAAATTTGTAGCTATCATAATTTATTGAGATATGTACGGAAAAATAAAAGATTATTTACAAGACGAATTAAAAAATTTGGACGAAGCGGGTTTATACAAAAAAGAACGTATCATTACCAGTAGCCAAGATGCTGTAATCAAGATCAATACAGGCGAAGAAGTGATCAATTTTTGCGCCAATAATTATCTGGGACTTTCCAATAATCCTGAAGTTATTCAAGCGGCAAAAGATATGATGGATACCCATGGTTATGGCATGTCTTCTGTCCGGTTTATCTGTGGTACACAAGACATCCACAAAGAATTAGAAGCAAAAATAGCCGATTTTTACCAAACCGAAGACACCATACTCTACGCAGCGGCATTTGATGCCAATGGTGGCGTTTTTGAACCCTTATTCAGCGCCGATGATGCCATTATTTCTGATAGTTTAAATCACGCATCCATCATTGACGGTGTACGACTATGCAAAGCCGCAAGATACCGCTATGCTAACAATGATATGGCTGATTTGGAAACCCAATTAATCGAAGCATCTAACAAGAATCATCGTTTTAAAATCATTGTTACCGATGGGGTGTTTTCTATGGACGGCGTAGTTGCTCAATTGGATAAAATCTGTGATTTAGCCGATCAATATGATGCTTTGGTTATGGTAGATGAATGCCATGCCGCCGGATTTATCGGTAAAACCGGACGCGGAACCATTGAATTAAAAAATGTAATGGGACGTGTAGATATTATTACAGGAACATTAGGAAAAGCGCTGGGTGGAGCAATGGGAGGTTATACTACGGGACGTAGAGAAATCATCGAAATGCTACGCCAAAAATCAAGACCTTATCTCTTCTCCAATTCATTGGCACCGGCATTGGTCGGCGCATCATTGAAAGTATATGATATGCTATCTAAAGACACTTCCTTACGGGATAAATTGGAATGGAATACCCGATACTTTAAAAAAGGAATGGAAGCTGCCGGATTTGATATTGTCAAGGGTGATTCTGCTATTGTTCCGGTTATGCTGTACGATGCCAAACTATCGCAAGTGATGGCTGATAAATTATTGGAAGAAGGCATTTATGTAATCGGTTTTTACTTTCCGGTAGTCCCAAAAGGAAAAGCGAGAATACGTGTGCAATTATCTGCTGCACACCAACAAGAACATCTGGATAAAGCAATAAAAGCTTTTGTTAAAGTAGGTGAAGAATTAAATATTATTCCTTAAAAATATTATTAATACATCTAACTTCTAATCAAATGAAAAAAACAATTTTATTTTTTGCAATTGTCAGTATGCTGATATCTTGCAATACCAACGAAAAAAAAGAAAAAAAAGTAAGCACACCTGAAAAACCTGTAATTACCGAATTACAATCCAATGCGCAAAAGCTATTCGGAACACTGCCTAAAGTTGCAGAAAACAAAGACAATCCTATAACCGACGAAAAAGTAGCCTTAGGAAAAGCCTTGTATTTTGACACCATCTTATCAAAAAACCAAACTGAGAGTTGTAATACTTGTCATAATCTTGATACGTATGGAGTTGATAACAATCCGGTTTCTCCGGGAGATAAAAAAGGAACTTTTGGCGGACGTAATTCTCCAACGGTACTCAATGCAGCCTTGCATATTGCTCAATTTTGGGATGGCAGAGAACCCGATGTAGAAGCACAAGCCGGCGGACCTGTACTAAACCCTGTTGAAATGGGAATGAGTAGCGATAAAGAAGTGGTTGAGAGATTGTCTAAAGTAGATGCTTATAAAGAGATGTTTGCCAAAGCATTCCCCAATGACAAAGTAGCTATTACGTACGATAACATGAAAAAAGCAATCGGTGCATTTGAACGAAAACTGATTACACCATCAAGATTTGATGATTATTTGGCAGGAAATGACGCTGCTCTCTCCGATATGGAAAAAAAAGGGTTAAAATTGTTTATTGACAAAGGATGTACTGCTTGTCACAACGGTGCTGTTTTAGGAGGAACTACCTTTCAGAAATTCGGAGTATTTGGCAATTATTGGGATTTGACCAAAAGTAAAAAAATTGACAATGGCAAATTTGATGTAACCAAAAATGAAGCAGATAAATACGTTTTTAAAACTCCGTCCTTAAGAAATGTTGCTAAAACATACCCTTATTTTCACGATGGGAGTGTTGCCGAATTAGATAATGCCGTTAAGATTATGGCCAAAGCCCAATTAAACCAAGATTTAACCGATGATGAAACCAAGGCAATTGTGGCATATCTTAACTCATTAACAGGAAAAATTCCTGAGATAGCTAAAAAATAGTTTTACTATTATTTTAACAAAATACGGAAGAGGTATATTATTATTTTTTCCGTATTTTTGTGTTATGCAAACAAACGAACAACACGAGATATACGAAAAAGCACGTAAACGCATCCGGCAAAAAAGACGCTTGTATTGGCATTTTATCGTTTTTCTGGTCGGTTCTGTTTTTTTAATTGTTCTCAATGAATTTTTTCATGTGGGTGAAAATTATGGAGATTGGTTTGTATGGGCTATTTTATTATGGCTCTTTTTATGGATTCTACATTTTGGAAACGTTTATATTTTCGACCGTTATTTTGATAAAGATTGGGAAAGACGCGAAACAGAAAAACTGGTAGAAAAACACCAAAAACGAGTCGAGAAATTGGAGAAAAAATTGATTGATGAAGGGGTGATTTCACCCGAACCTCCTAAAAACGAGAAACTTTGATTACGATCATAGCAGCTATATCCGAAAATCACGCATTGGGAAAGGACAATCAGCTTTTATGGCATCTTCCCGATGATTTTAAACGCTTTAAAAAAGTCACTTCAGGGCATCACGTGATGATGGGTCGTAAAACTTTTGAATCTATCGGGAAAAAAGCCCTGCCCAAACGTACCAACATCATCATCACACGCCAAAAAAGTTACGATGCCAGTTGTATTGTCCTGGCCGATTCTTTGCAAACTGCCTTACGTATTGCCCAAACCGATAAAAATCCATACATACTAGGCGGTGGCAGCATTTATAAAGAAGCAATGCAATACGCTGATAAACTGGATATTACACTGGTACATCACGATTTCGAGGCAGATACTTTTTTCCCGGAAATCGATCCACAAATATGGAAAGAAGTTAGCCGCGAATTTCATCCCAAAGATGAGAAGCACAAATATGATTTTAGTTTTATCACGTACCTTCGCAAAGGAATCAAATAAAACTTACAATTTCACAAATTTCTGTAATCCCAAATTTTGCATATTTCCTGTCGCCAAAACATAATAGGTTCCTGCCGGTAAAGTTGCAAGGTTAATAGAGTGGTTGTTTGTCAAATCTTTAGAAATATGCTGTACCAACACCTCTTGTCCCAGGCCATTAAAAAGATGAATGACATCGTAATGCTCCAATCCTCCTATCCTAATATAGGATGTTGCCGGATTCGGGAAAACCCGAAGCAACTGCCGGTGATAATCGTGGATTCCTACGGAATCATCATATTCAAAACAGCCCATATCAGGGGCTGATCCAGTGAAAAAAAGCCCTACATCTGTTCCTGCATCTACACAAGGTGAAGCGCTTTGTAAATGAAAATCTGCATTGGCTACCGAAACAAAAAGCGGATCCAAATCAATATTATTGCTACCGGTGGCCCCGTCAGGCATGGGTGTGTCTGAATAATTGATGCTAGCGGCACCGCCGGAACCCAGAAAAACATTATCGCTATAGGTTCCCGGATTATTTTTGATAATACAGTTGGTAAAATCAGCTGTAGTATTGACAATACTTGCAGCACCGGCATCACCACCATTTGCCTGATTGCCGTAAAAAGTGCAATTAGTAAATGTCAAAGTGTTGTCATAACCCAGCGTATGAATAGCACCACCATTGGAATAATCGGTATAATTATCTACAAAAAGACAGCGGGTCATCGTGACATCTAACACCGAATAAAATGAAATAGCTCCCCCACCGTAACTACAATGATTACCGGTGAATTCACAACCGGATAGCTCGGTATGTCCGTCATTGGTAAATTTAATGGCACCTCCCTCACCATAAGATTGGTTATCGGTGAAGGTACAATCTATAAAACGGGTCAAGGTTTCTGTGGTAGTACCTGTATTAATAGCATATACGGCACCACCCATACCATCCTCATCACCCATCGCACTATTATATCTGAAAATACAATTATAAAATTCTGCATCCGCATCTTTGAGCATCACGGCACCTCCGTGATTATTTGGATAGGCAACGGCATATGTTTTACCGTATTCCAACGTACAATAATGGAATTCACTGATGTCCGGCGTACCGTCCAGACGAATACCACCCCAACCGGTTGCCGGATTGTCAGTTGTAAAATAAATACGATTACTATCCGTACCGTTGGCTACTATTTTTCCATTGACAATAAACCGGTAATGACCTTGAAAATTAACGATAACTCCGGCTTCAATATACAATGTCTGACCGGCAGGAATTGTAATATCGGCAGTGACCAAATAGGGCGAATTAGACAAAGTCCAAGTTCCGGATTGATTACCACTGACATTGGTTTGTGGATAAACTGCCACAAAACGCATCATTACTAAAAAAAGAATCCATTTTTTCATATGTATAACTATTTATTTTGTTTCAATTGCCAACGCCAAGCATCTGCCAAGGCATCTTCCAAAGTTTTTGTTGTTTTCCATCCCAACTCCTTGTTTACCAAAGTAGTATCAGCATAAGCTGCGGTAATGTCTCCCGCTCTTCTAGGAGCTATTTTATAATTCAATGTAACACCTGTCGCTTTTTCAAAAGCCTTGATCACTTCCAAAACCGAACTACCTTTCCCGGTTCCTACATTAAAAAACTCAATGGATTGTTTATTTTTTTTGTCAATAAGTCTTTTTAAAGCAACAATATGTGCTTTTGCCAGATCCATTACATGAATATAATCCCGAATAGCTGTTCCGTCAGGCGTAGGATAATCATCTCCAAAAACGGACAATTGCTCCCTGATACCGGCAGCTGTCTGGGTTACAAAAGGAACTAAATTTTGAGGAATACCGATAGGTAATTCCCCTATTTTTGCCGAAGGATGGGCGCCAATCGGATTAAAATATCGCAATGCAATAGCATTAAAATCCGCTGCATTTGTGAGGTCTGTCAAGATATCTTCACTGATTTTTTTGGTATTTCCATAAGGAGATTCTGCCGGTTTGATAGGAGCATTTTCTGTTATGGGTAATTCATCTGCTTGACCATATACTGTACAAGAAGAACTGAATATAAAATGATCTGTCTTGGTTTCTTGCATAGATTCTAACACATTTAACAAAGATCCTATATTGTTTTTATAATACAACAAAGGTTTTTGTACACTTTCTCCCACCGCTTTAGAGGCCGCAAAATGAATCACCCCTTCTATCGTATTGTTTTTAAAAAAATCGGATACCTTGGACTTATCCAACAAATCAAACTGTTCAAATTGCGGTTTTATACCGGTTATGGCAGTAATTTGATCCAAAACTTCAATCTTAGAATTGGATAAATTGTCGATAATCGCCACTTCAAAACCTTCTTCCTGCAATGCAACTACGGTATGAGACCCTATAAAACCTAAACCTCCTGTAACTAGTATTTTCATCTGCTAATGATTGTTTTTAATAAAGCTAATAATATGCGAACTGATGTATTCCAACTGTTCCTCATCCAACTCGGTATGCATTGGTAACGACAAGACCGATTGACACAATTTTTTAGTGACTTGTAATTCATCGGAATTGAATGTAAAATGCTGGTATGCCTTTTGTAAATGCAAAGGCACCGGATAGTAAATAGCATTTGGGATTCCTTGTTCTTGAAGGTATAAATGCAAAGCATCTCTATCCACATCTTCTAAAATAAGCGTGTATTGATGAAAGACGTGCGTAGAAAATAAACTTCTTGCGGGTGTTTTAATTTTTTTACATCGGCTAAGGGCTTTATCATAATAAGATGCAGCCTTTTGGCGGGCTTTTGCGTATGTATCTAACAAGGGAAGTTTGATACGCAATACGGCAGCCTGTAAACTATCTAGGCGTGAATTTACCCCTATCCTATCATAATAATATCGTTTTGACATACCATGATTGACAATACTTCTCAATTTTTCGGCTAAGGCATCATCATTGGTAAATAATGCTCCTCCATCACCATAAGCTCCTAGATTTTTGGATGGAAAAAAGGAAGTGGTACCTACTGTTCCAATAGTTCCTGCTTTCTTTTTACTACCGTCAGAAAAGATATAATCAGCCCCAATGGCTTGAGCCGTATCTTCTATTACAAATAAGTGATGTTGTTCCGCTAGTTGTATGATTGCTTCCATATTGGCACATTGTCCGAATAAATGTACCGGAACAATGGCTTTGGTTTGAGGAGTAATAGCCTGTTTCAAAGCCTCAATATTCATAGTAAAAGTATCCGGATATACGTCAATCAATACCGGTTTAAGTCCCAATAATGCAATAACCTCAACGGTAGCCGCAAAAGTAAAATCAACAGTAATGACTTCGTCTCCGGATTGTAATCCCAGACCCATCATTGCAATTTGTAAGGCATCGGTTCCATTGCCGCACGGAATAACATGTTTTACATTCAGGTAACTCTCCAATTCTTTTTGAAAGTGCTTCACTTCCTGCCCATTGATAAACGAAGTAGAAGCTACTACTTCATTGAGTTTGGTATCAATTTGGGATTGTATGTTTAGGTATTGACCTTGTAGGTCCACCATTTGAATTTTTTTCAAAATTTCCGGCGGTTTAAATTTAGCACAAAGATAAAAATTTGAATGATATAAATTACTTTGTATCTTTACGACTTAATTCCGCCAAAAGTAAATTTACTACAACAACCTATGACCTCAGAAAACAACAAATTACTTCCGGAAGATTATTATATCAACGAACACGGTTATCGTGTCTTTACGGAAAAATATCACTTAAAAAGAGGTTTTTGTTGTAAAAACGGATGCAAACATTGTCCGTATGGATACGATAAAAAATCAGGTCAAATCAATAAAACAAATAAAAGATGATTAAAAAAATTTTACTAGTAGTGCTTGTTTTACAAATAAGTGCTTGCAATGAACTGCAACAAGTATTGGAAAACTCCGGGAGCGTTCTCTCTACTACTCAAATAGCTAACGGCTTAAAAGAGGCTTTGGATAATGGGATTGAAAATCAAGTGACAACTCTTGCCAAAACAGATGGGTTTTTTAAAAATGAATTGGTCAAAATCACGCTTCCGGAAGATTTACAAAAAGTAGATACTGCACTGAGAAAAATAGGACTCTCATCGCTAGCCGATGAAGGATTAAAAGTATTGAATCGTGCTGCCGAAGATGCCGTGGGCGAAGCTATTCCCATTTTTAAAGAAGCCATTCTCAATATGACGATTGCCGATGCAAAAAATATATTGATGGGAAATCAAGATGCCGCAACGCAGTACCTGCAACATACTACCGCTGATTCCTTGAGAACAAAATTTGAACCCATTATCAAAAATTCCTTTCAAAAAGTGGGTGCCGACCGTATATGGAATGATCTGATCACCCGGTACAACAAGATTCCGTTTGTCAATAAAGTAAATCCGGATTTAACCGATTACACTACCGACGAAGCCCTGAAAGGAGTCTATAAAATGATTGCCCAAGAAGAATTGAAAATTCGTACCGACATTAAAAGCAGAACATCGGATTTACTCCAAAAAGTCTTTGCTTTACAAGACGGCAAATAAGCATTTTATTCGTAAGCAGCTATCTTATCGTGTATTTGTTGAAAATGATCAAATGCCTTGATAAGTCGGGATCCATACCACGAAAAGTATTGACCATCCACATAAATGGTCAATACTTTTTTATTACTGCGCAAAACTTCATATACTTCTTCATCGGTAAAACTATGGGGTTCACTGCTAAAAAATAATATTTCGGGATTGGCTATTATACGCATTCGTTTAATTTTTATTTCGGGATAGCGCTCTAGTTTGGCATAGGCATTCTCAAAACGACAAATACGTAGCATATCATCAATAAAGGTATGGCTTGCTGCTACCATCCAAGGATTTGCCCAAATAAAATAAGCTACTTTCTTTATTCTGGTTTCTTTTATCCCTTGCTGAAACTCTTGGAATCTATACGTAATTTTATCAATAATATGCTGAGATTGAGTTCTTCTATCGAACACCAAGCCCAGTTGTTTAATCAAGGCTAATGCATCGGCAAAAGAATTAACATCGGAAACATATACCGGTGCTATTTTTTCCAATGCAGCGACCATCTCAGGCGTATTTTCTTCCTTACTGCAAAGAATAAAATCCGGATTGAGTTCCTTTATCACATCGTATTTCACCTTTTTTGTCCCTCCTACTACCGTTTTGGTTAGCTTGTAATGTGGCGGGTGTACACAGTATTTTGTAATTCCGACCACTTGGCGTTCCATACCCATATCGTGTAACAACTCGGTCAATGAAGGAACCAATGAAACAATTCTATTGGGTGTTTTGGGGAGTTTTATCTCTCTGTTTAAGGCATCTTTATAAGTCATTTTGAATAATATAATTCAAGGATTTTGTTCATTTTTACTTGTATTTCCAAAGCCTTTTCATGGGATTTTTCGGCAAAATCTTTTCCTTTTCCTGCATAGATGATTCCTCGGGAAGAATTGACCAAAAGACCGATATCGTCATTCAAACCATTCTTGCAAACCGCTTCCAGATCACCTCCTTGCGCTCCCATTCCGGGTACCAATAAAAAATGGTGGGGGACTAACTTTCGTATTCTTTTGAAATACTCCGGATGAGTTGCCCCTACTACATACATGAATTGCGAAGCTCCTTTCCATGTAAGTGATTTTTGAATCACTTGTTCAAATAGCGCTATATTACCGGTTGATAAATCTTGAAAATCCACAGCTCCCGAATTGGACGTTAAGGCGAGTAAAATGGTAAATTTGTCAGAAAAAGCCAAAAAAGGTTCCACAGAATCCTGTCCCATATAAGGAGCTACCGTGAGTGCATCAAAGTTGAGGTTTTCAAAAAAAGCCTTGGCATATCGGGTCGCTGTATTTCCAATATCACCCCGTTTGGCATCGGCTATGGTAAAAATTTCAGGATAATACTCGCGAATATATTGTATGGTTTTTTCTAATGCGCGCCAACCGGCTAATCCATAGACTTCATAAAAAGCCGTATTGGGTTTATAGGCAACTGCCAGCTTATGGGTTGCATCGATAATCTGTTTATTAAACTCAAAAATAGGATCGTCCAAAGCTAACAAGTGTGAGGGAATTTTTTCTAAATCCACATCCAAGCCTATACAGAGGAACGATTTTTTCTTGTGAATTTGTTGTATAAGATTCTGTCTGGTCATCTATTTGCAAAAATAAGAATTAAATTTGTGCGTTATACCTATTGAAGCATTAATAATTCAAAAACAGGAAGCCCGTGTTATTTTTTAAGAAACACTTATCTCTTTTTATCTTACTATTCGTCGCCCTTATACTGATTATCGGATGGCAACAATACCGTAAAACTACTGCTATTCCTTTACAAAAATTACTTCCAAAAGGGACACCCGTAGCCATTTTAATCGATAAAAGCAATTATACATTGCAAGTGTATGCCGGTGATACATTGGTCAAGTCATATCCGGTGGTTTTTGGGGGAAATCCCGTAGATGATAAATTGCGGGAAGGAGATCAATGCACCCCCGAAGGAAATTTTAAAATCAACAGTAAATATCCCCATAAAAAATGGTCAAAATTCATCTGGCTTAACTACCCAACTACCGATTCTTGGCGAAAACACAGACTGGCTAAAAAAGAGGGGCGCATATCCAAAAATGCCAAAATAGGAGGACAAATAGGAATTCATGGAGTTCCTAAAGGAACTGATTTTATGATAGAAACCCGTATAAATTGGACTTTAGGCTGTATCTCTTTGACAAATAAGGATATCAATGAAATTTATCCATATATCGATAAAAAAACACCAATTAAAATTCAAAAATAAGGGGACTAATCAAACTATTCCTATTATTTTTACCAAAAATTAATAAAACAAATTAGTATGCGTACCAAAATAGTTGCCGGTAATTGGAAAATGAACTTGGATGTTAATGAATCCAAAAAGTTGGCTCAAGATATTTCAAAAGAACTACAAGACATTAAAACTCAAAATACCCGGATTATCATTGCCCCCACATTTACCAATTTATATCCGGTTTTTCATCAAGATGGATTGGATAATCGTATAGAATTAGCTGCACAAAACATGCATCAGGCAGAAAACGGTGCCTATACCGGTGAAATTTCTGCTGCTATGCTGCAAAGCATCGGTATTAACACGGTTCTTTTAGGACATTCTGAACGCCGTAGTTATTTTAACGAAACCGATACATCCTTAGCTGAAAAAGTGAGTACTGCTTTGCGTCATAAGATGAACATTATCTTTTGCTTTGGAGAAGTATTGGAAGATCGCCAAAACAACACGCATTTTAAAGTAGTGGAACATCAAATACAAAAGGCTCTTTTTCATCTATGTGAAATAGATTGGGCTCAAATTGTATTGGCTTATGAACCCGTTTGGGCAATAGGTACCGGAGAAACCGCCACGCCGGAACAAGCTCAAGAAATGCACGCTTTTATTAGAACCGTAATTGCATCAAAATACGGTGATAAAATAGCACAGGGTGTTTCCATTTTATACGGAGGAAGTGTAAAACCCGCCAATGCCAAAGCTATTTTTTCCAAACCGGATGTAGATGGTGGATTAATAGGTGGTGCTGCCTTAAAAGCCGGAGATTTTATTGATTTAGTGCAAGCAATTCAGTAAAAAATATAATTTGTCGAAAAATAAAATGTATTGATTTAATATCATGATTCAAACCTATATTGCATACCACTTTAACATCGATCCATTGGAACCGGCACGAGAAATTTTAGTTGCCGAATTAGGATCCTTAGGCTTTGAAAGTTTTGAAGAAACATCCCAAGGATTGACCGCCTATATCCCTAAAAGTGATTGGCATATCAACATCTTGCACGAGGTGCAAATCCTGAATTCCGGAGATTTTATAATTCTGTATGACCAAGAAGAAATAGAGCCGGTCAATTGGAATAAAGAATGGGAAAGCAATTTTGAACCTATTGATATTGAACAGCGGGTCAGTATCAGAGCGCCTTTTCATACAAAAGGGAATTTGGATTTCAACATAGTTATTGAACCCAAAATGAGTTTTGGTACAGGACATCACGAAACCACGCATCTGATGGTACAGCATTTGTTACAACTCTCACTCAAAGACAAAACTGTATTAGATATGGGATGTGGAACCGGTGTATTGGCTATTTTGGCGGAAATGTTAGGTGCAAAATCATTGGATGCTATTGATATAGACCCCTGGTGTTATGAAAATTCAATGGAAAATGTAGCCATAAACCAATGTAATAATATACATGTTTACCAAGGAGATGCCGCTATCATCCACCATAAATACGATGTAATTATAGCCAATATCAACCGGAATATCCTTTTGCAAGACTTAAAGGTATATGCTCAGGCTCTCCATAATAAAGGGACACTCCTGCTAAGCGGGTTTTACCAAAAAGACATTCCCATTATCGACAAAGAAGCCTCAAAATACGGTTTAAAACTCGATTTGATTCTAGAACGTAACAACTGGGTAGGACTGCGGTATGTGTTGTAAAAATAGTTGGCGGTGTTCTTTTTAAACTATTCCTATCAATTTAGCTAATCCGAATAATAGGGCTATTAATAATGCTGTTCCCAATATAATGATGAGTAGCAAATAGAAAAAATACCGCCAAATTAAAGCTTTTGGATTATCTCTTAACAAGATTTCTCGTTTTGTAAGATTTAAAGGTTTCTCAATAGCTTTTTGATCAATACGATTTGCTAATTTAACAATGCCTTTTAATCTTGAAAGCAGCATTTCTTCATGAAAACTATCCAAGTTCTTAAAGGTATGACCAATGACCAGTTGACCGGGAATAATAACAAGACCCCAAGACAAGATATCATCAGTTGCTAACTCACTTAATAGATCTTTAATCGCTAGATCATTTGTAAATTCTTTAGCGAAAATTTTATCAGGTGAAATAATTATTTTGTTAAGATAATTGGTTCTTATTAGGCTCCATTTCTTTAGTCTAAAGATCAAATTACTGATGATGATACCCCATTTGCTCTTTGGTTTTCCGGCTATTGAAAGTCTAGTAGGTACTTTCAGTTTCACGATCACTTGCATTTTTATACCTTCAAACGTACGATAGCGTATCTCTTGCACGTTTCTATTAATCCCAATGAAATGAGTGCGTTTATGAATACTAAAGTTTATTTTTAGCTCCTTGGCACCAATAAAACCTTTGTATTTGGCAAAAGCAGGTAGTCCCTCATCGTTCTTTTTAAAACCAATTGTATCAAAAATACGGGTAAGATAATCCCTAATTACCAATTTTCCTCTAATTCCGACAATGGCTCCTATGGGTTTTAACTGAGGCTTTTGTGCTTTTTGCTTCATTGTATTATGATTTGGAACTGAGCCTAGCAGGTACTTAGAAATCGGTTACTTTAGTTTTTTATTTTCTAAAATTCGTAATCGTGCTTCTAAATCTTCGTATTTTTTTAGTTGTTGTTTTAGTTTTTGGTTTTCTTCTTTTAGGGCTTCCACTTCGGTTTTTAGTTCTTTAATCCCCGCCGTTAAAATGGGGGTTAATCTAGAATAATCTACCATCATAGGGTTGGTTGCTACATTATCGTTCGGATCACCAGAAACCGCTTGTGGATAAACGAGTTGTAATTCTTGTGCAATAAAACCGTATTCTTTTGTGCCTAAATGGGCTTTATACTCATATAATCGAGGTTGGATTTTATCAATAATATCAAAAGGTTTTTTTATAGAAATGATATTTGTTTTTAATCGACGGTCTGAAGTGGTTGCATAATTTACGCCACCGGCACCATTACCTCTTATGCTTCCTCTGTTGGTTCCTACACCACTATTAAAAGCAACAAAATAATTATTTGAACCGGGATTTAAAGAATTTGCTAAGCGGATAAGCAACCCATCTGCATTTGTTCCGGTGGAGGTATTATTAATCCTCATAACATAGCTTGTAGCTTGCGAATCGGATACATCTAGCCGATAAGAAGCAGCAGTTGAACCAATAGCCACATTGCCTTGCGTATAAATATTGTCGTTAATACTATTGGGTGGTGTTCCGCCATTTTCGTACCAATCGGCGTCTTGTAAGGAAGATAAATCTACCGTAACGGGTGCAACACCATCGTTTTCTAATGATATTCCTAAGGTAGTGCCAGATAATGCAAAACTGTCTACTTTTTGGTCGTCGGTGCCTGTACCGTCTTGTAAGGAAGATAAATCTACCGTAACCGGTGCAACACCATCGTTTTCTAATGATATTCCTAAGGTAGTGCCAGATAATGCAAAACTGTCTACTTTTTGGTCGTCGGTGCCTGTACCGTCTTGTAAGGAAGATAAATCTACCGTAACCGGTGCAACACCATCGTTTTCTAATGATATTCCTAAGGTAGTGCCCGATAGAGCAAAACTGTCCACTTTTTGGTCGTCGGTGCCTGTACCGTCTTGTAAAGAAGACAAATCTACCGTAACCGGTGCAACACCATCATTTTCTAATGATATTCCTAAGGTAGTGCCCGATAGAGCAAAACTGTCCACTTTTT
>CAYNFJ010000009.1:0-2819 GCA_964396505.1 uncultured Polaribacter sp. | reverse complement strand
TTTTCTAATGATATTCCTAAGGTAGTGCCCGATAGAGCAAAACTGTCCACTTTTTGGTCGTCTGTACCTGTACCGTCTTGTAAAGAAGACAAATCTACCGTAACGGGTGCAACACCATCGTTTTCTAATGATATTCCTAAAGTAGTACCGGATAGAGCAAAACTGTCCACTTTTTGGTCGTCGGTGCCCAATGATGTGGCATTAACCCAATTTAAGTTGCCACTACCATCTGTTTGTATTACTTGGTTTGTAGTACCATCTGTAGTAGGGAAAGCATAGCCAGTTCCAGCTGGGTTTCCTATTTGAAACTGACTATTGGTTCGTAAAATATTCGTATCAAATTCACCATAAATAAGTGAATAGTCAGCATTGGCAGAAGAATTGTCAATATATAATTTATTACTTCCAGTTTCAAAATACCCTGCTGTGAAACCAATAAAAATGTTAGAGCTTCCAAGGTTGTTATATCCAGACTTTGTTCCTATAAAAGTATTACCATTACCTGTATTGACCAATCCGGAGGCATATCCTATACCAACGTTAGAAGAACCTGTTGTGTTTTTAAATGCTTTGTAACCGATAGCGATATTTCCAACGCCTGAGATATTGGAAACTAAACTGTTGAATCCAATACCAACATTACCATTATCTGTTGCATCATCAAATAACCCAGCACTTACTCCAAGGAATATAGATGATCCATTATTGGTACCATCATTATCAGATTTTCCATCACTAAGATCATTTATTTTTTGTGCACCGACTCCATCTTGTAAAGAAGATAAATCTACCGTAACCGGTGCAACTCCATCATTTTCTAGTGATATTCCTAAAGTAGTGCCGGATAGAGCAAAACTGTCCACTTTTTGGTCGTCTGTGCCAACGGTATTAGAATTTACAAAACTCACTTGTCCGGCACCGTTGGTTGTCATTACTTGGTTGGCGGTGCCGTCTGTTAGAGGCATATTGTATGCATCGTTAATATTTAGTAAACCACTTTTGTAAATGGTTAGGGCGTTGCTTCTACTTGAGCTATTCACACCATTACCTATTACAAATAATCGATCGGCATTATTCCAAGCCGTTGTGCTTTGAGGAGCATAGCTTCTGTTATAACTGCCTATGGTTGTTTCAGCATAAGAAGGTGCAGTTGTGTAATTTCCTATTGCAGTTGATTTGTTTCCTGAGGCAGTTGTATAATTACCCATTGCTGTTGATATATATCCTGAGGCAGTTGTTAGTTCCCCAATTGCTATTGAATAATCCCCTGTTGCTTTTGATAAACTACCAAATGCAGTAGAAGATTGACCGGAAGCGAGTGTATTTATACCTCCGGCAAATGAATATTTTCCAACATTAACGTCATTCCATACATTATTGTTAAATAAACCAAAATTACCACGTACATCACCTGCTCTAAAAGCTCCTTTTTTGGGGTTAAAAAACATCCGAGAACCTGTACCTGTAACTAAGATATTTTGCCCTTGGGCATTTAAACCATTTACTAATAAACCATCGGTACCTGCTATTATAAGAGCACCATTATCTGCGGTAATAGTACGTCCTGCTCCTGCACCCCCTTCATCGTAGGCTTGGTCTAATGTGTTTTTTGTCCCAGCTACACTCACCCAAGTGCTTGTACCATTATCCCAATAATAAAATCCAGGCGCATTCGTGCCTGAAGTTGTGGTAAGATATACCATCATGCCCTGTTGTACTGCTGTTGGCGATGTGGCTGGAAAAGCATCGATACGAGGGATTAAAATACCATCGGTATTGGTCGGACTTGCTTGGTTGGTTGCGGTAATATCCAGATTTGCTTTTGGTGTAGTTGTGTTAATGCCTACTTGTGCAAAGCAAAAGGTGTTTACCAATAAGAAAATGATTAGTAATGGTTTCATAATTTTTAAAAATAATTAGTAGTGTTCGTTTTTGGAATTATACCTTTTTATCTTTCATAGGAATATTCGGGTTTTTTGATAATCTGTCTAAGCTATGAAAAAACAGTTCGCTAAACTTAGAAAAATTGAAAATAAAAGCCACTATAAATCAGACGATTTATAATGGCTAAGGAAAAATTGAATCTTTAAAATCTATTTCCTTATTACTATCGTCTGGCTAATACGGTTACTTTCGCTTTTCCGTGGGCTAATAGTTTCGTACGGTAGTTAAAAACAATCTTTTTGATTATTCTACTCTTTCCGTTTAAATCTAACACACGACTAGTTCGCCCTTTTTCTATTCGTTGATTAATAGGATGATTTTCGGAACTGCCATTGGCATAAAAAACTCTTACATTGGTCACGTATATAGGTGATTGGGTTACTTTTAATTTTAATTTTCTGAAAGTCCCACGAGCTGCTGTTACATGAATTTCATCGTGATCGGTTAATTTAGAAACCATACGACTCCCTAGTTTCACCCATTTCGGTGGATTTGCAGTTGTAGTACTTTGTTTAAATGCGGTTAATGAAGTGATCATTAAAAGACTTAGCGTAATCATTTTCAGTGTTTTCATTATTTTCTTGTTTTAATATTTAATTATTTTTTCTGTTGTTTTATATGAATTAAATTCCAGTGTTAGAAAATAGATTCCTTGTGGGAAAGTACGCATATCAATACGACTCTCTCCGGCAGTAATAACTCCTTTTTTTACATACCTTCCACGGCTATCTGATAATTGGTATATACCTGAATCAATAGCTTGTAGTTGAATAACCCCATCTGTAGGGTTAGGGAATAATTTGAATTGTGTTGCGTTAAAACCGTCAACAGCTAGAAAGGCGGTACAATCTTCACTATAACTAGCCGTAGCATCT
>CAYNFJ010000008.1:0-34455 GCA_964396505.1 uncultured Polaribacter sp. | reverse complement strand
AATAACTATTTTGTTACGCACAAGTGTTTTTTGTGCTTTTTTTGAAGAAAAAAAACACTCCTTGTATACGGGACTTATTATCAATTGGTTATGCTGATATATTTTTATAAAAAAATGACATTAATTAATATGCCTAGCCATAAATACTAACAAAAAGGAGAAAACTCTCATTAATTAATAAAGGTACACCGATTAAAAATGACTGTTTTTTTAAGCATTATTTATTCAAATTTACAATATTGGAGGATAATTGAAGTCAAACGCCCTCTCATATTTGTCAGTATAATTCAAAAATAACAATCATATTATAAAAACACGAGTCTTCTAAGCTTGTTTTGCATCATATTATTATATTTGCACCCTATTTAAAGACCTATATAATATGATACATATTACTTTACCGGATGGAACTGTCAAAGAATACCCCAAAGGAAGCACTCCTATGGATATTGCAAACAGTATTAGTAGTGGTTTGGCCAGGGCTGTGATTTCTGCTAAATTCAATGAGACTACTGTAGAAACAAATACTCCTTTGACAGAAGATGGTAAGCTCGTATTATACACCTTTAATGATGCTGAAGGAAAAAAAGCTTTTTGGCACTCATCAGCACACCTGATGGCACAAGCTATTTTAAAATTTTACCCCAATGCCAAATTAACCATTGGACCGGCAATAGAGAATGGCTTTTATTACGATATAGATTTTGGCGAGGATATGCCTTCTGAAAAGGATTTTAAAAAAATTGAAGATAAAATGCTTGAAATAGCACGCAACAAACATTCGTTTAAAAAACGTGCTGTTTCAAAAGCAGAAGCTTTGTCCTTATATAAAGGTGAAAATAATCCTTTTAAAGTGGAACTCATCGAGAATCTTGAGGATGGCGAAATTACTTTTTGTGATCATGACGATTTTACTGATTTATGCAGAGGAGGGCATATTCCAAATACCGGAATTATCAAAGCTGTAAAGTTAATGAGCATTGCAGGAGCCTATTGGCGAGGTGATGAAAAAAAGCCACAGTTAACAAGACTCTATGGTATTTCTTTTCCAAAACAGAAATTATTAAAAGAATATTTGGAATTACTGGAAGAGGCTAAGAAAAGGGATCATCGTAAATTAGGTAAAGAGTTAGAGTTATTCACTTTTTCTAATAAAGTGGGGCAAGGATTACCGCTCTGGCTTCCCAAAGGAGCTGCATTACGGGAAAATTTGGAAAATTTCCTCAAAAAAGCACAAAAAAAGGCGGGTTACCAGATGGTTATTACCCCTCATATCGGACAAAAAGAATTATATGTAACCTCCGGGCATTATGAAAAATATGGGGAAGATAGTTTTCAGCCTATTTCAACACCCAAAGAAGGAGAAGAGTTTCTATTGAAACCGATGAATTGCCCGCATCATTGTGAAATATACAATAACAAACCTTATTCATACAAAGATTTACCCTTGCGCTTTGCCGAGTTTGGAACAGTCTATCGTTATGAACAAAGCGGTGAACTTCACGGATTGACCCGTGTGAGAGGATTTACTCAAGATGATGCTCATATATTTTGTACTCCCGAACAATTAAATGACGAATTTAAAGCTGTGATAGACATTGTATTATATGTGTTTAATACTGTAGGATTCAATGACTTTACCGCTCAGATATCACTAAGAGACCCAAATAACAAAACAAAATATATCGGATCGGATGAAAATTGGGAAAAAGCTGAAAATGCTATCATTGAAGCAGCCAAAGAAAAAGGATTAAAAACCGTTGTAGAATATGGCGAAGCTGCATTCTACGGACCTAAATTGGATTTTATGGTGAAGGATGCATTGGGTCGTACTTGGCAATTAGGAACGATTCAGGTAGATTATAATTTGCCGGAGCGTTTTGATCTCACGTACAGAGGGGCTGATGACAAGCTTCACCGTCCGGTGATGATTCACAGGGCTCCTTTTGGATCTTTGGAACGGTTTATTGCAATTTTATTAGAGCATACCGCCGGGAATTTTCCGCTGTGGTTAGCGACAGAACAGGTAATTATCCTTCCAATTAGCGATAAATATCAAAAATATGCGAAAAAAGTTTTAAATTCGCTGGAAAATTCGGATATTCGCGCGCTCATTGACGACCGTAGTGAAAAGACCGGAAGGAAGATTCGCGATGCGGAAATGAAAAAGATACCTTATATGCTTATTGTAGGTGAAAATGAAGAAAAAGAGCATACGGTTTCAGTGAGAAAACACGGAGAAGGAGATCAAGGAGTACAAAGTATACATACTTTCATTGAGTTTATTAAAAAAGAAATTGAAGATTCAGTACAAAAGTTTTAAGTTTAACTAAATAGTCATTAATTATCGCAATACGTAGAAGAAAAAAAAGAGGTCCCGGTAGAGTTATCAAAGAAGACCAACATCGGATAAACGAAAGGATTCGAGTTCCTGAGGTTCGGTTGGTTGGAGATAATGTAGAAATTGGTGTTTATCGCACCAGTAAGGCTCTTGCTATTGCAAAAGAGCAAGAACTTGATTTGGTCGAAATATCGCCCAAAGCCAATCCTCCTGTTTGTAAAGTTATTGATTATAAAAAATTCCTTTACGAACAGAAAAAAAGAGAAAAAGCTCAAAAAGCAAATGCTGTTAAAGTTGTGGTCAAAGAAATTCGATTTGGACCCAATACAGATGACCACGATTATGAGTTTAAAAAGAAACATGCCATCAAGTTTTTACAAGATGGCGCTAAGGTAAAAGCCTACGTATTTTTTAAAGGTAGGTCTATTATTTTCAAAGATCAAGGTCAAATTCTCTTATTGAGATTGGCTCAAGATCTGGAAGATTATGGGAAATTGGAAGGAATGCCAAAGTTAATGGGTAAACGAATGACTATTTTCATTCAACCCAAAAAAAATAAATAATATAAATAAGTAAGGATTTAAACGAGAAGAGCAATGCCAAAATTAAAAACAAAATCTAGTGCCAAAAAACGTTTTAAGTTAACCGGCACCGGTAAATTGAAGAGAAAGCACGCGTTTAAGAGTCATATATTGACAAAAAAATCTAAAAAACGTAAGCTTAAATTGACACACTCCGGCTTAGTCCATAAATCGGATGTAGCAAGTGTTAAACAAATGTTGAACCTTAAATAGTTCAAACAAAAGGATTAATTAGTAACCATGGAGTAGTGCACAATACAAGTATTAATGTAAATTAATCGCCTACTACAAAAACAATTAAAATTATGCCAAGATCAGTAAATTCAGTAGCAAAAAGAGCCCGAAGAAAAAAGGTGCTCAAGCAAGCAAAAGGATATTTCGGACGTAGAAAAAATGTCTGGACTGTCGCCAAAAATGCGGTTGAAAAAGGGATGCAATATGCCTATAGAGACCGTAAAAATAAAAAGAGAACTTTCCGTGGATTGTGGATTCAACGTATCAACGCCGGTGCACGTTTACACGGAATGTCTTATTCGCAATTTATGGGACGAATCAAAGCGAACAATATTGACTTAAACCGTAAGGTTTTAGCCGATTTAGCAATGAATCACCCCGAAGCATTTAAGGCCATTGTAGAGAAGGTGAAATAAATATAATAACATTCTTACTTATTTAACAAAGCCCTTTTACAAGAGTAAAAGGGCTTTTACTTTATAACTTACATTCAACAAAAACGTGAGTATTTGTATCAAATAATTAATTTATTGACCTATTAAATTTTGGAATTAGTATCCGGATAATTTATGTGAATTATTGAGCTTTATTTGCAAAAAAGCCAATGACACAGTATCTTTGGACTAATAATCAGTTGAAGTAAATGATTGCAACCTTATAAATATCAGTAAGAAACCTACTATACTATTGATTTTCTGAGAGATAAATCTTAGGTCTAATGCCGGTTTATACCTTTTTATTTTTCCTATATTTGCAATCCATCCAATATCTAAACCAACTACTTATGACACCACACGATATCGTATCCTTTGAAGAATTTAAAAAAGAAGTATTAGCCGATTACAAATTGGCTGTAATCAGTAGAGAATGTAGTATTTTAGGTCGCAAGGAAGTATTGATGGGTCGAGGCGGTTTCGGTATCTTTGGTGGCGGGAAAGAGATTCCGCAGATAGCAATGGCAAAAGCCTTTAAAAACGGTGATTTTAGATCCGGTTATTACAGAGATCAAACCTTTATGATGGCTATTGGTGCTTTAACTCCCAAACAACTGTTTGCCAGTGTCTATGGTGATACCGATATAAACAACTCACCGGAATCTGCCGGAAGGCAAATGAACAATCATTTTGCCACACATTCATTAAATGAAGATGGTACTTGGAAAAACCTAATGAAACAAAAAAATTCCAGTTCCGATATATCTTGTACTGCCGGACAAATGCCCAGACTATTAGGATTAGCACAAGCCTCTAAAGTATATCGGCAGGTAGATGCTTTAAACGATTTCACCCATTTTACCGATAATGGAAACGAAGTAGCTTGGGGGACCATTGGAAATGCCAGTACCAGCGAAGGACTTTTCTGGGAAACAGTCAATGCCGCCGGAGTCATGCAAGTCCCGATGGTAATCAGTATTTGGGATGATGAATATGGTATTTCTGTTCACGCTAAACACCAAACTACCAAGGAAAATATTTCTGAAATTCTTAAAGGATTTCAACGTGAAGAAAATACCAATGGTTTTGAGATTTTCACTGTAAAAGGTTACGACTATCCCTCTTTAATAAGCACTTTTGAAAAAGCCGGTAAAATAGCGCGGGAATTTCATATTCCCGTGATTATACACGTTACCGATTTAACACAACCTATCGGACATTCTACTTCGGGTTCTCACGAACGTTACAAAAGTCCCGAAAGATTGGAATATGAAAAAAGTATTGACTGTAATTTGACGATGCGAAATTGGATATTGAATTATCAAATGAAAGATGAAGACGGCAACATCTATAAATTGGTAGATGATGAAGAGGCCATACTAAACCTTGAAAAAGAGGCAAAAGAGGAAGTGAAAAAGGCCAAGCGCGAGGCTTGGAGTGACTTTAAAACCCCTATCTTACATGATAAAAAACATCTCATTACTATTCTAAAAGAAATATCGGGTCAATCTGAAAATACAGTTTTTATCAATAAATTGATAGCAGATTTAATTGCTGATCAAGACGTCCACGTAAAACCCAACTTGCTCTATGCCCGAAAAGTACTCCGCTATATCAAAGATGAAGATATTCCACAGAAAAAAACATTGCAAGATTGGATAAAGAATTATACAAGCATCTATAAAAATCGGTACGGATCCCATCTATACAGCCAGTCAAGTAAATCGGCTGTACATATTGAAGAAGTAAAGCCCACTTATGATGCATCGGCACCCGAAGTAGATGCCCGAACCATTCTAAGAGATAATTTTGATAAATTATTTACAAATCATCCGGAAGCACTGATCTTTGGAGAAGATACCGGATATATTGGTGATGTTAATCAAGGTTTAGAAGGTTTACAAAAAAAATATGGAGCTGTTAGAATTGCCGATACAGGCATACGGGAAGCTACAATAGCAGGACAAGGCATTGGTATGGCTATGCGCGGATTACGTCCTATTGCAGAAATACAATACCTTGATTATATTCTATATGCCCTGCAAACCCTTAGTGACGATCTAGCCAGCTTACATTATAGAACCGCCGGACGACAAAAGGCACCGCTGATAATTCGTACACGAGGGCACCGACTGGAAGGGATTTGGCATTCAGGATCTCCTATGAGTGGTATTAACAATCTATTGAAAGGAATCTGTATTTTAGTCCCCCGAAATATGACCAAAGCTGCCGGATTTTTTAATACGATGATGGAAAGTGATGATCCGGCGCTTATTATTGAAAACTTAAACGGATATCGACTCAAAGAAAAACAACCCAATAATTTTGGGGCTTTCAAAACACCTGTTGGTGTCGTGGAAACCTTACTGGAAGGAGATGATATCACCTTAATTTCCTATGGTTCCACACTGAAATTGGTTGTACAAGCCGCATTAGAATTACAACAATTTGACATTCATTGTGAGGTGATTGATATTCAAAGTCTAATGCCTTTTGATATTCGACATGATATTGTAGAAAGTATTAAGAAAACAAACCGCGTAATGATTATAGATGAAGACGTTCCGGGAGGAGCATCTGCCTATATTCTGAATGAATTATTGAATAAACAAGATGCGTATCAATACTTGGACAGTAAACCACTTACATTAACTTCAGCAGAACACAGACCCGCCTATGGAACCGATGGAGATTATTTTTCCAATTGTAGTTCCGAAGATATATTTGAAGCAGTTTATCAACTTATGCACGAGGTAAATCCCGGTAAATACAAAGCCTTATATTCTTAATCCTTTATCAATTTAAATGATTGATATTTTTTATTTTTCCGGTCTATAATAAGCAATACATAGGTTGCCTTTACAAACTGTCTAATATCCAACGAGAAATCCGGACTATCTTGAATTGTTTTAGATATCAATCTTTTGCCATCTAAAGAATAAACAGCAATTTGATATTCACGAGTATCACTAAAATGAAATTGGATATAATCCGTAGCCGGATTTGGAAAAATAGTTACCGTGTTCAATAATTCATAATCACTAATTCCAATATTTGCAAATAATTGTGGACTAATAAATCCTTCGGATATAGCTAAACTTCCGGTACCTTGTTCATTCACAGCTACTTCTCCAATAGTGTAAATCGTATGTAAACTTCCAGATTCCGAAACTGCCCCACCGCTGTCAATCACATCTTTTTTAATTGCCAATTGTCCGTAGGATTTTGTAAAAATACTTATGCTTCCCACAAACAAAAGTGCTATAAATAATTTGATTGCTTTCATTATGGTAATGTATAAGTTATTTTAATTCCTCTAAAGGACAAGGTGTCATCTCCCGGCCAAGTTCCATTGACAGGGAAAAAACCAAAACTACGGTTAAAATCATCATTTAAAGTAAAATTATTGAATGTAAGTGTTTCGGATTGCATCTCAGTAGAAGCTCCACTGGAAGTAAATTGTGTGAGATAATAGCTTTGAGAAGAATTGGTGTTAATATCAGAGAAAAACAACCTGAAGCTAATGTCTGAGCTACTATTATCATAATAGTAATATGTAATACTATTAATTGTAGTACCAGCCGGTAAATTATACGGAACGTAAACAGTATAACCATTAACTTCTTGAAAAAAGAACATCTTATAGTTTCTATAAAAATTGTAGGTATTGTTTGATGGCTGTGCAGTGGTGGGGCCCAATATAAGTGTTCTTTCTTGACTAGGAGTAGCAGGAGTTACCCAAGAGGCATTACCCGAAGCGTCCGATGTCAATACTTTTCCGTCGCCTTGTGTCCCATCTGTCAATTTGAAAGTACCGGCTACATCCAAGTCAGCTGCCGGATTCATATTATTAATTCCTACACGATCATTTTTTAAAGAAATAATATGGGCACCGGTTGTCAAATTTGCAAATTGAAAACGATTGTTTCCTCCATCAATACCTATTGAATAATCATCAACTCCACTTCTATTAGATTGCCAAATAGTATAAATATTATCATCCGATTCCATTTTGATCAATGGGTTTCCACCGGTAACATCCTTAATATGCAGATTGGCATCTATAGTTGGCGTAACACCTACTCCAATAGGATTGGGCGAATTAATACCATTAGACACTTGATCCCAAAAAGTGTGATTTACATAGTCGGCTGTATCTGCATAATCGGCAAATTTTGCCTTGGGAACGGTTTTAAATTCGGTAGTTCCCATATCCACATAACCCGAACCCGTATTGTATTCTACTTTTAGAAATTGACTGTTAGACCAATCAATAGCGTTGAAATTATCGGTGGTATCCCCTTCTCCTATATTGACAATAATAATTCCATTATCATCTGTAGTAGTGGTATGCGTTTCTTGATAAATTTGAGTAGTACCATTCTCCAAAATAGTAAATCGCACCGTTATGGATTGATTCTGAAGAACAGATCCTGCATCGGTTACAATGGCTTTATAGTTAAACCCATTGGATTGTCCAAATAAACCGGAAACTGAGAATAAAACAGCGACCAGTACACTAATATAAGTTTGTGATTTCATAGTATAAGTTTGTGATTTCATAGGTAGATATAATGTATTAAAATTACACCAAATGTAAAGGGAAAACATTATATATAACCTGATTTTTGTCAGTTTCTAACTTATTAATATAGATTATATTCGCAGTGCCTTAGGGTTCAATATAATTATTAATCAATAAATCGTATATATAATGGCAAAAGTAAGAGGAGCTGTAATTATCAATACAGAAGCTTGTAAAGGATGTGATCTCTGCGTAGTTGCTTGTCCTACAGATGTATTAAAATTAGGAGAACAAGTAAATTCCAAAGGTTACAATCCTGCTGTTCCGGTCAATCACGATGCGTGTACCGGTTGTAAAATATGTGCACTGGTTTGTCCTGATATGTGTATAACCGTTTATCAATACAAACCGGAATAAAAATATTATTTTTAATCTATTAATTTATTAATAAAGATGGAAGAAGTAAAATTAATGAAAGGTAACGAAGCGATGGCAGAAGCTGCCATTAGAGCCGGAGCAGACGCTTACTTTGGTTACCCCATAACACCTCAATCGGAGGTGATTGAATACCTGATGATGGAAAGACCTGAAAACAGAACCGGCATGCAGATATTACAGGCAGAGAGTGAATTAGCTGCAATCAATATGGTATATGGAGCAGCCGCTTGCGGTAAAAAGGTGATGACCTCCTCATCTAGCCCCGGAATCAGTTTAAAACTAGAAGGAATCTCTTATATAGCCGGTGCAGAATTACCTTGCTTAATTGTAAATGTTATGCGAGGCGGTCCCGGGTTAGGAACCATCCAACCCAGTCAGGCAGACTATTTTCAAGCAACCAAAGGAGGTGGTCACGGTGACTACCGCTTGATAGTACTAGCCCCTTCTACCGTACAAGAGATGGCAGATTTCGTAGATTTAGGCTTTGAATTGGCTTTTAAATATCGAAATCCGGCTATGATTCTATCCGATGGCGCCATAGGTCAGATGATGGAAAAAGTATATTTACCAGAGCAAAAGAAACGACTGACCGATGAAGAAATTGTTGAAAAATATGATGATTGGGCTACTACCGGTAAACCGGCAAGCAGAGAACGCAACATCATTACTTCGTTGAATCTCAAATCGGAAAAACAAGAAGTACACAATATTCATCTTCAAGAGAAATACCAAACTATTGAAGATAAAGAGGTACGATACGAAGCCATTCAATGTGATGATGCCGATTATATTTTGGTCGCTTTTGGCACCAGTGCCCGTATTAGCCAAAAAGTAGTTGAAATGGGTCGAAAAAAAGGATTAAAACTAGGATTACTCAGACCGATAACCCTCTGGCCATTCCCTAAAAAAATAATCAACCAATTGGCGGATCAAGCCAAAGGATTTTTATCCGTTGAAATGAACTCGGGTCAAATGGTCGAAGATGTACAATTGGCTGTAAACGGAAAAGCAGCAGTAGCACATTACGGACGTATGGGAGGTATGATTGCTTCTCCTAGTCAAGTATTGGAAGCCGTTGAAAATGAACTTAAAAAACTAGATTAACATGACAACAGGAATTATCACTCCGGAAGATATAATCAAAAAAGGTAAAATTGTTTTTGAGAAAACTAAAAACATGACCGATAATCCATTGAGCTATTGTCCGGGATGTGGACATGGGGTAGCCCACCGGCTTATTATGGAAGTTATTGAAGAAATGGGTATTACCGATAAAACCATAGGGGTAGCTCCCGTAGGTTGTTCTGTATTGGCTTATGAATTTATGAATGTAGATATGCAACAAGCGGCTCATGGTAGAGCACCTGCCGTAGCCACCGGAATCAAACGCGTATATCCGGATAAATTTGTATTTACCTATCAAGGAGACGGTGATCTAGCCGCCATTGGTACTGCCGAGACTATTCACGCTTGTAATCGTGGTGAAAATATTGTGATTATCTTTATCAACAATGGAATTTACGGTATGACCGGTGGACAGATGGCTCCTACCACCTTACAAGGCATGAAATCATCTACCTCACCTTATGGTCGTATGGTAGAATCGATGGGGTATCCGCTTAAAATTACAGAAATGGTCGCCATGTTACCGGGGGTAGCCTATGCAACCAGACAATCTGTGCATGATGCTAAGACTGTTAGAAAAACCAAAAAAGCCATTCAAAAAGCATTTGAAAATCAACGGGATAATAAGGGAACTTCTATTGTAGAAATTGTATCCAATTGCAATTCCGGTTGGAAAATGACTCCGGTACAATCTAACCAATGGTTAGCCGACAATATGCTAGACTATTTCCCTTTAGGTGATATTAAAAAGTAAAATACCAACGAATTAAAAACTTTACAAAATGACAGAAGAAATAATAATAGCCGGTTTTGGAGGACAAGGTGTCTTATCGATGGGAAAAATATTGGCTTATTCCGGAATTATGCAAGATCAGGAAGTGAGTTGGATGCCTTCTTACGGTCCCGAAATGCGTGGAGGTACTGCCAATGTAGCGGTTATTCTGAGCGATGAGCGTATCAGCTCTCCTATCCTAAACGAATTTGATACAGCCATTATTCTCAATCAACAATCTATGGATAAGTTTGAATCATCGGTAAAACCCGGTGGTTTATTGCTGTACGACCCTAATGGGATAATCCGGCATCCCAGTCGTACAGATATTACCATTGCTAAAATAGAAGGTGCCAAAGAAGCTTCTAATTTAAAAAATAAGAAAACCTTTAATATGGTGATTTTGGGGGCATTTCTTAAGATGCATCCTATAGTAAAAATGGAGAACGTTTTAAAAGGATTAAAAAAGTCATTACCCCAACGTCATCATCATATGATTCCTATGAATGAAGAAGCCATTCAGGTGGGGATGCAAAAAGTTGAGGTAATCAATAAAGTATAATTGAAATAGTATGGAACAGAAAAGCCGGCTTGTAAACCGGCTTTTTTTATGAATAAATTGGATAATTAACTAAATAACTTCTCAATTTTAACTTGTTCTTCTTCAGCCAATTTGGCATCGACTAGAATACGTCCGCTGTGTTCATCGGTAATGATTTTTTTGCGGGCGGCTATTTCCAATTGTCTTTGTGGCGGAATGGTAAAATAAGATCCTCCGGCGGCGCCACGTTCTACGGTTACCACAGCCAATCCATTGCGAACATTGGAGCGGATACGTTGATAAGCCTTTAACAAATGAGCATCAATTAAAGCGGCAAATTCTTCCGATTTTTTGAGTAACAATTGTTCTTCTTTTTCGGTTTCTTTGATAATTTCACCTAATTCACTTTTTTTGTGCTTTAAATGCTCTTTTTTATCGGCTAATTTTTCTTTGGTTTCTTCAATAATCGCTTTCTTTTGCTCTATTTTGACCCGGGCTTCTTTAATTCTTTTTTCAAAGAGTTGCACTTCCAATTCTTGAAATTCAATTTCTTTAGTCAAAGAATCAAATTCACGATTGTTTCTTACTTTTTCCTGTTGTTTGGTGTATTTTGCAATTTTAGCTTTTGCTTCATCAATACCTATTTTTTTGGCATTGATATCAGCTTCTTGCTCTTGGATAAATGCTTCAAATTTTTGGATACGGGTTTCATAGGCAACAATATCGTCCTCTAAATCTTCTACTTCCAGAGGTAATTCTCCTCGCATTAATCGCATTGCATCTATACGTGAATCTATCAGTTGTAAATCGTACAACGCACGTAGTTTTTCTTCTACACTAACTTCTTTTCTATTGGCCATAATACTTTAGTAATTATAAATTGGATTGGTATTCGTTTTCGCTAAAATGATTGCAAAATTAGTGAATTTTTTTGTAAGATACTCCACTAACAGGTTTTTTGTGTATTGTTCACTCTCATAATGCCCAATATCTGCAATCAACAGCCGGTTTTCGGCATTAAAAAAATCGTGATACTTAAAATCGGCACTCACATAAGCATCGGCTTGAACCGCCAGCGCATTTTGTAAAGCAAAACTACCGGAACCTCCTAAAAGCGCTACTTTTTTTATAGGTTTATCTAGAAATACAGAATGTCTGATATGAGTAGTTTTAAATGTCTTTTTCAATACATCCAAAAACTCCTTTTCTGGTAATGCTGCCGGTAAATCTCCATAGACACCCAAACCTATATCTTGATGTTTGTTATCTAAGGTTATGACTTCAAAAGCGACTTCTTCGTAAGGGTGTTCTTTAAAAAGTGCTTTTAACACCGCTCTTTCCAAATGTTTTTCAAAGGTAACTGTAATAGCAGTTTCTGATTCTTCTTGTAATTTTCCAATACTCCCTATCGTAGGATTGGCTTTTTGATTGGGGATATAGGTTCCAATACCTCCGGCACTAAAACTACAATTATCGTAATTACCTATACTTCCTGCACCGGCTTTAAAAAGGGCTTTTCTAACTTTTTCTGCATAATCATGCGGCACATAGGTCAAGAGTTTTTTGATCATTTTGGGTTTAGAGACCAACACCTGCGGATTCGTTATGCCTATCATAGCAGCCATTTTACCGCTCACGCCCAATCGCATATTATCCAATGCCGTGTGCATCGCATAGATGGTTATATCATTTTTAATGGCTTTTATTACAACTCTTTCTACATAATTCTTCCCGGTAATACTTTTTAGACCTTTAAAAATGATTGGATGAAAACTTACGATTAAATTACAATTATTCGCAATAGCTTCTTCTACGGTTGCCTCTAGAGTATCTAAACTTACCAACACATTGGTCACTTCATTTTGTACATTTCCTACTAATACGCCTACATTGTCAAAATCCTCGGCATAGGTTAAGGGAGCTAATTCCTCTAAATAATTAATGACCTCTTGAATTTTCATGGGTTATGTTCTATTTGGTATCATTATCGGGTACAAAGAAACGCTTTTTATCGATTTTGGAACGTTAATAAAACGACAAATTAATTCATTAGGAGTTTTCCATACTGCACTACTTGACCTATACGGCTGACACGGTAATATAAAATTCCTTTTACAGGTGGCAAATTTATCTGATAATCGGTATGTGCCAGCAGTTGGTTTTTCTCCCATATCAATTGCCCAAGGCTATTGTAAAATTGAAGAGTATAGCGATGGATACTCGAATTATCCTCCACATAAAAACGTGTATTGCCTTGATAGGTAACTAAATGAACTACATTGTTTTCCCGAATATAGTCTGCCACTGCTACAGATTCTTCTTGTGCCAACCAAATAGTGGCATTCATCAACAAGCGCTCATGATTTCCATTAGCATCTTCTATCCAGCCATCGTACAAACTATCGCCGGGATCTCCTGTTCCATCATCTGCCGGAGAGCTATCTCCTAGGGCTACCACCCTGCCATTGCCATAGCTGGCGTATGCGCATAAGACTCCGGTGCTTCCCGAATTCGAAAAAGACTCTCTATAAACCACGCCTGTAACCGTGTTATTTTGATTGGAATCAAGTGTCAAGCTGGTACCCCCGTAAAATTCCACACGAGTTACATCGCCGTAGGAACCTTGTAAAAGAGGATCATCTGACAAAGTGGGAATATTTTCAGTAGCTTCCGTAAAAAATTCATAATCAAATGTCATCCCAAAGGGATTGTTTTGGACAGTATTATCGGTCATCAAATCATTCCAAATATCGGGTGAATCATATCCATCGCCATTTCTATCTGAGTTGTGATGATCGGCTATCATAAATAATCCGCCTCCATTTTGCACAAAATGAAGTAAGGCCGTTTTTTCGGTTGCCGTGAATAATATATTGGGTTCACAAACAATAAAAACATCATAATTAGATAAATCTTGTGCATTGCCGGCATCGTTGTAAGTGATACTTCCATTATAAGGCAGGGTTTCTACAGAATAACCTAATTGAACAGCATCTACTGCCCAAGCGGACAAAGCACCTGTCCAATAGTCCTGTGTGGTAGTCGCTGTAATGGCAGCTTGAGAAGGTGTAGGTTCCTGCTGTGCATTAGCCTCATTACCACCTATATAAGCTGTTGTATTATAGCCTAAATCAAATTGATCGGCATCAATAACCCAATCGGCATTATTGGCGGTTTCGGCTTTGGTAGCATCAAATAAAATTTTTATTTGTGCTTGTCCATTGATACAAAAAAAAGTGAAAAATAGAGCTGCTAATACTGTTTTCATCCGGATTAAAATGTCAAAAAAATGTCCTGCAAATGTACAAGTACATTTTGAATTGCAAGGAATCATAACAATAGATTTTATAAAAAACATTTTAGTCATTATATTTCCTATTTTTGCGCTATGCAGTTTCAACTTAAATCTGATTTTTCACCAACGGGAGATCAACCCGATGCCATCAAACAATTGGTCAAAGGGATAAAATCCGGAGAAAAATACCAGACATTACTAGGTGTTACCGGTTCCGGAAAAACCTTTACGGTTGCAAATCTCATCAAGGAGGTGCAACGACCTACTTTGGTTTTGGCTCATAATAAGACATTGGCTGCGCAATTGTATCAAGAATTTAAGCATTTTTTTCCTGATAATGCCATTGAATATTTTGTTTCCTATTACGATTATTACCAACCGGAAGCTTACCTGCCCACCACCGGAACTTATATTGAAAAAGATTTATCCATCAATGAGGAAATTGAAAAATTACGAATTAGCACAACTTCCTCTTTACTCTCCGGAAGAAGAGATGTACTGGTCGTTGCCTCGGTTTCTTGTCTGTACGGAATTGGAAATCCTATTGAATTTAAGAAAAATGTAATTCCATTGCAGGTCGGACAAATTATTCCTTTGACAAAATTATTGCACCGCTTGGTCACTAGTCTATATTCCAGAACGGAGACTGAATTGCGTAGTGGCTCTTTTCAAGTAAAAGGCGATACCGTGACTGTTTTTCCTTCTTATGGTGATCACGCTTATCGTATTCACTTTTTTGGGGATGAAATTGAAGAGATAGAAAGCTTTGATATTCAAAATAATACCCAGATTGAACAATTTGAAAAACTCAAAATATATCCTGCCAATCTGTTTGTCACTTCTCCGGAGGTATTGCAAAACGCCATTCATCAGATACAGGAGGATTTGATGAAACAATATGATTATTTTAAAGAAATCGGGAAACATCTGGAAGCCAAAAGATTAAAAGAACGCACCGAGTTTGATTTGGAAATGATTCGTGAGTTGGGTTATTGTAGCGGTATTGAAAACTATTCGCGATACTTGGACGGGCGTCCGCCCGGCACACGTCCTTTCTGTTTATTAGATTATTTTCCGGAAGACTACCTGATGGTTATTGATGAAAGTCATGTAACCATTCCACAAGTACACGCTATGTATGGTGGTGATCGTTCCCGAAAGGAAAATCTGGTATCCTATGGTTTTCGTTTGCCGGCTGCTATGGATAACAGACCCTTGATGTTCGGTGAATTTGAAGCGCTTCAAAACCAGGTAATCTACGTCAGTGCCACTCCTGCTGATTATGAATTGCAGAAAACTCAAGGTGTTTTTGTAGAACAAGTAATACGTCCTACGGGATTATTGGACCCGATCATCGAAGTACGTCCCAGTTTGAATCAAATAGATGATTTATTGGAAGAAATACAAAAACGGGTAGCCCTGGATGAACGGGTTTTGGTAACTACCTTAACCAAACGTATGGCAGAAGAGTTGACTAAATACTTAACACGAATTCAAGTGAGAAGCCGCTATATCCATTCTGATGTAGATACGTTGGAACGGGTGGAAATAATGAGTGATTTACGCAAAGGATTATTTGATGTACTGGTGGGTGTCAATCTGTTACGTGAAGGATTGGATTTACCGGAAGTATCTCTAGTAGCTATTTTAGATGCGGATAAAGAAGGTTTTTTACGAAGCCATCGCTCGTTGACGCAGACCATTGGCCGCGCGGCGAGACATATCAACGGAACCGCCATTCTCTATGCCGATAAGATTACTAAAAGTATGCAACTGACTATTGATGAAACCAATTACAGACGTGAAAAACAAATAGCCTACAACACCCAACACCATATAACACCTAAACAAATAAAGAAAAACATAGATACCGCCTTGACCAAAAGTAGCATCAGCTCTTTCCATTATGATCCTTTGAATCAAGTAGCTGCCGAAGAAGAACTGAATTATCTGACCAAACCGGAGATTGAAAAACGCATCCGTGAAAAACGTAAGCAAATGGAAACCGCTGCTACCTCATTGGATTTTATTGCGGCAGCTCGATTACGCGATGAAATTGCATTACTTAAAGAAAAATTATAAATTCACATCTATAAACTCCCGATATAAACATCCAAAAAAAATCTTTCATTTTGAGTTAATTGTGTACTTTAGCATTTATGAAAATAACGGCCATCATACCTACCTTTAACGAGGAACACAACATCCGGGCAGTCATTGAATCCGTATTGTTCTGCGATGAAATTATGATTGTCGATTCTTTTAGCACAGATAATACACTAAAAATTGCTCAAGAATATACCGATTTTATAATACAACGAAAGTATGAATATTCGGCCTCTCAAAAAAATTGGGCAATACCCCAAGCCTCTAACAATTGGATCTTATTAGTAGATGCCGATGAAAGGGTGACTCCTGAGTTACAAGAGGAGATTATCGCCATTCAGAAGACCCATCCTGAAGAAGCCGGATTTTGGATTTACAGGAAGAACTATTTTATGGGGCGACTCATGAAACACAGTGGCCTAAATACTGATAAGGTGATACGCCTATTTAGAAAAGATGCTTGTCATTACGAAGACAAACATGTACATGCTGAAATTGTAACCAACGGTAAAGTGGGAGTGCTCAAACATAAACTTATACACAACACCTACATTACTTTAGATAAGCATCTGGAAAAGAAGAACCGCTATGCGTGGTGGTCTGCCAAAGATCATATTTACAAAGGAACTTCGGTGAACCTTTTTCATGTATTTATCAAACCTACGTGGCGTTTTTTAAAACATTATATCGTTCAACTGGGCTTTCTAGATGGAATTCCCGGATTGGCATATGCCTATATCGAATCCTATGGCGTGCTGACCCGATACCTAAAAATATGGTTACTGAAAAAAGGAATGGATGAAGAAGTAGGTTCCCATTTGCGTTTTTTGTTATACACATCGTATGCGTATGGCTTACCCATTCTAAGACCCATTGCCGTTGAGTTAGAAAGAAAAGGATATCAAGTTGCCTGGTATATAGAAGATGAAGTATCACAAACAAAACTGTTGAAAACCGATACATTACTCAAAAACAGAAAAGAAGTACTCTCTTTTATGCCTGCGATTATTTTTACCGCAGCCAATGAAGTTCCCCATTTTTTCCCGGGCTTAAAAGTTCAGGTTTTCCACGGTTTTAGCGTATCTAAAAGAAGTGATCACAAAGGGCATTTTAGAATCAGAGGACTGTTTGATTTGTATTGTACTCAAGGACCTTCTACGACAGAACAATTTACAAATTTGGCAAAAAAACACAAGCATTTTAAGGTAGTCGAAACCGGTTGGTCTAAAATGGATTTACTCTTTCCCTTGGAAGAACACCACAATCAAAAACCGGTCATTCTTTTTGCTTCTACTTTTACTGAAAAATTGAGCATTGCCCATAATGATGCTGTTTTTAAGGAACTTCAAAAAATTATTTCCAGCAAAAAATACGATTGGATTTTTACGTTGCATCCCAAGATGGATCCGGATATTGTAGCCAAATTCAAAAAATTGGCATCAGAGCATCATTTTCCTTTTGTAGATGATTTTAACGATTTGAATCATCTTAAAAAATCAGATGTTTTACTGACAGATACTTCCTCTATCATCACCGAATTTATCATACAACAAAAACCGGTAATTACCTTTAAAAACAGAAAACCCAAACCTCATTTACTAAACATTGTAGATCCTGCAAATCTACAAGAAACTATCGAAAAAGCACTGAACCCACCCCCTATTTTACTGGATGAAATAGCTCGATTTACCCAGCGGGAACATCCTTATTTCGATGGTAAATCCAGTGAACGAATTATTCAAGCAGCCTTGGAACTTTATCATTCAAAAGATTATTTAAACCTAAAACCAAAACCCGTGAATTGGTTGAGGAAATATAAAATTAACAGACGCATTCCTTAAAGATGAAAATAGCAGATTTCTTTTACAGAGTGGTAAAAAACTTTCGATTTCTACCCAAAAAAACTTTTTTAAAAGTCCGATATCGTTATTATAACGGGAAAAAATTGAATTTGGATAATCCTGTTGATTTCAATGAGAAAATACAATGGCTTAAGTACTATTACCACGTCCCCTTACAAACACAATTAGCCGATAAATACCGTGTAAGGGATTATGTATCTAAAATGATAGGAGAACAGTATCTCAATACCCTTTATGGTGTATATAAAAATCCTGATGATATTGATTTTGACCAATTACCCGAACAATTTGTATTCAAAGCCAACCACGCTAGTAGTACCAATATGATTGTCAAGGACAAGAGTAAATTGGACATCAAAAAAGCCAAAAAAACTATGGCAAAATGGCTGAAACACGATCAGTATAAAAACGTAGGTTATGAATGGGCTTATAAAAATATTGAGCCTTTATTAATTTGTGAAGCCTATCTGGAAGACAAAAAAATGGGTTCATTAACCGATTATAAATTTTATTGTTTTAATGGCGAGCCCAAATATATTACGGCACAATCGGATGTGTTGGGGAAACATTTTTATGACTTGGATTGGAAAATATTGCCTTTTTCTTGGATAAATGACTATGAAGGCAGTATTCCCAAACCCGAAACTTTTGAAGAGATGAAAAAGTTAGCTGAGAAATTAGCCGATAGATTACCTTTTGTACGGGTTGATTTTTACCTGATTGACGGAAAGACAGTTTTTGGAGAAATGACCTTCTACCCTACCGATGGAAAAGACCCGTACTACCCTAGAGAATACAATAAGATAGTAGGCGATTATATGAAATTACCGGAAATACCCGAAGGAGAAAAAGAAATTACCCATTATTGATTAATCATGTTCCGTAACAAAGAAATCGCATTGAAAAACGGAATCTATCTATTTCCTTTGATACTGATTCTTGCCATACCTTTATTGGTTTATTCGTTTGGACGAGGAGATAGCAGGCATCTATTGGCAGCTCTCATTACATTGTTGATTCCTTTATTTTTTCTCTACGCTAGTCAGATAAAGCCCTTTACTTTTGTACTCATTTCTTTTCCGGTATTATTGCTCAGTATTATGTACAATACTATGGCATTTGATTACGATTCGTATGTTAGTATTGGGGTTTGGACTGCTTTTTTCGATACTTTTTCTGAAGAAGCAGTAGAATACATTGCAGAAACACGATGGATAACCAAACTGGTTACGGCCGTACAAATATTGATTTATATTTTTTACCTTTTTCACAGTTATCATAGAAAAAATGAAGCGATCAGCAATAAAAAGCGAATTATTCTTACGCTATTTCTTTTCGTAGCTCTCATCGATTTTGCATCTAAAGGGGCTACAAAAATTGCTTTCCCCTTTAGAGCAATAGAAGGGCTTGTCTATTACAAAAAACAAAAGATGTACGAAGTGCAATTTTTTAGTAAAAGAGCCCAAATAGCATTGCATGCACACCAAGACAGCACCTTTAGCAAGGATCAAAAAGAAACGCTAATCTTAGTGGTAGGAGAATCCCTACGCAGGGATCACCTCAGCTATTATCAATACCCCAAACCGACCAGCCCCTTATTAGAAAAAGAAAAATTAATCATTTATTCCGATGCCGTAAGCCCTGTTAATCAAACGGTCAATGCCCTAAAACGCGTATTTTCAGAAGCCGAGTACGAAAATGATTCTGCCTATTACCAACGTCCTACTTTTATAAAAGCTTTTAAAGAAACCGGTTTTAAAACTTACTGGCTCAGCACACAACGCATGTATGGAAAACATGATTCCGAGGTTAGTTTTATTGCCAAGGAATGTGATTCAATTATTTTTAGAAACCCCTACGATTACGATGACATACTGGTAGATGACTTACAAGGCATTCTTAAGTTGGATGCCCCGAAAAAACTAATCATCATCCATATTATGGGAAATCATGCGGCTTATTACAGAAGATATCGCCCCCGATTTGATACTTTTACAAGAGATGAATCTCAATCTGTCGAGCAAAAAGTTATAGATTCTTACGATAACAGTGTTTTATATAATGACTCTGTTCTACACCAATTTTTATCCAAATTGAAAAAAACCGATGGAAATGCTGTGTTTATCATGTTTTCGGATCACGGAGAATCCCTGTATCAATCCGGTCCGGATATTAAAATGCACAGCTCTAACAATCCGGCAAAATGTGAGTATGAAGTCCCTTTGGTATTATGGCTCTCTAAGCAATACCGTCAAAATCATCCCGATATTTTACAACAAATACAAACCAATAGAAACCTTCCGCTTATTACCTCAGATTTATATTATTCCATTCCGTATCTTTACGGCATATCTTTTGATGCGATGAAACCCGAAAAAAACTTTTTCAGCAATCAATATAAACCTCTTAGTATCAGAAGAGTTATGACCGGAAGTTTTGATTTTGTACCGTATGAATCCTTAAAAACATCGTATAAAGATCATGAGTAACAACGCATTGGATTATTTGAAATCAGGAAAAACAATCCTCTACCCTACCGATACCGTATGGGGTATTGGCTGCGATGCCACAAACCCGATAGCCGTACAAAAGATATACAAACTCAAACAACGTGCGGAGAGCAAAAGCCTTATTATTTTAGTTGATTCCATCGCGATGTTACAATCCATAATCAAAAATATTCCACTAAAAATTATTGATTTCATTCAAAATACATCGAAACCCACTAGCATTATTTATACGAATCCGACGGGTCTGGCTAAAAATGTAATAGCCCGTGATAATACCGTAGCCATACGGGTAACCACAGACCCCTTTTGCAAGGAATTGATTCACAAACTAGGCGCCCCCATCGTATCTACATCGGCCAATATCAGTGGAGAACAAACGCCTGAAAATTTTAATGAAATAAATGAGCGAATTCTAGAAAGTGTAGATTATATCGTACCCTTACAATACGATCAAACCCAAGGGAAATCTTCTCAAATTCTCAGATTACAATCCGATGGAACATTACTAATTATCAGAGCATGAGAAAACAAGATAATCATACCTTAACCGGACTGTACAAGCTGTTACTTATCTATCTTTTCGGATTAGTTATCTTCACCCTTTTTCGTATCTATTACTTGATTTCTTTTGGAACAACACTCCCTTCTGTAAATAGTTTTTCATACGTAAAACCGGTTCTTCTCACTTCAATCCGGTATGATACTACGGTATTAAGCTATGTACTGGCACCGCTGTTTATCAGTATTCTAGTGGGTGTATTTTACAAAAAGGATGCAAAAACCAACCGTATATATTCTTTTTTAACAAAGAAATACAGCCTTTATATTTTAGAGATCCTCGTCATTATTTCTTCTTTTGATTTCTTTTTCTTCAAGACCTATGGCACACATTTTTCTCCCATTATTTTTGGATTAAAAGACGATGAAACTTCGGCCATTTTGGTATCCTTGTGGAGTGAGTATCCTATTATAAAATTACTGATTTTTTGGGTGCTCGCTTATTTTATCATCCGGTATATGCTTCGGATAATTGATAAAAGAAAACTGCCATTTCACTTGTCCAATTGGTACAAGCCTTTGTTAATCATATTGTTCAGCATTTTTTATTTCATAGGGATGCGAGGTTCTTTAGCATCTCACGGATTGGATTTACGCCACGCCTCGGTTACCGATAATCAGTTTCTAAACCGATTGACAATCAATCCCGTTTTTGCGTTAAAAGAGGCCATCAGCAAAAATGAAGCAAGTCAAATTACGTTAAATTTCAAACAATCATTAACAGCCAACGGTTTTTCATCGTTTGAAAAAGCTAAGGAAACGTATTTGTCCCTTGATAAAAAAGATTCCATAACCAACGATAAAAAACTCTTCACCACTACTCCGGAAAATATTTTTTTAGCAAAAAATCCTCCCAATGTAGTCTTTATATTGATGGAAAGTATGAGCAGACATCTATTTGATTTACACAGCTCTACTTGTAATCTATTAGGTGATTTAGAGGATGAATTGCCCTATTGTTACGTGTTTGAAAACACGCTTTCTTCCGGAAATCTCACCATTCATTCTTTGGAAAACATCTTGACAGGAACCCCTTACACACCCATTGCCCAATCTCCTTATAACAATATTCCGCTACAAACATCTATTGTACGTCCTTTTCAAAAAGCCGGTTATCGTTCCCATTTTATTTATGGGGGACTCTACGGTTGGAGGAATATTGGTGATTACTTGAAAACACAGGGTTTTGATGAAATCATTACCCAAAAAAAATTGGAGAAAGAATATCAAAATCCATCAAAATTTGCTTGGGGATTACACGATGAATACTTGTATGACAAGGCTTGGAAACTATTACAATCCAAACAAAAACCACAATTTTTATTCCTTTTGACCTTGAGCAATCATACTCCCTACGACTTACCCGCAGATTTTGTACCCAAACCTATACATTTTCCGGATAGTCTGTATCCTAAAATGAGAATGGATAAGAATATTGTAAACAAAAATTTAAAAGCATTTCAATATGCCAACCATCAACTGGGACTATTTATTAATAAGATCAGAAATTCTCCTTTAGGAGCAAACACAATCGTAGTTGTAACCGGCGACCACAACTTGCATCGTGGTTTCAAATATACCAATCGAGATAATTTTCTAGCACACAGTGTTCCCATTATATTTTATATTCCCAAGCTTTATCAACCTAAGGACACAATACGTCTCAGTAATTTCGGATCACACAAAGATATTTTTCCAACTATCTATAATATAGCCCTGTCTCAGGCCTCTTATTTTAATACAGGCAAAAATATTTTGGATAATTCGTACCACTTTTCGGTAAATGATTTTACTTTTGCCGCAGATCAATACGGTGCGGTAAGAACGGGAGATGTCCCTTCATTTTATCAATGGACAGATTCTCATAAAAAATATTTAAAAAAGAGTCTAAAAAACAATCATTTGGACAGTTTACTCCATCGATTAAAAGCCTATAAAGCCGTGATGGGGTATAGTATTCAAAAAGAATTAAGCAAGCACGTGCATGACCAAAACAACTGAACATAGTAAAGCCTTACAACATCCTGTTTTTGAAATTATTGCAAAGGCCGGCAGTCAATTACAACTACAAAGCTATGTAATTGGCGGATTTGTTCGTGATTATTTTTTAGGTAGAAACACCCCTACAGATATTGATATCGTAACAGTGGGTAGCGGTATAGACTTGGCACAAAAAGTCGCATCTCTTCTACCCAATCATCCCAAAGTACAGATTTTTAAAACCTACGGAACCGCTATGCTTCAATATGATACCATAGCTATCGAGTTTGTAGGTGCTCGAAAAGAATCATATCGTACGGAAAGTCGTAACCCGCAAGTAGAAGAAGGAAGTCTGGACGATGATCAAAACCGGCGTGATTTTACTATCAACGCTATGGCTTTAAGTTTAAATCCGGAGGACTATGGGAGTCTATTGGACCCATTTAACGGGATAGCGGATCTACAAAACAAAATAATTCGAACCCCCTTAGATCCCGACATTACCTTTTCGGATGATCCGTTGCGTATGCTTCGTGCCATACGATTTGCGACACAATTAGATTTTGTTATTGAAGCAAATTCACTGCAAGCAATCCGTAAAAACGCTTCCCGAATTACGATTATCACTCCGGAACGCATCGTTACAGAACTGCATAAAATATTGGCGAGTAAACAACCGTCCACCGGTTTTAAATTATTGGAATCTACCGGATTACTGGAATATTTCTTGCCGGAATTAACAGCACTTAAAGGCGTAGATGAAATAGAAGGAGAAACTCATAAGGATAATTTCTATCACACCTTGGAAGTTGTAGATAATATGGCCAAAAAGACCACTGATATATGGTTGCTTTGGGCTGCCCTTTTGCACGATATCGGTAAAGCGCCTACCAAACGCTTTGATAAAAAAATAGGGTGGACCTTTCACGGACATGAATTTAAAGGAGCTAAGATGGTCTATCGCCTTTTTAAAAGACTTAAAATGCCCTTGAATGACAAGATGAAATTTGTTCAAAAAATGGTAATGATGAGTTCCCGACCTATTGCGGTCATTGACGGAACCACCGATTCTGCTGTACGAAGATTGGTATTCGACGCCGGTGAAAATATGGAAGATTTAATGCTTCTTTGTGAAGCTGATATTACGACAAAAAATAAAAAACGCTATAAAAAGTATTTGAATAATTTTAAGATAGTTCGTCAAAAAATTGAAGAGGTAGAAGCCCGGGATCATATCCGGAATTTTCAGCCACCTATAACCGGCGAGTTAATTATGCAAACTTTTAACATACAACCATCTCGTGAAATTGGTATTTTAAAAGAAATGATAAAAGAAGCTATATTGGATGGAAAAATTCCAAATGAATACCAAGCCTGTTACAATTTTATGATTGAAAAAGCTAAGGAGTTAGGGCTTACACCGGTATCCCAATAAAAAAACCCACGCTATTACAGGTGGGTTTTTTAGTGAATTGAATTATTTTAAATATCTTCAAAATTGACATCTGTAAAACTTTCTGTATCCGATTTTCCGTCAGCATCAGCATCCGCAGCATCACTAGGCATATCAGATGGTTTTACAAAATCTTTTTGATGACGTTCAGAGATAACTTCTTCTCCTTTTTCTTTTAAAATAAATTCGGTTGCATTGTTCAAATGCTCACTAAACTCATTAAAATCCTCTTTGTATAAGAATATTTTGTGTTTTTTAAAGTGAAAAGAACCATCTTCATTGGTAAACTTTTTACTTTCGGTAATGGTTAAATAATAATCACCCGCTTTGGTCTCTCTCACGTCAAAGAAGTAGGTTCTTCTACCTGCTCGCATTATTTGAGAGAAAATCTCCTCTTGTTCCTGAAATTTGCTTTCGCTCATAATCTACTTTAATTAAATTAATTATATGTTTTTTTCATTACATCAGCAAATCTATAAAAATAATTTACTCCAACCACCATTTATACAGTATCTTTTTTCAAAAGTTGTGTACGGTAGAGTTCTTGATAGTAGCCTTTCTTTCTAATCAACTCATTATGTGTTCCTTGCTGAGTGATAATACCGTTTTCCAGAATCAAAATTTTATCGGCATGTTGTACCGTAGAAACCCGGTGGCTGATAATGATCCGGGTACCCTTAGGTTGGATAGCCGCTAAATTTTTAATAATAAGGGCTTCGGTTTCGGTATCAATGGCACTTAAACTATCGTCTAACACCAATATTTTTGGTTTTTTCAACAAAGCCCGTGCTATCGCCAAACGTTGCTTTTGTCCACCGGACAAGCTAACACCCCGCTCACCTAGAACGGTTTGATACCCTTCATTAAAGCTCATAATACTTTGATGAAAAGCAACTTGTTTACAAACTTCAACAAGTTCATCATCCGTAGCCGATTCATTACCTATCCTCAGATTATTGGCAATGGTATCTGAAAACAAGAAAGTATCTTGAGGTACAACTCCTATTTGACTCCGCAAACTGTATATGTTGATATCCTTGATGGAGACTCCGTCTAAAAGAATGCTACCGGAATCTATATCATACAAGCGTGTCAATAAAGAAATTATGGTAGATTTACCGGAACCGGTCTTTCCTACTATAGCCAAGGTGTGATCTTTTTCAGCAGTAAAACTCAGTCCTTTAAGGGCTTCAATATGCGTATCATCGTAAGTGAAAAAGACTTGATCAAAAACAATGGCTCCCTTTATCTCAAAATCGTCTTGTGAATAATTGACAATCTCGGGTTTTTCTTTTAAAAAAGCATTGATTCTTTTTTGAGAAGCTTCGGCTTGTTGCACCATAGCGGTAACCCATCCTAAAACGGCTACCGGCCAAGTAAGCATATTGACATACAATATAAATTCGGCTATTACACCCAAAGGTATTTCTCCATGAATATAACGAATACCTCCTATATAAATAACCAAAATATTACTGATGCCAATGAGTAAAATCATCAAGGGGAAAAAAAGCGCTTGTGTTTGATACAGATGGATGTTTTTTTCTTTGTTTTGGTCGGTTAACTCGGCAAATTCATCTTCAATAATGCGTTCCAAAGCATAGGCTTTAAGAACCCCTATTCCCGAAAACATCTCTTGGGCAAAAGCCGTAAGTTTGGAAAGATTCTCTTGAACAATACGACTCCTTTTGTTAATAATCTTACTCAGTACAAAAATTGCAATAGACAGTAATGGTAAGGGTAACAAGGTGTACAAAGTCAAGACCCGGTCTATCCGGATCATCTTAGTAATTGTCACCAGAAAAAGTACAATCATATTCATAGAGTACATCACCGCCGGTCCTAAATACATCCTGACTTTATTGACATCTTCGGTAATACGGTTCATCAAATCGCCGGTTCTGTTTTTTTTATAAAAACTAAGCGAAAGGCGTTGGTATTGTTGATAAATTTCATTTTTCAAATCAAATTCTATCAAACGGGACATCACAATAATGGTCTGTCGCATCAGAAAAGTAAAGCCACCCGAGACCAATGCCAAACCTACAATCCATAGAATATTGTGCCACAGATCTGCTTTTACGACAGCTAAATCGGTGATAGTTCCATTTCTATAGGCATCGACACTGTTGAGCGATTGCCTAACATATTGAGGAACCTTGACGGCCAAATATTTGGACAAAATCGTAATCAGAATACCGGCCAAAAGACGGTACTTATATTTGATAAAATATTTATTTAAATAGCTTAATTCCTTCAAAAGACATCTGAGTTATTACTAACACAAATTAAATCATTTAATTACAAATACAAAGTAATAATGATTATTATCTCAAAAATATATTTAGAAATACTATTTTCAATCTTAAGTAAAATAGTATCTTTGCAACCTTAAAAACAGGTTCTTTATATGATAAATCGAAGACATATTCGTATCAAAGTAATGCAATCGGCTTATGCGCTGATGATTGCCGAAAATGATCAATTGGATATCCAAGAAAAATATCTGATTCAAAGCATTGAACGCTTGCACCAATTGTATATTTTACAATTGCAGTTAATGGGTGCGATCTTGGAATTAGCTCAACAGCATTTTGAAAAAGCAAAGCATCGTTTTATCGCACATAATTCATTGAAGGACACGAACCCTAACTTTGTCAATAACAAACTTTTACAGCAACTTAAATCGAGTCCGTCTTTACAAGAATTAAAAGAGGACAAGAGCCGAATACAATGGGCTGAACATCGTGAAATTATTGAAATTATTTGGGAAAAAATTCGGGAAAGTGGTTCTTATGAATCTTACCAGCAACTAGAATCTCCCGGTTATAAAGAGGATAAGAAATTTTTAATTCGTATCTACAAAAAAGTGATTGCGCCCAGCGACACTTTATATGATTTTTACGAAGACGCTGTGATTAGTTGGGCAGATGATATTCCATTTGTAAATACTTGGGTGCTTGCCAATCTAAACGGAATGAAGCAAGGAAGCACCTTTTATCCCGATGTTTTGTACAAAGAGCCTGCTGACAAAGATTTTGCATTGGAATTATTTCGAAAGACCATTTTAAATTTTGCCAAATATGAAAAAGACATTGATACCCATACTCCCAACTGGGATAGTACACGAATCACCAAAATTGACAAACTTTTGATGGTGATGGCTATCAGTGAATTTTATCATTTTCCCTCTATTCCCACTAAAGTAAGCATCAATGAGTATATTGAAATTGCCAAAGATTACGCCACGCATAAGAGTAGTTATTTTATCAATGGAGTATTGGATAAACTCTTAACAATGTATCAAAAAGAAGGAAAAATAGAAAAAATAGGTCGTGGATTACTCTAATCTCAATATTTTATTACCTTTGCTTGTTTTTATCTTAATTATTAACTTTTAAAATATATATTTTATGAAAAAAATCGGAATTATGCTGGTTGCTATTTTGAGTATAAGCCTTATTTCTTGTAAACAAAATGCCGCCAACAAAGTAAAAGACCAAAACTTGGACAAAGCCAAAGAAGCCAATTCCAGAGCTAAAGCCGGATTTCCCGAAATGACCTTTGTTTCTAAAGAGTACGATTTTGGAACCATTAATGAAGGCGATGAAATAGATGCCACTTTTGAATTTACCAATACCGGAAAAAGTGATTTGATTATTACACGTGCCAAAGCATCTTGTGGATGCACCGTCCCCAGCTGGCCTAGAGATAAAGCTATAAAACCCGGAGAGAAGAGTGAAATCAAAGCACATTTCAGATCCAAAGGAAAACGAAATAATCAGAAAAAATCAATCACTTTAACGACCAATACCGCTTCGGGAAGAGAAGTTATTTATTTGAAAGGATTTGTAACTCCGGATCCCAACGCTCCTAAAAGAAAACCCAAATATGTTGGAAAAAAAAGACCTCAGATAGGAAAAAAAATACTACAAAAACAACTAAAACCTAACAGTCAAGTTAAATAAAAGAACCCAAACATCATGGATCAAATATTAAATAATGCAATGCCTTTTGTACTACTTTTTGTCGTACTCTATTTCTTTATGATACGGCCTCAATTAAAACGTCAAAAAGCAGAGCGTCAATTCCAAGCTGACATAAAACGAGGCAGTAAAGTGGTAATGACAAGCGGAATTCACGGAAAAATTGTCGATATTAACGATACCGAAGGAACCGTAACCATAGAAACATTAGCCGGTAAAATAAAATTTGAAAAATCAGCCATTTCAATGGAAATGAGTAAACGATTTGATAAAAATAGCGCCACTGTAAAAAAGTGATTCGTGATTATACTATCTAAGTTATTAAAAAAAGGTGAGTCTAAATACTCACCTTTTTTACTTATTTCAAACCGGATACAAATGCAAAAAAATAATGTACATTTGTAAAAATATACAAACCTATGGCTGGAAGGAAAAAAATAGCTCCTTTAAATCAAAACAACAAAGTGTTCTTGCTTTTCTTATTACTTTCAGCACTATTTTGGTTTTTTTCCACTCTATCCGAGAACTATTCATACCTCACTCAGTTTAATCTACACTACCGTGATATTCCGGAAGATTTGGTTTTTCAACAAGCGCCGGTTCCACAAATTTCCGCTCAAATTGAAGCCTCCGGATTTACCATCTTAAGTCATAAATTAAGTGCTAAAAATCTGAATCTCTCTTTCACGCAATTCAAATCCGGTAAAAATGGTAATTATTATTTTTTGCCCAATCACCGTATTCCCAATTTGCAAAAACAACTCAGCGACACAAAGATAATCCGATTTATTCCGGACAGTATCACTATTTTTTTAGGAAAACTTACAACTAAAAAAGTGCCGGTGCTAGCCGATCTCAAACTACGCTTTAAACCCGGCTATAAGCTTACAAAAAGCCTTCTTATAAAACCCGATAGCCTCCTAATTACCGGACCTCAAACAGCCATTGATACGATCCAATCTGTTCCGACAATCCAGCTAAAAATAGAAGATATTGATACCGATTTTGAAAAGGAAATTCTATTAAATAAACTTCCTGAAAAAATAAAAATCAATTCAAAAAAAGTAACAATTAAAGCCAAAGTGGGCAAATTTACCCAAGGAAGTATTGAAGTTCCCATACAGATCAATCATGTACCAAAAGGAGTTCAAATAGTATTATTTCCAAAAACAGTCCAAGTAAATTTTGAAGTAACATTAGAGGATTATGCCAAAGTGACCAATAAGAGTTTTACCATATCTTGTGATTATCCGCTAAAAGATACAAACAACACATTATTAAACCTGAAAATAACCAAAAAACCGGATTATGTCAGCAAAGCCAACTTACAAGTACAATCAGTTAATTATCTCATAAAGAAATGAAGGTCGTAGGTTTAACAGGAGGCATAGGCAGTGGCAAAACCAGTGTATTGCAACTTTTTATCAATAAAGGAGTTCCGGTGTATATCGCCGATATCGAGGCTAAAAGATTGATGCAAACTGATGCGACTATTAAAGATAATATTCAAAGAGTTTTTGGTGAAAATTCCTATCGTAACAACCAATTAAACCGAAGCTACTTAGCCGAAATAGTATTTAACAACAAAGAAAAATTAGCACAACTCAATGCCATTGTACATCCGGTAGTACATAGCGATTTTTTAGAATTTATTTCCCGTCAAAACGCTCCATTTATCATTTATGAAAATGCAATTTTATTTGAAAACGGCAGTGACCAATGGTGCGATTATATCATAGTCGTCACCGCCCCTACACCGGTTCGAATAGCACGGGTCATCAAAAGAGATCTCGTGAGTGCCGAACAAGTACAGAGCAGAATAGCCAATCAATGGGATGAATCATACAAGATACAACACGCCGATTTTGTCATTGAAAATATCGATTGGGAAAGCACAGAAAAACAGGTCAACCAACTTTACAAAAAATTGCAAACACTTTCCAAATAAACCGATTCAGTACATTTCACAAGGACGAAGTAGTTTAAAACAAATGTCAAATCATTAGAAATCCAACAAAAACTTAACATTTTTCTCTTAATTTATCGTTAATAGCACAGTTTTTGTGTTAATATAATCTTAATCTCATAAATTGACTCATAAAAAACCGTATTTTTGAACAATGCGAAAGTCCACTTTCATACTGATTATTTCTTTGATGAGTTTTGCGCTTATCGGGATTATCATTGTCCAAATTTCTTGGATACGAAATTCCATTAAAATACGTGAAAAACAATTTTCAAGAGAGGTGTATGCAGCGATGGACAATGTTTCAAAAAATATTCAAAACCGGGAACTAAAATATATTTATAAGAGTTTGCGCGGTTTGAGTAAAGACTTAAAATTGGCCTCAGAAGCCGAAATATCAAAAATTATCTATGAACAAATAGATACTTCCCGAAATGAAAAATTTGTATTTCAGCAGACCATTCTGGAACAAAAATACCGGATACCCACCGCTCTATTTGACGATGACAGCATTACATTCAAAAGAACTTTTAGTAAAAAGGACATTTTTGTAAGCAAGCATTATATCAATCAAAAAGACATTACCTCTTACCCAACCGATGAACATATTCAAGAATTTTCTGAATTAACCTCCTTGGATAAAGAGTATCTTAAAGATTGGATTTATAGTAAAATTAAACGCACCCCAATCAATATGAGGGTAAGCCCGCGTGAGATTAATGAAAAATTGCACCGGCAATTTTTAAACAGAGGCATAGAAACCCCTTTTAAATTTGCCCTTTATGACAATGGCATGCTGACTTCGGTAAAATCCGGGTATTTTAAAATCAAAAAAGGAAAGAGTTACCGAATTCCTTTCTTTACCGATAACAACGGACACAGTAACTATTCTTTATACGTGAATTTTCCTGAAAAACAAACCTATATACTCTCCAGTATTTCCAAAAATTTAATTTTATCAATCGTATTTATCCTGATGATTATCGGTGTTTTTGGCAGCACGCTTTATCAATTGAACAAACAAAAACAGATTGCCGCTATCAAAACCGATTTTATCAATAATATGACACACGAGTTCAAAACACCTATCGCTACCATTAACCTTGCTTTGGACGCTATAAAAAACCCAAGAATCATAGCAGATAAAGACAAGGTTCTCAATTATGTAAAAATGATTCGTGAAGAAAATAAGCGGATGCACGCACAGGTAGAAACGGTCTTACGCATTTCAAAATTGGATAAGAATCAACTGGATGTCAGTAAAGAAATCATTGATATTCAAGACATATTAGATGATGCTATTTCGCATATTCAACTCTTGATAGAAGACAAAGGAGGTCAATTAATCACCCGCTTTGAAGCCATACAGACCGATGTTTTAGGCAATTCATTTCATCTGACCAATGTCTTTGTCAACATATTGGATAACGCCATTAAGTATTCTGATAAAATACCCGAAATAACGCTATTTACAGAGAATATATCCAATGCCATTCTGATTCATATCACCGACAATGGTATCGGAATGAGCAAAAGTGCTCAAAAACATATTTTCGATAAATTTTACCGCGAAACAACCGGAAATATCCACAATATTAAAGGACATGGACTGGGTTTATCTTACGTAAAAAAAATTGTAGAATTACACCAAGGAAAGGTGACTGTAGTCAGTGAAAAAGGAAAAGGCAGCACCTTTACCATTAAATTACCGGTCATTTAATTAAAAATAACAGTATAAAAACATAAAACTAAATAGATATGAGCAACAAAAGAATTTTATTAGTAGAAGACGATCCCAATTTTGGAAACGTTCTAAGAGATTATTTAAGTCTTAACGATTTTGATGTAACCTTGGCAAAAGACGGCTTGGAAGGCTTTGTCTTTTTTAAGAATAACGAGTATGATTTATGCATTTTGGATGTGATGATGCCTAGAAAAGACGGTTTTTCGCTGGCACAAGATATCCGTAAAAAAAACAAGCAAATTCCCATCATTTTCTTAAGTGCCAAGACCATGAAAGAAGATGTACTAAAAGGCTATCAAGTGGGCGCTGACGATTACTTGACCAAACCTTTTGATTCAGAAGTCCTGTTATACAAAATCAAAGCTATTTTCCAACGAAAAGAAAACGAAACCGGCAAAACAGATGAGGTTTTTGAATATACTATCGGTGACTTCTTTTTGAATTCCAAATTACGCCAGCTGATTTATAAAGGTGGAGAGCCTCAAAAATTATCACCCAAAGAAAACAAGTTGCTTAAAATGTTAGCACAACATAAGAATGACTTGATGCCACGCGAACTCGCCTTGACTAAAATCTGGCGCGATGACAATTACTTCACTTCCAGAAGTATGGATGTGTATATCGCCAAATTACGTAAATACCTCAGCAAAGATCCCAAGGTAGAAATTGTCAATATTCACGGAGAAGGTTTCCGGTTGGTGGTAAAAGAGTAGATCTAACTGGAAATTGCCGTGCTCATACAGACATGTATTGATTAAAAGACAATACGATGCTACAATTTAGCAAGTCTGGATTGCAAAGCCTCTATTTTTGCTAAAGCATCGGCTTCTTTTTTCTTTTCAGAAGCGACAACAGCAGCCGGTGCATTGGCTACAAAACGCTCATTCTTTAACTTGCCTTGCACCGATTTTAGGAAGCCTTGCGTATAGTTCAATTCTTCCAAAATCTTGGCTTTTTCCGCTTCATTATCAATGGCTTCCTCTTCTACCGGAATAAAATATTCGTTTGATTTTACTCTAAAACTTACCGCCGCTTCGTGTTTTTCGCCGGTATAAGTCAATTGATCTATATGACCCATTTTTTGGATAACCGAATCAAAGGATTTCGTAAAATTATCCGAATTGATAATCAATAAATCAATGCTGTTTTTAAAAGAAATATTCTTTTCTTTACGAATGGTCCGGATATTGGAAACAATCTCTTTGACTCTTTCAAATTGTTCAATACGCACTGTGTCATACGATTGCAATTCAGGATACGTAGCAATAATAAGCGCTTGCTCTGGCGTACGTTTTTCAATCAATTGCCAAATCTCTTCGGTGATAAAAGGCATAAAAGGATGTAATATTTTCATATTATCCTCAAAAAACCGGATACTGGCTTCCCAAGTGGTACGATCTACAGCTTGACCGAAAGCCGGTTTTACCATTTCCAAATACCACGAAGAAAAATCATCCCACAAGAGTTTATAAATGGTCATCAATGCCTCGCTCAGCCTGTATTGTTCAAAAGATTTTTCTATTTGATGCAAGGATTGTTGAAATTTTGCTTGATACCATTCTATCGCTGTTTTGGCAACTTCAGGTTGTGCCATACTATCACTTACTTCCCAGCCTTTTACGAGGCGAAATCCATTCCATATTTTATTGGCAAAACCTCTACCCTGCTGACATAATTCTTCTTCAAATAACAAATCATTACCGGCTGCAGAAGCTAGAAGCAGTCCTGTACGTACCCCATCGGCACCATATTCTTCCATCAGTTGGATTGGGTCCGGTGAATTTCCCAAGGATTTGGACATTTTACGTCTTTTCTTATCCCGTACAATTCCTGTAAAATATACATTAGAAAACGGTTTGGCATCTCGAAACTCATAACCTGCAAATATCATCCGGGCGACCCAGAAAAAGATAATATCCGATCCGGTAACCAAATCGATGGAAGGATAACAATAATTGATGTCCTGATTATCGGGATTTCGAATACCATCAAAGACCGAAATAG
>CAYNFJ010000007.1:32214-34780 GCA_964396505.1 uncultured Polaribacter sp. | reverse complement strand
AAAATAGATAATATATGTCAGCAGCATCGAAAGAATATAAACGAGTTACGGTAAAGTCATTGGTAGATATGAAAACCAATGGCGAAAAAATAGCCATGTTAACTGCTTATGATTATACGATGGCAAAAATTGTAGATCGATCCGGAATTGATATTATTTTGGTCGGTGATTCGGCATCCAATGTCATGGCGGGTCACGAAACTACGTTGCCCATTACATTAGATCAGATGATTTATCATGCCAGTTCGGTTATCCGTGCTATTGACCGGGCTCTCGTGGTGGTTGATTTGCCTTTTGGGTCCTATCAGGGGAATTCCAAAGGGGCTTTAAATGCTGCCATTCGTATTATGAAAGAATCGGGTGGGCACGCTGTAAAATTAGAAGGAGGTTCTGAAATAAAAGACTCTATATCCCGTATTTTAACCGCCGGTATTCCGGTGATGGCGCATTTGGGCTTGACGCCACAATCTATTTATAAGTTTGGAACTTATACGGTGCGAGCCAAAGAAAAGGCCGAAGCGGAAAAATTAAAGCAAGATGCTGTTTTACTACAAGAATTGGGCTGTTTTGCGTTGGTATTAGAGAAAGTTCCGGCTAAATTAGCCGCAGAAGTAGCCGAGAGTTTATCCATTCCCGTTATTGGAATTGGCGCCGGAAGCGGTGTTGACGGTCAGGTATTGGTCACCCACGATATGTTGGGCATGACACACGAATTTAACCCGCGTTTTTTAAGAAGATACCTCGATTTATATACTGAAATGACCGGTGCTTTTCAACAATATATTGAAGATGTAAAAACCGGCGATTTCCCGAATGAGAAAGAGCAATATTAATGCTTTCCGGTTTCCTTGTCTTTATGTAGTCGAAATTGTAAGTAGGTAATGGCTTTTCCCGTTTCTAAAAACATTTTTTCATAAAAGGTCTGTACCTCGGTAACGATAGCCGGAGCTCCGGCATTTTTATAGATATCGTGATTGGCATACAGAACGGGATATTCCAGTCCTTGCAATAAACCCAAAGTATATCCGTGCATAAATTCACTATCTGTTTTGAGATGGACTAAACCTTCTTTTTTTAGAATATTTTGATATTTTTTTAAAAAGTCCGGATTGGTCATACGGTGTTTGGTGCGCTTGTACTTAATCTGTGGATCGGGAAAAGTAATCCATATTTCACTGACCTCATTTTGAGAAAAACACCAATCTATCAATTCGATTTGTGTACGTAAAAAAGCTACATTAGGTATATTTTCTTCCAACGCTGTTTTGGCACCACGCCAAAAACGGGCTCCTTTGATATCTACTCCGATAAAATTAATATGAGGATTTCTTTGTGCCAATGCCAAAGTATATTCTCCTTTGCCACAACCTAATTCCAAGATAATTGGATGGGAGTTGTTGAAAAAAGTATGCCACTTTCCCTTTAGAGAAAAGCCGGATAAGACTTCTTCCCGGGTTGGTTGAATGACATTCCGGAAGGTTTCGTTCTCACGAAAACGCTTGAGTTTATTCTTGCTCCCCACAACGATATACTAGGCTACGTCTTCTTTACCGGATTTTTTAAAACCAAACATTTGATTCATCCAATAAAGTAGGGCAATCAATCCGATACTGATAAAAATCCAACTTACCAAGTTAGAATCCCACCAACCGTGCGTATGAAGACGTAAAGTTTTGTAAGGTGCTAAGCCCTTATCAATTAATTCTCCAATGATTTTCCAAATATTGTTTGCTAACATAATAATGTATTGTTTACTTTGCAAATATAATAAAACAACTCATGTTAGCAAGATTTTTTCAAAAATCAAAACCAATTAGCTTTATAAGTCTGCTTATTTTGTTGTTTTTTTATGTGATGATACACCGCTTTCGTAGTTTTTTTCCAAGTTTTGATATGGAATTATTTTTGTGGAGTTTGGGTGTGTTTGTCTTCTTTACCCTTGTAATTCTATTGGTAGATTTTATTATCAGCAAAAATCAATTAACGGGGTCTCATTATTTTACTCTGTTTATCTTTATATTCCTTTTAGGGATATTTCCGGACGTCTTACATATTTCTAAATATAGCTTATCACATTTGTTTATTTTGTTAGGATTTAGAAGGTTATATAGTTTAAGAACGCGTAAAAAAATAATGGAAAAGTTGTTTGACAGTGGATTTTATCTGGGGATTGCTTTTTTGTTTTACCCTGTAAACATCCTTTTTTTCGTCTTAATTTATATTGGTTATTTTATTTATATTCAGGTTTTTGATAAAAGATTATGGATTCCTGTTCTGGGTTTTTTAACGCCTGTTTTTTTAGCTTTTACGTATTTTTTTATAACAGATCAAATAGCTTATTTTAAGACACTCACCGAAATAAACATGTATTTTAACCCCAACAAATACGATGATTTACATCTATTAATTTCTATTCTGGCAGTGTCTTTTCTGGTACTAATTGCTGTGATAAAAAATTTAGGGAAACTATCCCAATTGGATAATAAAAGTAAAAAAGGATTTCAACTGGTTATCAGCACACTGATTATTGCCGTACTTACCCTTGTTGTAAATAATCAAGATTTGG